>JBIKNC010000173.1:0-9527 GCA_044358925.1 Planctomycetota bacterium | reverse complement strand
CAACTGCTCAGTACGAGACACACGGCGCGCCGCCCGAGAGGAACTCGACCAGGCTCGCGCCGCCGACGATCGACGCGCCCGCGACGAGGTTCTTCTCGTCGAGGCTGCGCTTCTTGAAACACGGCGAGCAGATCCAGATCGTGCCGCCCGCGGCCGTGAACTTGGCCATCAGTTCCTTGAGCGGCGCGAAGCCCGCCTCGGCGATGTCGTCGGCGTAGCCCTTCTGCGAGAGGCGCACACCTTCGATGCTGAGGAACACGAGCGTCTCCTTCTCGGAGGCCACAGCCGCGTTCGCGATGACGAAGGCCACGGTGGCCTTGTCGGTGTCGTTCTTGCCGCAGGTCAGGCTCACGCAGAAGCGTTGTTTCATGTCGATGTCGCGGGTGAGGTCGGCGCGTCGGTGCGCCGGCGGATCCAGTAGTGGGGGTGGTCGTGGTGGAGAAGCGTGTGGTGCGTGACGCGGCACCACGCGGGCAGATCGCCGGGCGCGCCGGGGTCGGTCGCGCGCACGAGCAGCACGTCGCCCGCGGCGAGCGCGAGCAGACGTGTGCGCAGTTCGAGCACGAGGTCGCCGCAGCCCATGTCGCCGGCGTCGAATCGTTCGGTCGGAACGAGCGCCGGCTCCTGACCTGCGCTGTGATTCGTCGGCTCGTCTCCGAGATCGTCTTCGAGATCGTCTTCGAGCACGTCGAGTCGCAGTGCGGCGGGCCAACGCGCTTCGGGCCAGTGTGGGAGTCGTGCGAGCCTACGGTCGCTGTGCACCCAGCCGGCGCGATGACAACCGAGTCGCCGCACGCTGGCACGCGCGCGCTCTTGGAAGACCGCGAGGTCGTCCCCGAGCGCGCGCGCGAGGCACGCCGTACAGCGCGGCGCTCCCGACTGGCCCATGAGCATTCCGATCACGACGTCGTGGCCGATCATGGCCGTGCCGCAGCCGCCGCACGTCGCGCCCCAGTGGGACTCGACGGCGGCGACGACGACCTCGGCCGTGACGGTGCGTGTGCTCGGGTTGCTCATGGGCTCCTCTCTCAGCGCACTTCGCGGAAGGTCAGCATGCGCGTCGTGGCTGCGGCCTCGATCGGCTTGCCGTCGATCTCGATGTGCGCCTTGGGGATGGCGTTCACCTTGGCCGTCGCCGCGCCTTCGAGCACGAGGTCGCGACCGAGGTGCCACGAGACACGTCGCGCTTCGAGGTTGCCGAAGTAGAAGTCGACCATGGCCTGGTCGGGACCCGCGAAGCCGTCGGCCGTGGTCAGTTCGACCTTCGGACGGTTGGCATCGTCGAGTGTGAAGTCGGCCACGAACACGTCGGCGACCGCGACGTCGAGCGGGATCCAACCGATCTTCGGAGCCCAGACCTCGACCCAGCAGTGGTAGCTCTGGTCCTGCGGCTTGCCATCGAGCGGTCCCTTGAAGAACGAGCCGTACACCATGCGCGCCGGCAGACCGACCGTCCTCGCAGCAGCCACATACAGGCTGTGGAAGTCCGTGCAGTTGCCGGTGCACTGTTCGTAGCAGTACGAGCTGCTACCGACCGGCGAAGCCTTCCACTTCGACGGGTCCTTGACCCAGTACTGCACGTGGTCGAGCACCCAGTCGTACAGCAAGCGCGCTTGCAGCACCGGGTTCTTCTCGCCGCCCACGATGCGCTTTGCATCGGCTTCGATGGCCGGCGTCGGTGCGTCGTGTTGTGCCGACGCGAGGTGCGCGGCCATCTTTGTGCGCTCGCCGTCGGTCAGCGGACGTGTGTCCGCCGGGTCGACGCTGACGTGCGCTTCGCGTCGCACGACGGTGAAACTCGTCTCGACGGCGATTTTCGCTCCACCAGCGCCCTGCGCTTCGAGGTGCAGGAAGCGGTTGTCGAGCGAGTCGCGCACTTCGGTCGTCGTCCATGTGACGTTCGCCGGAGCGTTCACGTGCCAGTCGAGTTCTTCGACGTCCTGGTAGCGGTCGTTGTCGGCCGGCAGTGCGAACCAAGCGTCCACTTCGTTCGCGCCTTGCGGCACGTCGATCGTGAAGTCGTGGCGTGCTTCGAAGCGTTGCGACGGCGCCGTGCCCGCGCACGAGGCGAGCAGCGCGACACCGATGATGATCAGTTCCGTTCTCATGTTGTGTTTCCTCGTTGGGCTCAGAAGTAGTAAGCGATCCACGCGACGTAGCGATTGGCATCGCCGCTCGAGAGTCCGACGTAATCGGTCTCCCAGTTCAAGTACTCGAGGCCGAAGCGCAGCGAGCCGTAGTTCCAAACGACCGTCGCATACGCGATGTCGTTCTGCGCGCGCGCGAAGTTGTCGAGGTCGCCGTCTTCGGGATCGTCGAACGAGTAACCGGCGGAGATCGTCGCCTTCGACGTGAGCTTGTGACCGAGTTCGGCCCAACCGCCCGCGGCGTCGATGCCCATTCCGGCCGTGTTGACGCCTTGGAAAATGCCGCCGCGGATGTCGTCGACGTTCTCGCCGCGCCAGTACTCGCCCTTGAGCCACGTGTCGCCCGAGTTGAAGGGCAACATCAGATCGACGCCGACCGAGTTCGAGTCGAAGGCCTGCTCGGTGAGCACGCCCGCGCCGTCCGGGTCGTAGTCCTCTTCGTCGTCGTGCCCCCAGACGCCGAACGTGATGCCGTCGGCCGTCTTGTAGCCGACGCGCGCCGCGACCATCGGGCGACCGGAGTTCTCACCGCTGCGCAGACCACCGAGCACCGTGTTCTCGGACACCGAGCCACCGAGGCCGATACCGAACGTCGTGGTGAACGTGCCACCCGAAAGCGGAGCGTCGTACTGCGCGCGCAGTTGCGGACGCCGGTCGCCGGTGTTGCCGGCGCCCCACATCATCAAGTCGCTGTTGACGGCCGGGAACAGCGGTGACACGAGATCCCATTCCTGTCCGGCGAGCAGCGTCCAGCGCTCCCATTTCAGCGTGAGGAAACCGCGCCGCATGCGGAACGCTTGACGCGAGTCCGAGTCGGGCAGACCGATGTTGTAGAAGTCGATCTCGACCTTGCCGCCAAGCTTCGGATCACCGAGTCCGGCGATGGTCGGCCCCGTGAGGTCGACTCCGAAGCGTGTCAGTCGAGGATGCAACGCGTACTCGTCGTCGTTGGACTCGGCGATCACACCGGCGGGCACACCGCCCACGCCGCTCGTGTCTTCAGAGCGCACGAAGCCCGGGATCTGAGGATCGTTGAAGCGCGAGTCGTTGTACTGAGCGTCGAGCCGGATGTAGCCGTAGAACTTCAAAGTGCTGTCGGTCGACAGCAGGTCGTTCCAGGTCAAGTATTTCTCGGGCTCGGTTTCTTGAGCGTTCGAGATGGTCGCACTGGATGCGGCAATGAACGTAGCTAGAGCAAGCGTTCGCGCACCGATGGCGGATCGTTTCATGGACTCGTGCGCCGTGAAGCGCCTCGCAGGGTTGTGGGGACGTTGGATTCCGCAGCAACTCGGCGAGTGGAGTCCGTTGTTCGCTCGGGCCGTCCGTCAGGACGCGCGGGGCGAACGGGAACCGACCGGCTCCCCGGCTCCACTCTCCGCGTCGACCGCAGGAGAGGGCCGGGCGCCGCGTCACGTGAAGGGACGTCCCGTGCTGGGACGGCCCTTGTTCGTGCGGCCCGTGAGAACACGGGCGGGAGTGCGGTTCCAGAGCACCATGGCGCGGGACTGTGCCATGACCTGCTCGACGCTGCAATGCACGAGTGGTTTCAGACCGGCACCGCGTCGAGGCCGCAGCGGAAGTCGAGCACTTCGACCTCCAGCGCGGTCGTACCTCGGTAGGTGTTCCAACGCGGCGTGTACACGACGTGGATCGGCGTCGCAGGACGCAGCTCGGCGCGGCGCGCCGCGGCTCCGAACGCCATCGCCTTCATGACGCGATCGCCGCGCCGCAGTTCGAGTACGAGGTGCGTGCCGTCGCCGCCGACGACGCGCGGCTCGTTCACGAGCCTCAGATCGCGCGACAGGAAGACGGGCTTCTTGTTGTGCGCACCGAACGGCTCCAAACGTTCGATCTGGCGCATCAACGTTTCGTCGAGCGCGGCGAACGGCAGCTCGAGGTCGATCTCGAGCGGCCCCGGCCCGACGCGTGTGGCTTCGTTGCGCGCGCGCACCGCGGCGCACACGAGTTCGCGCGCCGCGTCGACGTGGCGCGCCTCGATCTCGCAACCGGCGGCCTGTTCGTGGCCGCCGTAGCGCAGGAACACGTCCTTCGCGGCGTGCAACGCGCCCAAGAGGTCGAAGCCCGGCACGCTGCGCGCGCTGCCGCGACCGCGGCCGAGTTCTTCGGTGCCGGCGACCGCGTCAGCCGCGGCGCTCGCACCGTTCGCATGTTGGTCGAGCCCGATGACGAGCGCGGGGCGCCCGAAACGCTCGACGAGTTTCGACGCGACGATGCCGACCACACCTTGGTGCCAACCGCGGCCCGCGATCACGAGCACGGGCCAACGCTCCGCGTCCTCGAACGTGCGCGCCGCTGCGAACGCCGCTTCGAAGACCTCACGTTCGATGCTCCGGCGCGCCTGGTTGAGATCGTCGAGTTCCGCCGCGAGTCGGCGCGCCGCCGCACCGTCTTCGGTCAGCAGCAACTCGACCGCGCGATCCGCCGCGCCGAGTCGACCGGCCGCGTTGATGCGCGGCGCGAGTTGGAAGGCGACCTCGTCGGCCGTCGGTGCGCGTCCGTCGAGCTTCGCACTCGCGAGCAGCGCCGCGAGTCCCGCGCTCGGCTTGTGCCGCAGCGCCTTCAAACCCCACGTGACGAGCACGCGGTTCTCGTCGACGAGCGGTACCACGTCCGCCACCGTCGCCATGGCGACGAGTGCCATCGACGATTCGAGGAACTCCTTGTGCGCGGGCCGCACGCGCTCGCCGCCCGCGAGGTGCTTCAAGAGCCCCCACGCGAGTTTGAACGCGACCGCGGTGCCGCACAGTTCCTTCCACGGATACGTCGAACCCACGAGCTTGGGGTTCACGATCGCGGCCGCACACGGCAGCGCACCGTGCACGGGATGGGGGAGCGACGGCTCGTGGTGGTCCGTCACGATCGTGTCGACGCCGAGGGCGGCGAGCTCCGCGATCGTGTCGAACGCCGACGTGCCGTTGTCGACGCTGATGCACAGCTTGGCACCTTCGTCGACCGTGCGCTTCACGCTGTGCGCGCCGAACGAATAGCCGTCGATCAGGCGGTTCGGGATATGCCACGCGACGTCCGCGCCCACCAGCCGCAGGAGCCGCACCAAGAGCGCCGTGCCACACACTCCGTCGACGTCGTAGTCGCCGTGCACGAGCACGCGCTCCTTGCGCGCGATCGCGAGCGCGAGCCGCTCACACGCCGCCGCGACACCCGGCAGCGTCGCCGGATCGTGCAGGCCGTCCGCCCGGCACGCGAGGTGCGAGGTCGCCGCGTCCGGCGAGGCGTGCCCGCGGTTCACGAGCAACTGCGCGACGACCTCGTGCACGCCCGCCTCGCGCACGAGCCGCGCGCGCGCCGCCGGGTCCGGTGTTCGAAGTCGCCAGGTGCGGGTCATGGGTCGCAGGCTACCAGGACCGCTCGCCGGCCCTGTCGGTGTCGGGTGCGCTCGAAAACTCGCTCGAAGCGCCCCTTGATCGGTCGAGACGATCGGTCTAGTCTCCGCCGCCCCAATGCGCCCGAAGCCCGAGACCCAGCCGACTCGCGAACCCGCTCGCGAGCCCGAACAGCGCGGCGCCGACACCAAGGAACGCATCCTGGCTGCCGGCGCCGAACTCGTGATCGAGAAGGGTTTCAACGGCGCCGGGCTGTCCGAGATCCTCGCGCGCGCGGGAGTGCCGAAGGGCTCCTTCTACCACTACTTCGCGTCGAAGGAGGAGTTCGGCGTGGCGCTCATCGAGAGCGCCTGCCACGACTACGTCGCGTCGCTGCGCGACATCCTCTCGGACCGCAAGCGCACCGCCGTTCAGCGGTTGCGCGGCGTGTTCGAGTACAGCCGCGCGGAGTGCCAGACGAGTGGCCCGACGATCGAGTGCGTGATCCCCAAATTGGCGCTCGAGACGGCCAATCTGAGCGCTCCGGTGCACGCCGCCGTGCGCGCGGCCTACCAGCAGTGGAGTGCGCTGCTCGCCCAGGTGATCCGCGAGGGGCAGAACGCGGGTGAGATCGCGCTCCGCCACGACGCGGATCGCCTCGCGAACGTGCTCGTGATGTTGTGGGAAGGCGCGGCGATCCGCATGCAGGTCGAACGCAGCATCCATCCGCTCGACGACTTCCTCGCCTTCGTGTTCGACAACCTGCTCGGCGAACAGCGCTGAGAGGGCTTCGAGAAGCGCTTCCCCCAACGCTCGCAGCTCACGCGCCTCGAACGATTCGCACCCACACCGTGGCAGACGCCCCACGTTTGCCGCGCCATTGCTAGACGACCGGTCTACGCAGCCACGTCCGACTCGCCATGAACGTCTCGCTCTCGCCCGTCCGTACCCGCTCCGTCCTCACCGCGCGCCGCCGTTCGACGTGTTCGAAGCGCGGCGCCATCCTCGGCCGCCTGATCGGCACCGTCGTCCTGTTCGCCGCGATCGGCGCCGCCGCGTACGGGCTGTGGACCTTCAAGAAGGCCGGCTTCGCGGCTTCGGCCGCTGCGGCAGCCGCCGCACCGGAGCCGCAGGAGTTGGTCGAAGCAGCGCTGCCCGCGCGACGCACGTTCCAACGCACGACGACGGCGATCGGCACGGTGCTCGCGCTGCGTTCGGTCGACCTCGCGAACGAGACGGCGGGCACGGTGCGCGAAGTGCGCCTCGCGCCGGGCGCGGTGGTGGAGGAGGGCGAGCTGCTCGTCCAACTCGACGTCGCTGTCGAAGAGGCGGAACTCGCGGCGGCGCGCGCGCAGCTCGCGTTGGCGGAGACGCTGCTGGGCCGCATCGAACGTGCGAGCGAGAGCCAAGGTGCCTCCGCGAGCGACGTCGACCGCGCGCGCGCCGAACGCGACGTCGCGGCGGCGAACGTGCTGCGGCTCCAAGCGCTGGTCGACAAGAAGCACATCAACGCGCCGTTCCGTGCGCGCATCGGCCTGTCGAACGTGCACGAAGGTCAGTACCTCGACACGGGCACACACTTGACGACGTTGCAGAGCGTCGACGACGCGGTGCACGTCGACTTCATGGTGCCGCAGGACGTGGCGTCGGCGCTGGCGATCGGCAGCACCGTCGAAGTGCACGTCGCGAACGGCGGTGCGCCGCTCACGGCGACGATCGTCGCGGCCGACGCGCTCATCGACACACGCACGCGCAACACGACGTTGCGTGCACGGCTGCCGCTCGCGCCGCACGTGCCGTCGCCTGGCGGTTCGGTGCGTGTGAACGTGCCGATGGGTGACGTGCGCGACGTGCTCGTCGTGCCGGTGTCGGCGCTGCGCAAAGGGCCGATGGGCGAACACGTGTTCGTGATCGTCGCGGCCGAACCGAACACGACGCGCGCCCAGATGCGGCGCGTGACGAGCGGCGCGCTGCTCGGCGACGAGGTCGTGATCGAAGCGGGCCTCGAGGCGACGGAACGCGTCGCGGCGTCGGGCTCCTTCAAGCTCTTCGACGGCATGAAGGTCGCGGTGTCCGCGCCGGCCGCCGAAACGCAACAACCCCTCTGATCCACCGGGAGCATTCCACGTGAAAGCCGTCACCGACGTCTTCATCAAGCACCCGGTCCTCGCGATCGTGGTCAACCTCGTGCTGGTCCTCGTGGGCTGGCGCGCGGCGGCGGGTCTGCCGATCCAGCAGTACCCGAGCCTCGACAGTTCGAGCGTCATCATCACGACCACGTACGTCGGCGCGAGCGCCGAGACGGTGCGCGGTTTCCTCACGACGCCGATCGAACGCGCCGTGTCCGCGATCGGCGGCGTCGACCACGTCGAGTCGACGAGTCGTGCGGGTGTGAGCACCGTCACGGTGCGGCTCGAACTCGACCACAGCACGACCGCGGCGCTGGCCGAGGTCACGTCGCGCCTGCAGCAGGTGCGCAGCGAACTGCCCGAGGAGGCCGAGGAGCCGACCATCGAGGTGCAGCGCGCGGACCGGCCGTACGCGACCTTCTATCTGTCGTTCACGTCGCCGGAGCGCGGCGTGGCCGAGATCACCGACTGGCTCAGCCGCACGATCCAACCCCAGTTGGCCACGCTGCCGGGCATCCAACGTGTCACGAACAACGAAGGCGGTCGCCCGGTCGCGATGCGTGTGTGGATGGATCCCGATAGGCTCGCCGCGGTCGGCCTGTCGCCGGGCGACGTGTGGTCGGCGTTGCAGCGCAACAACTATCTCGCGGCCGTCGGCCAGACGAAGGGCAACCTCGTGCAGGTCAGCTTGCTGGCCGACACGGACCTGCGCACGGTCGAAGAGTTCGAACGCCTGATCGTCGTCGAACGCGACGGCGCGGTCGTCCGCCTCGGCGACGTCGCGCGCGTCGAACTCGGCGCCGAGGAGCCGAATCTCATCGCGAAGTACAACGGCGAGGAGTCGGTGTACCTGGGTGTGTGGCCGCTCGTCGGTGCGAACGAGATCGAGGTCGCCGACGCGTTGCGCGCCGAGATGGCGCGCATCGAGCCGAACCTGCCGAAGGACGTGACGATGCGCCTCGTGTGGGACGGCACCGTCTTCATGCGCGACGCGCTGACCGAGATCAGCAAGACGCTGATCGAGACGATAGCGATCGTCGGTCTGGTCGTGTTCCTGTTCCTCGGTTCGGTGCGCACGGCGCTCGTGCCGCTGGTCGCGATGCCGGTCTCGCTCATCGGCGCGGCGATCGTCATGTCGGCGCTGGGCTTCAGCCTGAACCTGCTGACGATCCTCGCGATCGTGCTCTCGGTCGGTCTGGTCGTCGACGACGCGATCGTCGTCGTCGAGAACGTCGAGCGGCACGTGCGCATGGGCAAGACGCGCATCCAAGCCGCACTGGCGGCGTCGCGCGAGCTGCTCGGCCCGATCATCGCGATGACGATCACGCTCGCGGCCGTGTACACGCCGATCGGCTTCCAAGGCGGCTTGACCGGGTCGTTGTTCCTCGAGTTCGCGATCACACTCGCGGCCGCGGTCGTCGTGTCGGGCTTCGTGGCGGTGACGCTGTCGCCGGTCATGAGTGCGTACATGGTGCACGCCGACGGCAAGGAGGGGGCGCTCACGCGCCTCGTCAACCGCATGTTCGAAGCGGTGCGGCGCTTCTACGTGCGCACGCTGGACGGAGCGCTCGCGATCCGCTGGGCGATCGTCGTCGCGTCCCTCGTGATCATGGCCGCGGCCTGGCCGCTCTATTCGATGTCGCGCCGCGAACTCGCACCGGTCGAGGACCAGAGCCACATCAGCCTGTTCCTCGACGCTGCTCCCGACGCGACCGTCGAGTCGGTGAACCGCGAGTCGCGCAAGGTCGTGGACGCGGTGACGGCGTTCCCCGAAGCGCAGTTCATGTGGTCGTTGACCGCGAACTGGGGCGGCTTCGGCGGCATGGTCATGAAGAACTGGAAGGAGCGCGACCGCTCCACCGAGGAGATGTACGGCGAGCTCTACGGCGCCGTCTCGCAGATCCCGGGCT
>JBIKNC010000171.1:0-9586 GCA_044358925.1 Planctomycetota bacterium | reverse complement strand
GCGCTGCGCGCGACCGATGGATCGCTGCACGCGCCGCCGAGTGCGGAATCTGGCGACAGGGTGCCTGGCACCGTACGCGCCACACCAGACACGCGCTCCAGGAACGCTCGTTTGAACTCCTCGAACCCAGCGCGATCGTGGCGGTTCGTCGCGATCAAACGGTGCGGGTCCTGCGCGAGATCGATCTCGAGATAGTCGTAGCTCTTCAAAGCGCGGCTCATCTCGCTGTCGACCTTGTACGAACGCACGGCCGCGAACGGGATGAACGTCGTGTGGGTCTTCAGCGGCAGCACACGCGCGGCGAGCGGCGTCCACTCGCGCGCGAAACCGTCGGTGGTCAGCGTGATCACGTCGTGGCCGGCGAGCACACAGATGACGGCGACCACGTAGAGCAGGAGCAGCGGCACCGCGATCAGCGGCGCGAGCCCGATCGACGACAACAGCCCGACGCCGAGCATCGTCAGCCAGGTCGCGAGCACGAGGCTCAGCGTCTGCCGGCTGCGGAAGTTGCGGGTGTAGACGCGGGCCGGTTTCGCGGCGGTCGGCGGTGCGCTGTGGTCGTTCACGTGCAGTTCGACGCCGAGGGACAGGGCGCGCTCGGGCCGAGTCTCATCGGTCGGCGGCGACCGCGGGAACACGCGCTCGGGCGGGGCGGCTCGCCGGCGGGACGGCGTGGAACGGCGGGCGTGCGCGGCGCACCATGGAGGCATGAGTGCGCCCTCGACGAAACACGACGTCCTCGTCGTCGGAGCAGGGTTGGCGGGGCTCGCGGCGGCGGAGGCGTTGGTGCGGCGGGGGCTCGACGTGGCCGTGCTCGAAGGCGGCTCGCAGGCGGGCGGCGTGGTCGGCTCGCGTGTCGTCGGGAGCGGCGGCGCGCGCTGGTTGCTCGAGAGCGGCCCGCACTCGGTGCCCGCGACGGCGCGCTCGTTCAGTGCGGCGGTGGAGCGCCTCGGCATCTCGGACCGCCTCGTCACGAGCCTGCCAGCCGCCCGCGAACGCCGCCTGCTGTGGGGCGGGCGACTCGTCGCGCTGCCCGCGTCGCCGCTCGGACTGCTCACGACGCGGCTCGTGTCGTGGCGTACGAAGTTGCATTTCTTGCGCGAGCGCTCGCTCGCTTTCACGCCACCCGCGTCGGGCGAGCCGACACTGCACGAACTCGTCGCTCAGCGCTTCGGCGTCGACGCCGCCGATCGCATCGCCGGCGCGTTCGTGCGCGGCGTGTACGCGGGCGACGCACGTTCGCTCGGCGCACGCAGCGCGTTCCCGCGGCTGTGGCGCGGCCTCGTCGAACACGGCTCGTTGCTCGGGTTCGTCGCGGCGTCGCGCGCGGCGTCCGAGAGCGGCGCCTCGCGCGACACGCTCCTCTCGTTCGCCAACGGCATGGGCGAGCTGCCCGCCGCGTTCGCGCGCTTCCTCGGGCCGCGGCTCGCGCTGAACACACGCGTGACCGCGATCAGCCGCGACGGCACGACGTTCACGGCGCGCCTCGCAGCGGGCGACACGCGCTGCGCCCGCGCGCTCGTGCTCGCGACGCCCGCGCACGCAACGGCTGCGTTGCTCGCGCCGCTCGTCGCACACGACGAGCGTGCCGCGCGCGCCGTCACCGCGCTCGCCGACGTGCACACGAACGGCGTCAGCATCGTGCACCTGTTGTTCGCGCGCCGCCCGTCGCGCTGGCTGCCCGGTTTCGGCTTCCTCGTGCCGCCCGAAGAGGAGCGCGAACGCGGCACACACCTGCTGGGCGTGCTCGCACCGTCGAACGTGTTCGCCGACCGCGCGCCCGACGGCGGCGCGCTCGCGAGTTGTTTCGTGCCGTCGTCACGCGAGAGCCGCGCCGACGTCGCCGCGCGCACCGTGCGCGAACTCGCAGCGGCGCTCGGGCTCGCGACCGACGCGCTCACACCGACGCACGTCGAGTGGAACGACTGGCCCGCGACCGCCGGCGGCATACCCGCGTACACACCGGGGTACGCCGAGCGCAGTGCGGCACTCGACGCAGCGCTCGCCCGCGCGCTTCCGAATCTCGCACTGGTCGGCAGCTACACTCGCGGCGTGTCCGTCGACGATGTGCTGGAACACGCGGGAGTCGCGGCGCAGGCGCTCGCCGACCGCATCGCACTGGGTCCCGAACTGGGCACCGAACCGGGCACCGCCGAGCCGTCGTGATCCAAGCTCTGACCGTCCTCCTCCCGACCGCGTACGTCGTCGTGCTCATCGCGCACGCCCACGACTTCATCGCGCTGACGGAGAACCGCCACACACGTCTGCGGCGCACGTACCTGTACGCGGCGCTCGCGCTGCACGCCGGCTTCTTCGCGAGCCTCGCGGCCCACGCCGGCGGCGTGCCGCACCTCGACCGCCTGCACGTCGTCTCCGCGATCGGCCTCGCGACCGGACTCCTGTACGCGCTCGTCGGCGAAGGCAGCGGCGGTTCGCGTCAAGGCCGCGCGGGCGTCGGTCTGTTCGTGATCGGACTCGTGCTGATCATGCAACTCGTCGCGTCGTGCTTCGCACCGCTCACGGCCGCGCGCCATGAAGCCGACGGCGGCTTCTACATCGTGCACGTCGGCCTCGTGCTGCTCGCGAGCGCCTCACTCGCACTGTCCGGCACGTACGGCGGCCTGTACCTGCTGCTCCTGCGCCAGATGCGCGGCAAACAGTTCGGCCCGCTGTTCCGCAGCCTGCCGAGCCTCTCGGAACTCGCCGCGTTGACGCGCCGCGCATCGCTCGTCGCGTGCATCCTGCTGTTCGCCTCCGTGAACGGCGGCATCGCGTGGGCGCACGCGCACGCGATCGCGGGCTTCAGTTACACGCACCCGCTCGTGCTCGTCGCACTCGCGCTGTGTGTGCACTTCCTCGTCGTCGCGCTCTCACGCCGCGTGCCCGGACTGAATCCGGAGCGCGCGTCGATCGCGGCGACGCTCGGTTTCGGCGTGTTCGTCCTCTCACTGTTCGTGGCACTCGTGCCCGGCAAGTTCCATTGAGCCGCCGGCCGTGAGCACGTCGCATCCCGACCTCGAACGGCAGTTCGCGCTGCTCGGACTGTCGCACTGGAGCGCGCCCGTCGAAGTGCGCGAGCTGCACGCCGTGCCCGGCGAACAACTCGTCGCGCGCACACGCGAACTCGTCTCGCTCGCGGGCGTCGAAGAGGCGCTGCTCGTGTCGACCTGCAACCGCACCGAGGTGCTGCTCGTCGGTCCCGACGTGTCGGGCGCGCTCGACGCGCTCAAGTCGGGCCTGTTCGCACGCGTCGGCCCCGAACACCTCTACGAGCACCGCGATCTGCACGCCGTCGTGCACCTGATGCGCGTGGGTTGCGGACTCGACAGCTTGGTACTCGGCGAGAGCCAGATCCTCGCGCAACTGCGTCAGGCGCTCGACGCGGCCGACGCTGCCGGTGCGCTCGGCGAACGCCTGCGGCCGTTGTTGGACCAGACACTCGCGCTCGGCAAACGTGTGCGCACGCACACGAGCCTCGGCGAAGGCACCCTGTCGGTCGCGCGCGTGGCGGTCGACATCGCGGCGCGCGCGTACGGTCCGCTCGGTTCGGCGCGCGTGCTGATCGTCGGCACGGGCGAGACGGGGCTGCTGGTCGCGAAGCACCTCGTCAGCCATGGCGTGAAGAGCCTGGTGTTCGCCAATCGCACGCTCGCGAACGCCGAGAAGGTCGTGCGCGAACTCGGCGGCCGCGCGGTGCCGCTCGAGGCGCTCGAACGCGAGATCGCGCAGTGCGATCTGGTGGCCGTGAGCGTCGACGGCGGCCGCATCGTGCGCCGCGAACACTTCGAGAACGCGCGCCTGCAGCGCCGCGACGCGCCGCTCGTGGCACTCGATCTGTCGGTGCCGCGCGCGATCGACCCGACGGCGAGCGAGATCGCGGGCCTGCTCGTGTACGACCTCGACGACCTCGCGCGCGTCGTCGAGGGCAACCGGCGCGGGCGCGAGACGGCCACACGCGAGACGAGCGAGATGCTGCTGGCCGAGGTCGCGAAGTACCTCGCGCGGCGCCGTGTCGCGCGCGCCGCACCGCTCCTGACCTCGCTCACCGAACGCTTC
Source organism: Planctomycetota bacterium (assembly GCA_044358925.1). Classification (GTDB taxonomy): domain Bacteria; phylum Planctomycetota; class UBA1135; order UBA1135; genus Rohdeia. The sequence continues at coordinate 5,530 of JBIKNC010000171.1, read as the reverse complement.
GCACGTGTGCGCGACGAGGTCGCCGCCGATCTCGCACCGAACGCCGACGAAGGCGCTCGGCGCGCGCTCGACGAGCTGTATCGTCGCCTGCTCGACGCCGCGTTCGGCGCCGTGAAAGGCGGCTTGCGCAGCGACGCGGCCGACGACGCGCTCGACCGCGCGTACCAGAGCTACCTCGACCGCCGATGAGAGAGTGAGAAGAATTCGACGCTTCGCGCCGGACATGCTCTCTCAAATGCCCATGGCCCAACCGCTGGCGCGGTTGGAGCTCGTTCGCGAGCATCTGCTCGCTCTCTGATCATGCACCTCCGTCTCGCGACGCGTTCGAGTCCGCTGGCCATGTGGCAGGCGGAGGCAGCCGAGCGCGCGCTGCGGGCCGTGTGGAACGACGTGACGTGTGCCTTCGAGCTGGTCACGTCGTCGGGCGACGTCGACTTGACCTCGCCGCTCACACGCTTCGGGCGCGTCGGCATCTTCACGGTCGAGGTCGATCGCGTCGTGATCGAGGAGCGCGCCGACGTCGCGGTCCACTCGTGCAAGGACATGACGACCGAACTCGGCGGCGGAACGATGCTCTCCGCGACGCTGGGGCGCGGGCCGGTCGAGGACGTACTCGTGACCGCCGGCGGACGCGCGAGCGGCCCGCGCTTCGACGAACTGCCGCGCGGCGCGCGCGTCGGCACGAGCAGCGCCCGTCGCCGCGCGATGCTCGCGGCCGCACGCCCCGATCTCGTACCCGTCGAGATCCGCGGCAACGTGCGCACGCGCCTCGACAAACTCGTGCGCGGTGAGGCGGATGCACTCGTCATGGCGCACGCGGGGCTGGCCCGTCTCGGCCTGCTCGAACACGTCAGCGACGTCCTCGACACCGAACGTTTCCTGCCGTCGGCGGGCCAGGGCATCGTCGCGCTCGTCGTGAAGAGCGGGAACTGGCCCGTACACGAGCGCGTCGCCGCCGCGCGCGACATGGAGTCGTGGCACGAGGCGCTGGCCGAGCGCGCCGTCCTGCGCGAGCTGCGCGGCGGTTGCAGCGCCCCGGTCGGCGTGCGCGCGCGCGTCGTCGAGAACTCACTGTTCCTGAAGGCGCGTGTGCTGTCGATGGACGGTGCCCGTGCGCTCGCGGGCGAGATCGCGGGCTCGCGCGACGACGCCGAGAGCCTGGGCACCGCACTCGGTCGCGAACTCGTCGGCCGCGGCGCGCGGGAGTTGATGACGCCGTGAGCGCATCCGCGCGCATCTGGATCACCGGTCCCGTCAAACGCCTCGCCGCCTGGTGCGCCGCCGCGCGCGCCGCCGGTTGGGACGCGCTCGCCGAGCCGCTCGTCGAGATCGAACCGCAACCGTTCACGTGGCCGAGCGGCAGCGCGCGCTTCGACTGGCTGTGTGTGACGAGCGCGAACGCGTTGCCGAGTCTCGCGCCGCATCTCTCGCGCCTCGTCGGTGCACGCGTGGCCGTCGTCGGCGACGCGACGGATGCGAATCTGCGCGCGCTCGTGCGCGGACTCGCACTGGAGTTCGCGGTCGGGCCGTGTCGCGACACGAAACACCTGTTCACGTTGTGGGCGCCGCTGCTCTCGCCGGGTGAACACGTCCTGTGGCCGCGCTCGGATCTGTCGATCGACGTCGCGGTTGCGTTGCGCGGCCTCGGTCTCACCGTCGCTTCACCGATCGCTTACGCGAACCACCCGCGCCTCGAGGTCCTGCCGCCGCCGTGCGACGCGGTCTTCTTCGCGAGCCCCAGCGCCGTGCACGCCTTCGCCGCCAACCAGGCCCGACCGTCGACCCATCTGTCGATCGCGATCGGCGAAACGACTCGCGAGGCGCTCGTTGCTCTCGCTGCGGACGACACTTCGCGCGTCGGGCGCATCGCCACGCTCGACGAGCCGCAGCCCGAAGCGCTGACTGCACTTCTGTCGGGAAGGCGGGCATAACCGCTCGCGGAGAGCAGGTAACACGTGCGCTCGGACCTCGGCGAGCGACGCGCAACACACGCCGCGAACACACTCGGAACACGCTTCCAAGCGCCCCGAAAGCCCGCTGCGCCCGTTACTCTCTGGGGCGTCCCGAGTGCACGCTCGACATTGGCGGTCGTCTCCCGCCGTCGAATGTGGTCCCCCGCGCGGGCAGCCCGCGACACGCCACGCCTGCAAGGGCGCGTGTCGACTCCTCCACTCGAGCCCAAGACTTCGACATCATGCGATCCTCTTCCATCGTCAGCGCGACCTTCGCGCTCGCTGCTCTGTGCAGCCCCACGTTCGCGCAAGACGCCAACGAGGACCAGATCATCCTCCCGGCCGACCCGCAACAGAACGGTTGGTTCGGCTACAGCATCTCGGTCGACGGCGGTCGCGCCGTGATCGGCAGCCCGCTCAAGGACGACGTCGCCGGCGCGAGCGGTGCGGCCTACGTGTTCGATCGTTTCGGTCCGGGCAACTGGGTCGAGACCGCGAAACTGGCGCCGAACACCCTGCTCGAACAAGGCGACCTCTTCGGCGCCTCGGTCAGCATCTCGGGCAGCCGCATCGCCGTCGGCATGATCGGCGAGGACGACGCGACCCTTCAAGCGGGCGCCGTCGTGATCTTCGAGGACTTCGGCGGTCTGTGGTTCGAGTCCGCGAAACTGTTCGCGTCGGACGCAGCGCAAGGTGACTTCTTCGGCGAGCCGGTCGTGATCGACGGCAACCGCGTCGTCGCCACCTCGCAGTTCGACTCCGACAACGGCATCGAATCGGGCTCGGCCTACGTGTTCGAAGAGAGCGGCGGCGTCTGGACCGAAGTCGCCAAGCTGAAGCCGCTCGATGGCGCTGCGATGGACCACTTCGGCGCGTCGATGGACTTCGAAGGCGATCGCGTTCTGATCGGCGCACCGGACAACGACGACGGCTCGATGGGCGCCGGCTCGGCCTACTACTTCCAACGCGTGCCGAACGGCACGTGGCGTCAACTCTTCAAGTTCGTCGCCCCCGACCCGTTCACCAACGACAGCTTCGGCTTCGCGGTCAGCCTCGACGGCGACTTCGCCTACATCTCCGCGGTCGGTCAAGACCTGCCGGGTGTCAATCAAGGTGGTGAGGTCTACGTCTACCAGCGCATCACGGCCTCGAACTGGCAACTGATCACGCGCTTCAACGCGGCCACGCCGATCGCCAACGGCTTCTTCGGCACGGCCATCGACGTCGAAGGCGCGCGCGCGGTCACGACGGCTTGGCAAGAAGGTGTGACGCTCGACAACGCGGCCTACGTGCACGATCTCCAGAGCGGCGGTACGTGGCTCCAGTCCGCGCGCATCCGTCCGACCGACACCGCGTTGGAAGACATCTTCGGTCGCTCGGTCGCGATCGATGGCGACGAGGCCCTCATCGGCGCCATGAACGCCGCCAACCCGTTCACGGACGGTGGCAAGGCCTACGACGTGCAGCTCGGCACGCTCTACCACGGCGCGCCGACGATCTCCGCGACGACGGGCGGCACGCAGAATCTCCTGCTGCGCGCCGGACAGTCGAAAGCCAACCAGGTCTTCGTGATGCTCGGCAGCGCATCGGGCACGTTCCCCGGAACCTTCGACCCGCTGAGCGGTGTGACGGTCCCGCTGAACTTCGATGCGTACTTCCTCCAGCTGCTCAACACCGGTGGCGCCGGCCTCGTCTCGCCGTTCTTCGGCTTCCTCGACGCGAACGGTCAAGCCAGTGCCACGTTCACCATCCCGCCCGTCAACCCGTCGTTCGTCGGCCTCTCGCTCGACCACGCGTACGTGATGGTCGACCTGTTCGGCACGACGCTCGCGTCGGGTGCGAGCAACCCGGCACACGTGACGATCGTCCCGTGACCTCGGCCTGATGCGCGCAGCACGAACGCTGCGCCCGACGAGCGGCCCCGCTGTTCCCGACCGGAACAGCGGGGCCGCTCTCGTTCAGGGCGTGTTGAGCGCCGCGTTCGCGCGGTGCTCGGCAGGCTGCGACGTGTGCCGCGAGCGCTGCTACCAGCGCTGAGTTCCTCGCGCTCGGTCGCGATGAACCGTCGCGGAGAGAGAGGAGTCGTTCGAACGGGATCGAGCGACTCCGGCGGTTCCGCGGCGGTTCTTCGCGACCGAGCCGAGGCTCCGCTTCACGGTGCGTTGCGCCAAGCCTGCGGCACGACCCCGTCGAGTCCGAGTTCGTCGAGGAGGACGAGGTTCGCGTCGCGCTCGGCCCGGCGACGCGGATCGAACACGTACCAGGCGAACGAACGCAGCAGCGCTGCTTCGACGTCCGGTTCCAATCCGTCGGCGTTCGAGAAGTACGGCGCGAGTTCGCACACGCCGCCGAAGCCCTCGGCCGCGCCGTAGTTCGCGAGCGCTTCGGCGAACTGGTCGAGCGTCGTGCGCTCCGGATCGAGCGACGGTGTCGCGATGTACGACGCCACGCCCGGCCCGAGGTGCACGAGGCCTTCGAGGGCGCGCACGCGATCGCGCAGACGCTCGGCGATGCGTGCGTTGGGATCGGGCGTCGTGTCGCGCGGCACGAGCGTCGGCACGGCGATGGTGCGTTCGTCCGGCAACGGTTCGGCCGGCGGCGCCTTGTCGGCGGCGAGCGCGGCGAGCAACACGTCGAGCTCCGCCGACGTCGGCCGGCGCAAACCGTGGCCGACGATCCCGAGGCCGCTGCCGGCGCCGTCGCGCAGCATGCCGAGCGTGTGTTCGTCGCGCGTGCGCACCATCAGCGTGTGCCAGGCCATGCGCTCGGTTTCGAGGCGCAGCGAAGAGACGGCCTCCGAGAGTGCGATCACCTGCTCGCGATCGAAACCGCCCGGATGGTGCGCGAAGACGTGCCGCGTGGCGCCGCGCAGCGCGTCGTCGTGTTCGCGCCAGTTGGACTTCGTCGTGAGCAGTGCGAGGTGTGTCAACAGTTCGACCGTCGGTGCGACGGTGCCGCGCGCCGCGAACACTTCGCCGGTCGCGCGTGCGATGGCGAGCACGCGGCGCTCGGCGGCGCGATCCTCGGCGCTGCGCGACTGCGCGAGGGCGTCGAGCCGCGTGGTGACGTTCGCGAGCAACGCCGCATCGATCGCAGCGTCTCCGTGTCCGTGCAACGCGAAGCTCGCCAGCATGAGCGCGTGCAGCGCGACGTCGCGTTCGTTCGCGAGCGTGTGCGCGGCCAACGCTTCGAGCGGAACGCGATCGCCGCGCAAGAACACCGCCAGATCCGCCAACAGCACCGCGTCGACGTCGAGGCGCGGCAGCGTGTCGTTCGAAAGGTCGAGCAGCGCCGCCTGGATCGCGCTCGCGTGTTCGTCCGCGAACGGCGCGAGGCGTCGCGTCCAGTCGTGTGCGAGCGCGGCGACGTTTTCGCGCGCATCGGCGAGCAGGTTCCCATCCGTCGGCGAAGCCGCGTCGCGAGCGGCGCCCTCGTCGGCAGCGCCCGAGCCGCTCTCGCTCGCGCCGTCCGCGCGCGCGCCACCCGCGTCACCGCTGCGCGCCGGTTCGAGCGCTTGATGCCGCGCCGTCGCGTACCAGTACAGCCCGATCGCGACGACGAGGACGCCGCCGACCGCG
>JBIKNC010000368.1:0-2528 GCA_044358925.1 Planctomycetota bacterium | reverse complement strand
GGCAACCGCAACGTCACCGCGCGCCACAACATCGTCGGCATCCTGACGGAAGCCGCGTCGTGCAACCTGGGCAGTCCGAGTTGGCAGCCGTTGCGCACGCTGCGCGGCCCCGGCGACCTCGCCGCGTACCTGCCGTCGAACCAGTTCCCCGTGCCGTGGCCCGGCGGTTGGTGGCGCCTGCGCGACATCGTCGAGTACGAACACGCGTTCGGGCGCTCGCTGCTCGCGAGCCTCGTGCGCGAGCCGCGCCTGTGGCTCGAGAACACACTCGTGTCCGCCGAGAACGCGATCGAACGCGGCCGCACGACGAGCCCGCGCGCGTACCTGATCCCGCCCGACGACATGGCGGGTGGTCAGCGCACGCGCCTGATCGACAACCTCGATCTGCTCGGCGTCGAGATCCATCGCGCTGACAGCGAGGTCGTCGCCGACGGACGCACGTGGCCGAAGGGCTCGGTCGTGTTGCGTCTCGATCAACCCTACGGACCGTTCGTGCGCGACCTGTTCGAGGCACAGCACTACCCGGAAGGGTCCGAGCCCTACGACGTCGCCGGTTGGACGCTGCCCGCGTTGATGGGTGTCGAGACGGTCGAGATCCACGGCGACTTCACGGCGGAACTCGAGACGCCGAGCAGCATCGCGGGCGCGCAGCGCCTGTTCGCGAACGACGTCGCGACGCTCGGCCTCTTCGATCTGTCGGACAGCGCTTCGTGGACGCGTGTGTTCGTCGAGCTGGCGCGCGGCACACGCTGTGCGATCGTCGAACACCCGCGCCTCGACGGACCCGCGTTCGCGATCGGCACGGCGGTCGACGAGATCCGCAACACACTGACCGAGCCGGAGCCGACGGTCACCGAACTCGGCGCCCTGCCGCGCATCGGTGTGTACGCGCCCTGGAGCGGTTCGATGAACGAGGGTTGGTTGCGCTCGATGCTCGACCGCCTCGCGATCCCGTACACGCGTGTGCGGCCGGAGAGCGTGCGTGCGGGCCGGCTCGACGAGCTGCTCGACGTGCTCGTGCTGCCGTCCCTGTCCGCGACCGAACTGCGCAACGGTCGCGCGGCGGGTACGGTGCCCGACCTGTACACGCGCGGCCTCGGTGACGAAGGTGTCGCCGCGCTCGACGCGTTCGTGAAGGGCGGCGGTCGCGTGGTCGCACTCGAGTCGTCGGCCGACGCACTGATCGAGATGCTCGGTCTGCCGCTCACCGAACTCACGTCGCAGAAGGAAGCCGAGACGTTCTCGTGCCCGGGTTCGGTGCTGCGCACGCGTGCGCGCGTGGCCGGGTGGGACGCTCCGGCGGTGATGTTCGCGGGCAGCCGCGCGTACGCCGTGCGCACCACGGACGACGGCGCGCGCGCGGAGATCCTCGTCGAGTACGCGCCGCGCGAACTCCTGCTCTCGGGCTGGATCCGCCGGCCCGAGACGATCGCCGGTCAGGGTTGGCTCGTGCGCACCGAGCTCGGCGCCGGCCGTGTCGACGTGTTCGCGACGCAGCCGCAGTACCGCGGCTGGACGGATCACGCGCTGCTGGTCCTCCTGCGCACCTTGATCCAATGAAGCGCGAACGAACGTGGAGCGCCGCCGGCTCGGCGCTGGGCTGCCTCCTGCTCGTGGCCTGTGCGGGCTGCGGCGATCCGGCGGCGGGGGCGAATGCTGCCGGAGCTGGCGCCGCGGCAACGGGCGCGGGCGGCACGAGCGGCTCGCCTGTGCGCACACCGACACCCGCGCGTTCCGGCGTGCCCGTGTACGGCTACCGCGTCGTGAACCGCTTCCCGCACGACCGCACGGCGTTCACGCAAGGGCTCCTGTTCCACGGCGGCCACCTGTACGAGAGCACCGGTCAGGAAGGCGAGTCGAGCGTGCGGCGCGTCGAACTGGCGACCGGCGCCGTGCTCGAGAAGCGCGACATCGCGCGCCCCATGTTCGCGGAAGGTCTCGCGCTGGTGGGGGAGCGGCTCGTGCAGCTCACGTGGAAGAACAACACGATCTTCCAGTGGAACGTGAACACGCTCGACAGCGAGGGCATCGTGTCGATGACGGGTGAAGGCTGGGGCCTCACGTACGACGGCACGCGCTTGATCAAGAGCGACGGCTCGTCGCGCCTCACGTTCATGGACCCGGTCACGCTGCGGCCGACCGGTTCGGTGCTCGTGCGCGACGGCGAGAAGGCCGTCACTCAACTGAACGAGCTGGAGTGGATCGACGGCCACGTGTGGGCGAACATGTGGATGACGGATCGCATCGCGAAGATCGACGCAACGACGGGCACGGTCGTCGCGTGGATCGACCTGACGGGTCTGATCGATCTGCCGCCCGATCCGCCCACCAACCCGGGCAACGTGTTGAACGGCATCGCACACGACCCGGCGACGGGCCGCATCTTCGTGACGGGCAAAGACTGGCCGACGCTGTTCGAGATCGAACTCGTGCCGCCGCCCGAGTGACGCGTACGGTGTCAGACACGCGATCCGTCACGAACAGGTACGGTGCCGCACCGAAAGTTGCACACCCCGTGAGCGGCCGCG
>JBIKNC010000022.1:0-31560 GCA_044358925.1 Planctomycetota bacterium | reverse complement strand
CGCGGCGCTGGATCGACGTCGGCATCTCCGTGCAACCGTCCGAGGTCGCGCGCATCGTGTTGATCCTGTGGCTCGCGCACACCTGCGTGGCGCTGGGCCCGCGCGTCGCGACGCTCTACCGCGGCCTGTTCCGCATGATGGCGCTCGTCTGCGCCACCTGCGGCCTCGTCCTGCTTCAGCCCGACCTGGGCGGCTCGATGGTCATGCTGCTGTGCGCCTGCGCCACGATGTGGGTCGGCGGCGTCGGCACCGGCCGCATCGCGCTGCCGTTCTTCGGTCTCTTCGCGTCGGCCTTCGCCCTCGCCGTCACCGGCCAGTCCTACGTCTCGGGCCGCATCGCGATGTGGCTCGACAAGACGCAGAACGCGCAGGTGGCCGAGGCCGCCGGTGCGCTCGCGACGAGCGGTCCCTTCGGCGCCGGCTACACCGGCGGCGCGCTGCGCAACCGCGGCTTCTCCTACCAGGACTCCGACTTCGCGTTCAGCTACGTCGGCGAGGAGTTCGGCTGGGCCGGCGTCGTCGGTCTCGTCGCGCTGCTGGTCGCGTTCCTGTGGTACGCGCTGCGCATGGTGCTGTCGCTGCGCGATCGCTACGACGCGGTCGCCGCCTTCGGCCTCTCGCTGTCGGTCGCCTTCCAGGCGCTCGTGCACGTCGGCGTCGTCGCCGGACTCGCGCCGCCCAAAGGCATGACGCTGCCCTTCATCTCGAGCGGCGGCACGTCGCTGCTCGTCTCGTCACTCACCGTCGGGCTCGCACTGGGAGCTGCTCGCCGTTCCGCGCGTTGGCACACGGAAGGGGCGCGAGACAGCAACGCTCTTCCTTCGCCGACACCCGCCTCGACACACTGATCCGTCCATCGTCATGCAGCCCATCGAACGTTACGGACTCGTCGCTCTGCTCTTCCTCGTCGTCACCACGGTTGCGGTCGTCGCTTGGGACGGCCCGGGAACGGTGGACAACACGGCGGACGGCACGCCGGGCGTGGCCGAGGCCGCCGCGCCGAAGACCGGTCGCTCGGGCGACCTCGGTGTTGCGCCGGTCCAGCAGAACGACCGCACCAACGTCGACCGCAAGCCGGCGCCGACGGTCGATCCGCGCGCCGAAGAGCTCGCGCGCCTCGAAGCGGCGCGCCGCGCCGAAGCGCTGCGCGCCAGCGAAGTCGCGCAACTGCCGACGCCGGTCGTCCAGAACACGCCGCAGGAGCCGAACCCGTTCAGCGGCTCGCTGCCGGTCGACGCGGGCGCATCGAACAACGACGCGGGCCTCGCCGCCGCGCCGCCGGTGAGCGGCCTCGTCGAGCAGCAGCCGACGCCGACGGTTGCGAACGCGCCGGGCACGCAGCCCGCCGCCGGTGGTCTGCCGAGCGGGCCCTTCGTGCTGACGAAGACCAGCCTCGGTGAACAGCTCTCCCAGGAGTACGGCAAGGACTTCAAGCTCTACGGCCCCAACGGTTTGGTCGCCGCCTTCGAGCAGGCCAACCCGGGTCTCGACACGACGCGCCTCGCCGCGAACGCACAGCTCGTCCGGCCGCCGGCCGAACGCATCGTCGCCGCGCGCAAGTCGAACGCCGTCGTGGTCTCGAACGACGCGACGCGCGGCGGCGCGACCGCCCTCGTCGGCGGCGCCTCGAACACGCCGGGTTCCGCCGAGCCGCTCCCGCCGGGCGCGCGCGAAGTCAACGCCGTCAACGTCACGCCGACCGTGCCCGTCGCCGCGCGCACGCACACCGTTCAGGCGGGTGAGACGGCCAGCTCGATCGCCGCGAAGTACCTCGGCAACCGCAACGCCTACACGGCGATCGCGCGCGCCAACCCGGGTGTCGACATCAACAACATCCGCGTGGGCCAAGTGCTCGTCATCCCGACCGGCACCGAAGTCGCTGCGTCGACGGCTGTCGCTGCGAACGCGACGCCCGCGACGAACGCTGCACCCAAGAAGGCCACCGGCCCGCGCATCAAGTGAAGCAGGCCGTCTACTTCGCGGGCGCTTGCGCCGGCATCGTGCTCTGGCATCTCCCGACGACCGCGGCGTGTTTCGCGCGCACGGTCGAAGGTTCTTACACCTGTGCCGATGGCGGTGCGGTTCCGGCGCCGATGCACTCGGCGCGGAGCGAGTCCGTCCCGAGCATGCCGATGGTGTTCGGCGTCGAACGCGTGCCGGACAGGCCCACGTCGACGAACGCTGGAGCGCTCGACGGTCGCGACACGTTCGGACCGTTCACGGGGCCGTACGGCTTCGCGTCCGTCCACGAACCGCTCGTCGAGCCGCGATGAGCGGGACCGATGGCGCTGCGCGTGGTGACGCCACGCCGCCGTCGGACGAAGGCTCGCGCACGAGCGGCGCGCAGCACGTCTCTGCCGAGGCCGAGGCGCGCCCGACGGGCACAGCGGGGCCGCGCAACACGACCGCGGTGGAGCCGCGCAACACAACCGCGGCGCAGCCGCACGGAAAGACCGTGCGGCCGGTCACCATCCTCGCCGCGCCGCTCGCATCACCCTTGGTGCCACCGCTCGTGACGACTCGTGCGCTGCGCATCGCCCTCGCGGGCGGCGGAACCGGCGGCCACCTCGTGCCGGGCCTCAACCTGCTCGACTTCGGCGTGCGCGAAGCGCGCGTCGGCGCCGTCCACTGGTTCACGACCGGGCGCCCGGTCGAGGAGCGCGCCCTCGCGTTCCTCGAGAAGCGCCTCGGCGTGCCCGCGACGACGAGCGCCCTCGGCCTCGAAGGCACGAGCGGCGCGCCCAGCCGCCTGCGCCAACTGATCGACCTGCCGCGCGCCGTCCGTCGCGCGCGCCGCGAGTTGCGTGCGTTCGACGCCGACGTGCTGCTCGGCACCGGTGGCTTCGGATCGACGCCCGGCATCCTCGCCGCCAAGTCGCTCGGCATCCCGATCGTCCTGCTCGAAGTCAACGCGGTGCGCGGCGACGCCGTGCGCACGCTCGGCTTCCTCGCAGCGCGGGTGTGCCACGCGATGCACGGCAGCCTGCCGCGCGCGAAGAGCGAGTCCGTGAGCGCCGCCGCGAACCGCCGCGACGTCTTCACCGGCCCGCCCGATCCGCCGGTCGTGCCGCGCCGTCGCACAGGTGCGCGGCTGCTCGTGCTCGGCGGCAGCCAAGGCGCCGGAGCGCTCAACACGTTCATCGCGCGCGCGCTGCCGACGTTCGCCGCCGCGGGCATCGACGTCGTGCACCAGACCGGTCCGAACAAACGCGACACGTCGCCCGCCGACTCCGCGCACTACCGCGCGTTCGAGTACTCGGACGACGTGCCGAGTGAACTCGCGGCGGCGACGCTCGTGTTGTGCCGCGGCGGAGCGTCGACGCTCGTCGAGGTCGCGGCCGCGCGCGTGTCGGCGATCGTCGTGCCGTACCCGCACCACAAGGATCGCCACCAGTGGCGCAACGCCGCCGAACTCGGTGAAGGCGTGCTGGTGGTCGAGGAGAGCACGTTCGCGAGCGAAGCCGGCGCCGCCGCGCTCGCCGCGCGCCTCGTCGAACTCGCTTCGCCCAGCGGCGCCCAAGCGCGGGAAGCGATGGAGGCCGCGCTCGCCCACGCACTGCCGAGCGGCGGATCGCGGGCCCTATTCTCCGTGCTCGACGCCGTCGCTCGCGCGCACTGAGCAGGCGCTCGCGCGTGCTCAGCAGAAGTTCGGCGCGCGCGTGTGCGGCGCGCCTCCCCCGATCGCGTCGTCGCGCCATGGAATTGACCCCGAACCTGCCGCAGCGCATCCACTTCCTCGGTCTCGGCGGAGCCGGTGTGTCCGGCGCCGCACGCCTGCTCGCCGCGCGCGGCCGCACGGTCAGCGGCCACGACCGCACGCATTCGCCGTTCCTCGACGGACTCGGTGCGCTCGGCATCACCGTCGACGTGAGTGCGTCCTGTGAAGAGGCGCTGCCCGCCGACGCGGAAGTCGTCGTGCGTTCGGCCGCGGTGCCCGACGCCGACCCGCAGGTGCGCGCCGCGCGTGCGCGCGGGCTGCCGGTTCTCAAGTACGCCCAGATCCTCGGCCAGCTCGCGGCCGCCGGCCGGACGCTCGGCGTCGCCGGCACGCACGGCAAGACGACGACCACGTGGTTGCTCGAACGCGCGCTCGTCGGAGCGGCGGGGGAGAGCGGTGCGCGCGGTGCGTCGCGGCCCGGTGCTCTCGACGGTGCTCATGCCGCGGCGCGCCCAGGCGCGCTCGACGGTGCTCATGCCGCGGCGCGCCCAGGCGCGCTCGACGGTGCTCATGCCGCGGCGCGCCCAGGCGCGCTCGTCGGTGGCACCGATCTCGTGTACCGCTCGAACGCGCGCGTGCCGGACGCGGACGGATGGTTCGCACTCGAAGCGTGTGAGTACGACCGCAGCTTCCTGTGCATCGATCCGTTCGGAGCGATCGTCACGAACGTCGAAGCCGATCACCTCGACTGCTACGGCGACCTGGCGGGTGTGATCACCGGCTTCGCACGCTTTGCCCAATCCGTGCATCCCGACGGCCTCCTCGTCGTCGGCGACGACGTGCCCGCCGCCGTCGAACACGCCGCGCGCTGTGCGGTGTGGCGCCTCGGTCGCGAGCTCGTCTTCGAACACGGCCTCGACGCCCACGGCAACGCGCGCTTCGCGCTGCGCGGGCCCGGCTTCGCGTTGCGTGCGCAACTCTCGATCCCCGGCCGCGTGGCCGCGATCGACGCCGCACTCGCCGCGGCGCTCGCGCTCGGTGTGCTGCCGCTCGAAGCCCGCGCCGCCGCAGCACCGCGTGTCGCTGCGTCGCTCGCGACGTTCAAGGGCACGGCGCGCCGCTTCGAGACTTGGGGCCGCGAGGGCGAGATCGTCGTCGTGCACGACTACGCGCACCATCCCACCGAGCTGGCCGCGACGCTCGAGTCCGCGCGCGGTGCCTATCGCGATCGGCCGATCCACGTGCTCTTCCAGCCGCACCAGCACAGCCGCACGGCGCACTTCCTCGCCGAGTTCGCCGCTGTGCTCGCGACCGCCGACCGCGCCGTCGTCACGGACGTCTACGGCGCGCGCGTGCACATCGACGGCGAGCACTTCGCCGGCGCCGCCGAACTGGCCGCCGCCGCGCGCGGGTGCGGTGGCGACGTCGAGCACATCGCGAACCTCTCCGAATCCGCGCGCCGTTTCGCCAAACAACTGCCGCCGCGCGCCCTGGCCCTGGTCCTCGGCGCGGGCGACGTGGAGAATGTCAAAGATGAGCTCCTCCGACACCTACCCGTGCGCGTTCACGCAACGAGCGCCGCTCGCTGAGCGCAGCACCCTCAAAGTCGGCGGCACTGCGGAGTTGCTCCTCGAGCCCGCCGACCCTGCGCAACTCGTCGAAGCCGTGCAGTGGGTGCGCGAGCGCGGCCTCACGCTCCACCTCCTGGGCGGCGGCGCGAACACGATCCTGCCCGACGGACTGATCGGCGGCGCCGTCGTGACGACGGATCGCCTCAAGCGCACGTTCCGCCACGTGCCCCCGGAACTGTCCGGCGGCGACAGCGGCGATCCGTACAGCGAATCCACACCGCGCACGATGCTGCCCGAGGACGGCGGCGAGCCGATCCTCGTCTCGTGGGCCGGCACGTCGTTGCCTGGTCTCGTCACGATCGCGAAAGGCCTGGGTTGGAGCGGTCTCGAAGGCCTCGCCGGTGTGCCCGGAACCTTGGGCGGCGGCGTCGCGATGAACGCGGGCGGCAGTTGGGGCGCGCTGTGGGACGTGATCGCCCAAGTGCGCGTGCTGCGCGCCGACGGCGAAGTCGTCGATCTCCAGCGAGCCGACTGCTCACCGAGCTATCGCAACGGCAACCTGGGCGACGGGATCGTTCTCGGCGCCGTGCTGCACTTGAAGCGCTCGACGAAGAAGCAGGTCGCCGATGCCGTGCGCGACTACCTGCGCTACAAGCGCGATGTGCAGCCCGTCACCGAAGCCTCCGCCGGGTGTGTGTTCAAGAACCCCGACCCGAACCTCTCGGCCGGCAAGTCCGCCGGCCGTTTGATCGACGAGGCCGGCCTCAAGGGCACGTCTCGCGGCGGCGCGCTCGTGAGCCCCAAACACGGCAACTACATCGTCAACACCGGTGGGGCGAGCGCCGCGGAAGTTCTGGCGCTGATCGCACACTGTCAGCTCATCGTGGCGGAGAAGTTCGGTGTGCAGCTCGAGCGCGAGGTGAAGGTCTGGTCCTGAATTCCCATGCGGAGTCAGGGACCATTCGGCGTCGGCGCGTCCTGAAGGGCGCTGGGCTTCTCGTGGCGATGTTCGTCGCGCTGGCTGCGGGATGCCACTTCCAGCAAGGAGGCTCCCCGGGCAGCGGCGCGGTCGAACTCGAGGTGAGCGCGTCGGTCGCCGACCATTCGGGTGCCGACTACACGGGACCGATTCGATTGACCATCAGGCACGAGCGCGAAGACGTCGTCGATGGCGCGACCGACGACGCCGAGTTTCGCACGTTCGTCGACACCGCGGTCGATGCAGGTGTCTTGCAGGTGTCGGCGTCCATCGAAGGGCTCGCGAACGGTGACTGGGTGCGCGTCGACGAATTGTCGCGCGCAACGGAGTCGGAGCGCTCGCACGGTGTGTATCTCGACGCCGCAGAGGGCGCCCGCTCCTCCGTTCGCGAGCAAGTACACCTGCAAGCGGGTCGCCTCGTTCTTGCGCTTGGTGAAACGACTCTCGCACGACCGCCGAGGATCGGAACTGTCGTCATCGAGGCGATCACTCCACCGACGAAGGTCGAGCTGATCGTCTCGACAGGGTTCGTGGCGCGTGACGTGCAGCGAGCGCGTGGGGCGCGCCTCCAAGCAAACTCCGGTGACGTCGTCGCGCTGTACTCGTGGAACGGCGCCGATCGCTGGACGGTGCGCGGGGTGTTCGACGGCGTCCATGGTGACGACCTCGTGTTCGCGCACGGCACGACGGTCGACGTGCTGCGCTCGAGGTTCGCCGATGTGCACGGAGCGGTCGACCTTGCGCAGTTCGAAGCTGCGTGCCACGTCGTGTTCCACGAGGCCGCGACCTATTCAGCTTTCGTTGCCACGCGTCCGGTCGGCTACGCCCGCTTTCAGGAGATCTGGCCGCGCATCCGCGATGGTGTCGTCACGAGCGTCGATCAACAGTCGGGTGAGTTCGAACACGGTCGACTCGCGCCCGAAACGGCGTACGTCGTCGAACTGTGGAGTACGGCTGCGCTCGATGTCGGGACGCCACTCGCCGTGGCGACCGCCACGACCGGCGTCGCCGAGTCCTCGCTCGAATTGAACTTCGACTGATCGCAGTCGGGAGTGGCGACTCGGCAGCTGTCGATGCCGAGAGTTTCGGCGTCGTGCTCGAGCGCGAAGTGAAACTCTGGACGTGAGACCGATCGCGCGGAGATCCGTCGCCGCACGTGCGCCGTGCTCACCCGTGTTCGCGTCGAAGCACAGGGTCCGTACGGAAGCGCGTCGACGACGGACATCCGCAGCGCGCCCCATGAAACGCAACTCGCCGTAACGTCGCGGGGACCATGTCTCAGCCTGACAATGACGAGCGCGCGACGCACCGTGAAGCATCGCTCGCGCGAGAAGTCGGATCCCATGTCGCGTCGGAGCTTCGAAGTTGGCTCCGCTGGACGCTGTGGGGTGCTGCCATCGGCGCCGTCGCATTGGGAGCGGTGGGGCTGTGGTACTTCGGAACGACCGGGCTCGCCATCGGCGCGCTCGTCGGCGCGGTCGCCGGTGGACTGGGGGGCTTGGTTTTCTACTACCAAGCGTCGTGATGCCGAGCGAACGCCGTTCCGCTCGCGGCGATGCACTGCGAGTCACGCACCGATGCTCGTTGCGACAGCAGTGAAACGACTGTTCCCGAGGGTCGTGGACTCTTCAATTCGCGCGTCGGAATGACGTGCCGAACAGTTCGAGCGCTCCGTCGTCGCTGAGTCGCGCGGCGTGACGCTCGCGCCAGTCCCACAGCACGAGCTGCCTGTCGTCGTCGAGGCCGAGGTAGGCGGCAGTGCGTTGGCCGGCGAGGTACTCGAGGGTCGCGTGTGTCGAATTGCCGCGGCGATCGATGATCAGCTTCGTGCCGCGCTCGTCTCCGTAGGCGCCGATCAAGGGCGCGGCAGTGTCGGCGGTCAGCGGCAACGGCGGCAACACCACGTCGCCGCCGAACAGCGCGGTCTCGAGGAACGCGACGGCTTGGTGCAGCGGCAGCGCATCGTCGTTGCACAGCACGAACAGGCAGCCGTCCGTTTCGGGGTAGCGGCGCACGTCGGCGATGAAGCCGCGCACGCTGCCGCTGTGGTGCTGGACGGTGCGCCCGTTCTGCTCGTCGAGGAACCAGCCCAGCGCGTATTCGTTCAGGCCGGGGCGGAAGAGTTCGGCTTGCAGCTTCTTGTCGAGGATCTTCGCGGCGTCGAGCGCGCGGTCCCAGCGATACAGGTCCCACACGTTCGTGACGACGCCGCCCATGCCGCGGTACTGGTAGCCGAACTCGCCGTAGGGATGTTCGAGCGCGCTGCGCGGTTCGCCATGCGCGCTGCGACCGATGGCGACGACGATCTTCTTCTTCGCGGCGCCCTCGAGCTCGCCGCCGTTGAAGGTCGTGTGCTCCATCTTCGCCCGCTCGAAGAGTTCGTCGATGCTGAACTCGGTGAACGGGTCGCCGCTCGTGTGCTCGACGATGCCGGCGAGCAGCGCATAGCCCTGGTTCCAGTAGTCCCAGTTCGTGCCGGGCTCGTTCTGCGGACCGCCCGCGAGGAACACCGGCACGACGGCGGCGAGGTCGGTGCCGCCGCCTTCGGAGTTGGTGCTGGGGATGCCGCTCGTGTGTTGGAGCAGGTGCCGCACCGTGATCGCGTGGCAGTCGGCGGGCACGTCTGGCAAGTGGTCGGCGATCGAGTCGTCGAGTGCGAGCTGCTTCTTCGCGACCAGGCGCAGGATCGCGGCGGCCGTGAACTGCTTGCTCGCCGAAGCGATCTCGAAGAGCGTGTTCGCGTCGTTCGCGACCTTGCCTTCGAGATCGGCGTGGCCGAGGCCGAGCGCGACGAGCGGCTCGCCTTCGTTGGCGAGCAACACCGCGCCCTGGAACTCGATGCGCGCGAGCGAATCGGCCACCTCGGCGAGGCGCTGCGCTTCCTTCGACTTCGCGACGAAGCGCGGCTCGTCCTCGGGGCCGGCCGACGTCGGCGTGAGCGCGCCGACAAGGAAGGGGAGGAGCGCGGCCCAGCTCAGCGCGGCGCCGCCCCGCAGCCCCGCGCGAAAGTTCTTCCGGTCACTCGTCGTTGTCGCCATGGCGGTCGAAGAAGAACGGCCCTTCGCCGCGCTCCATGCCCTCGGGCAGGTAGATCGTGCCCTGCGCGAAGTCGACCGCGAACGCGATCAGGCCGGGCAGGATGAAGAAGAGGAGGCCCACGCCGTCCAGGATCACGATGTTCGTGTCGAGCTGGCCCGAGTGCGGCTTGCTGTGGCGCTCGGGGAAGAGCAGCGAGCCGCAGGACGTGGTCGGGAGCGTGGCGACGAGGGCGAGGGCGATGGGGAGGACGCGTTTCATGGTGCTGGCACTGCGAAGATAATGCGTGTCGGCCCGGAATCGAAACTGGCGCGAGGGCGCACGGGGCGGCGACTTCGGTCGCCCGGGCGCTCGGCCGATACCGGTGCTTGGCGGCCGCTCGTCCGGGCGACCTCTCGCAGAGCCCCTTCCCCACCTTCCCCTTCGAGTCCCGAGACCTTCCCCGGCCGGGACTCCCGCTCTCGAGGAACAACTGGACGACGCGGCCGCCACTTCATTGCGGCGCGGGTCGTCGTCGCCGGTTGGTTGCGGGCGGCGGGCGCGGGAAGGAGCGCTCGCGACCGATAGACTCTCCCGCTCGAATCACCGCGGGGGCCGGTGGTTCGCCTCCGCGGCCCAGGTGGGGACGAGGGAGGAACAGTGCCCCGGGGGCGCGAGCCCCGAAGGAGATCGCCATGGCATCCAGCGCCAAGGCTGAAGTGAGTGCGACCGCGGCCCAGCCGTTCCCGCTCTCCACCCTGCGCCACTCGGTGTCGCACTTGATGGCTTCGGCCGTCGCCAAGCTCTACCCGGGCACGAGGTTCGGCTTCGGGCCGGCCATCGAACACGGCTTCTACTACGACCTCGAGCTCCCGGGCATCGCGCTCGAGGAGAAGGACCTGCGCCGCATCGAGAAGGAGATGCGCCGCATCGCCAAGGCCACGCCGCAGATGGTCTGTCGCGAAGTGTCGCGCGAGGAAGCGAAGGACCTGCTCGGCGCCCAGGACCAGACGTACAAGGTCGAAGCCATCGATCTGATCCCGGCGGACGAGAAGATCACGTTCTGGTCGCACGGCGATTGGACGGACTTGTGCGAGGGACCGCACGTCGACCGGCTCGATCGCGAGTTCCACTTCCGCTTGCAGAGCGTCGCCGGCGCGTACTGGCGCGGCGACGAGAAGCGGCCGATGTTGCAGCGCATCTACGGCACGGCGTTCTGGACCGAGGCCGAACTCGACGCGCACCTCGTGTGGCTCGAAGAGGTCAAACAGCGCGACCACCGTCGCATCGGCACCGATCAGGACCTCTTCAGCGTGCACGCCGAAGCTGGGCCCGGTTTCGTCTTCTGGCACCCGCGCCTCGGCGTCGTGCGCCACGAGATCGAGAAGTTCTGGTGGGAGGAGCACACCCGGCGCGGCTACCTGCCGGTGTACAGCCCGCACGTCGCGCGCGAGACGCTCTTCGCGATCTCGGGGCACCTCGAGAACTACGCGGAGATGATGTACGCGCCGATGGACCTCGAAGAGCAGCCGTATCGGGTCAAACCGATGAACTGCCCGGGGCACATCCTGATCTACCAGACGCGCGGACGCAGTTATCGCGAGCTGCCGCTGCGTTGGGCGGAACTCGGCACCGTGTACCGCTACGAGAAGTCGGGCGTCGTGCACGGCATGCTGCGCGTGCGCGGCTTCACGCAGGACGACAGCCACATCTTCTGCACGCCGGCGCAACTGCCGTCGGAGATCGCGGGCGTGCTCGACCTCGTCAAGCTGATGCTGACGACGTTCGGGTACAGCTACACCGCGTACCTCGCGACGCGGCCGGTGGAGAAGAGCATCGGCGAGCCGGAGATCTGGGAGGCCGCGACCAGGGCACTGGTCGAGGGCGCGAAGATGGCCGGCATCCCTCTGGAACTCGACGAAGGCGGCGGCGCGTTCTACGGGCCGAAGATCGACTTCAAGGTGCGCGACGCGATCGGCCGCGAGTGGCAGAACTCGACGGTGCAGTGCGACTTCAACCTGCCCGAGCGCTTCGACATCCACTACACGGATTCCGACGGCCACAAGAAGCGACCGATCATGGTGCACCGCGCCGTGCTCGGCAGCCTCGAGCGGTTCGTCGGCGGCCTGATCGAGCACTTCGCCGGCAAGTTCCCGTTCTGGCTCGCGCCGGAGCAGATCGCGATCATCCCGATCCGCGAGGAACACGCCGACTACGCGCGCGAACTGGCGCGCAAGCTGGAGACCCTGCTGTTCCGTGTGGCGTGCCTCGACGAGCCGTCGCACATGAACAAGCGCATCAAACACGCGCAGGAGAACCAGGTGCCGTACATGCTCGTCGTCGGCGAGCGTGAAGCCGCTGAAGGCACGGTCGCCGTGCGGCGGCGTGGCACGCGCGACCAGGAGAGCGTGTCGTTCGAGCGCTTCCTCGAAGTGGTGAAGGAGCTGCAGCGCACGCGCAGTCTCGAGTTGCCGGGAGTGGCGCTCGAGGCGTGAAGGCCGTCGCGGCCGCGCAGAAGTCTCTGCGACCGAATGCGTCCAGCATTCGGTCGCGTCTGCGTTCTGTCTTCCTTTGCTTTGACTTTGCGTCCTTTGCGCCTTTGCGGTTACGTGCAACGGAGCGGGATCCGGAGCTGTTGCACGTAACCGCAAAGGCGCAAAGGACGCAAAGTCAAAGCAAAGGAAGACAGGACGAACGCGGGATGAGAACGGCTGAGAGTTGTGGCCGAACTGCTTGGCCCACGTCGATCCAAGTTGTCGCGCGTGTTGCCGCCCTTGCGGCCTTCACGCTTCTCGCGTGTTGCAGCGACCGCGACCCCGCCACGATGCCGGACGTGCTGCTCGTCAGCCTCGACACGTTGCGCGCGGATCGGCTGTCGAGTTACGGGCACTCGCGCGACACCACGCCGAACCTCGACGCACTCGCGGCGCGCGGCGTGCGCTTCGCGGACGCGATCGCACCGAGCGTGCACACGGCGCCGTCGCACATGTCGGTGCTGACGGGCATGCTTCCGTTCGCCCACGGCGTCTTCAATCGCGACTTGCGCTCACCGACGGTGTTCGCGCTGGAGTCGAGCGTGCCGACGCTGCCGCAGCTCGTGAGCGAAGCGGGCTGGCGCACGGCGGCGATGGTGCAGGAAGGGCAGCTCCTGCCCGAGGTCGGCTTCGCGCGCGGCTTCGACGCGGCCGATTTCGTGCACGACAGTTTCCTCGGGCGCGTCGCGGCGCTCGACGGGTATCTCGCCACACAACCGGCCGACGCGCCGCAGTTCGTGTTCGTGCACACGTACGAACCGCACGCGCCGTATCTGCCGCCGCGCACGTTCGACTTCCAGTCGTTCTACGGTCGCTACCACGATCGTGCGTACGACGGCGGCTTCCGCGCGGCCACGGAGAAGCTGCTCGACGGTCCGCCGGGAGCGAAGGTCGGCGCGCCGCAGTTCGACGCGGTGAAGGATCCGTTCCCCGAGGACGTGCAGTTCCTGTCGGACCTGTACGACGAGAACGTGCGCTGGACCGACCACGTGTTCGGCAAGCTGCTCGCGACCTGGGACCAATACCGCGACCTTTCCAACACGATCGTGATCGTGTTCTCCGACCACGGCGAAGCGTTCCAGGAGCACGGCCGCTTCGGCCACGAGGAGGGCCTGTTCCGCGAACTCGTGCACGTGCCGCTGATCGTCGCGGGGCCGGGCATCACGGCCGGTGTGGTGGAGGAGACGACGGCGCTGCTCGGTCTGCCGGCGGCGCTGTTGACGCTGCTCGACGTCGACGTGCCGCGCACGATGGCGCCGCCGATCGCGGGGTTCGCGGGCGGCGCGAACGGTGGGGGTGCGAGCGGCGCTGGAGACACGGTCGACCTGCAGCTCTACCAGCGTTCGAAGAATCGTGTGTCACTCGGTGCTCTCGACGCCGCCGAGCACTACGTGATCGAGCGCGACACGCTGGGCGAGTTCGAGCACCTGTTCGACCGCGTGAACGATCGTGTGCAGGCGCGCAATCTCGCGCCGACGTCGGCGGAGCGGCTCGTGCGTTGGCGCGTACGCGTCGATGCGGCGCGCGAAGAGAGTCGCGTGTTGGCCGAGAAGTACCCCGTGCAGGCGACGGGCGAGGGTGCGGATGCGGAGCGTCTGAAGCAGCTCGAAGCGCTGGGCTACAAGTGACGCGCGTTGACGGGTTCGTGTCGGACACCGTACGCGTCAACCGAGCTCCTCACGGCAGCAGCATCAGCCACTGCTTCCACGCCACCTCGAGTTCCTCGAGCTTCGCCGGCGCCAGCGCCTCGTCCCAGGCCGTGCTCGTGTTGCCCGTCGGCACGCCGTAGATCGTGCGCGTCAGCGCGAACACACTCGTGCGCGTTCCGCCCGCCGCGCCCACCGGCAGCGTCGCTCCGTTCTCCATCAAGAACGCGATGAACGTGCGGCACTTGGCCCAGTAGACCTCGTTCTCGTCCTTCGTCTGCGCGAGCCGTCCCCACGAGACGTGCACCAAGTTCGTGAGTTCGTGGCGATGGACGTCGAGCGGTCGTGTGCGCGCGCGCGACAGCGCCAACTCCGCCGCCAGTTTGTCCGGCCGCCACGCACCGAATTCGGCGAAGCCGGGTGAGCCGTTCACGCGCCGCTCGAACCAATCACCCAAACCCACTTCGAGGCACGCGGCTTCGCGGTGTTCGGTGGTGTCGCGCGGCACGGTGCGCAACTTCTCGCCGAGCACGGCCGTGTAGATCAGTTGCTGCGTCGCCAGATCGAAGAGGCGCTCCGGCCGTGCGGCCGCCGGCTCGTACCAGGTGTAGAACGCGCTGTCGTAGGAGTTCGTCGAGCCCAACAGGTGGCCGGGGTCGTAGTACGGCAGGCCGACACTCGACAGCGGTCGGAAGTCCTCGTGCCGCGCGTGCACACGCGCGATCATCGGCTCGCGCACGGTGCGCGCGTCGACGTACGCACCGAAGTCGGCGTTCCACGCGACGTACAGGCGCTCGAGATCGAAGGCGATCTGCAGCGTGCGCAGCAAACCGCCGTCGCAGCGCACGCTCCAGTGTTCACTCGTGAACGCGAGCGGGTCGTCCTCGTCCGTCGTCGCAGCGAGCCATTTGTCGTGGCTGACGTGGCGCTCGTCGAGCAGCCACTTCCACTTGCCCGGTTTGCCCTCGTGCCCGAGGAAGGCGTGCGCCCCGGCGTGATCGGGGTCGAGCAGGAGGACGCGCAGCGCCTGGAGCCGCGCGATCGCGTGCAGCTGCGCCGCGTCGGCCGCGAGGACGAGTTCCCATTCGCGTGCGACCGGCAGACCCGGCGTCGCCAGTTCGAGCCAACTCGCGAGGCGCTCCTCGACCGTGCTCGTGCGCAGGACGTCCGCGCGTTGGATCACGCGCAATTCGTCGCCCTGCAGGACTTCGACGGTGGTCGCGCCGTGGGGCCGGACGACGCGGCCCTTGAGTTCGGCGCCCGAGGTGAGCACGACGACGTCGCGCAGGTCGGGCTCGTCGCCGCCGGTCGAACCAACCGCGAACACGGACAGGCAGGCGATCGGGAGAGCAAACATGGGCCTGCTAGGATGCCGACGATGCCCGAGCAACAGGCGCCCCCGATTCGCTCCGTCCGCCGAGCGGCCCTCGTCGGGACGATCCTCGCCGGGGCGCTGCTCGCGGCCGCGTGCGCGCCCGACGCCCCGCCCATCCAGCGCGCCTCGCGCCCGCCCGTGACCGCCGCGGATGGCGCGAGTCCGGCGGCGCCGGCAGCAGCGACGGGAGCGACGGGCGCCGCGACCGACGCTTCGCCGCTCGCCCGCGGCGGTCGCCGCCCCGACGTGCTGCTCATCAGCCTCGACACCCTGCGCGCCGACGCGCTCGGCTGCTACGGGAACACGCGGCCGACGTCGCCGACCATCGACGGCCTCGCCGAACGCGGCGTGCGGTTCGCGCGCTGCTACGCGCCGGCGCCGCACACGGCGCCGAGCCACGTCTCGCTCCTCTCGGGGTTGCTGCCGCTCGCGCACGGCGTGCCGAACGCGTCGGCGGAGAGCCAACGCCTCGCGCAACTCAACGAGAACTGGCCGACGTTGACCGAACTCCTCGCGGGTGACGGCTACCAGACGATGTTCGTCTGCAACGGCGGACAACTGCGGCGCGAGATGGGCATCGAACGCGCCGTCGAGCAGTTCGATTCGAGCACGCGGACGTTCGCCGCCGCGATCGAGGTCGTCGACTCCATGCTCGGCGACGTCGCGCCGGACGAGCCGCTCTTCTCGTTCGTGCACACGTACGAGACCCACGCGCCGTACCTGCCGCCGCGGCGCATGAACGGCGCGCCGCTGCACGGCCGCTTCACCGACCGCGAGTACCGCGGGGTGCTGCGGCGGACGTACGACAAGCTCATCGGTCGCATCGACGAGGGGGCCGGGCTCGCGGCGGAGTTCCTCGCGGGCAGCGAAGCGTTCACGGCGCCCGACATCGAGTTCCTCGTCGGTCTCTACCACGAGGAAGTGCTGTGGACGGACAGCCAACTCCTGCGACTGCTCGAGGTCTGGTCGAGTCGGCGCGACATCTCGAACACGGTCGTCGTGATCGTCTCCGACCACGGCGAACAACTCGGCGAACGCGGCGCGTTCGGGCACCGCTTCGGCCTCGACGTCGAACTCGTGCACGTGCCTTTGATCGCTTTCGGTCCGGGCATCGAGCCGCGCGTCGAAGACGGCGTCGTCTCGCTCGCGAGCGTTGCGGCCGCGATCCTCGAACACGTCGACGCGGCCGTGCCGGAGCACCTCCAACGCGGTGCACGACTGGCGCGCGGCTCCGCTCCGAGTGCGGTCGCGCACCTGCAGGACGCGAGCGGCAAGAACGCTTCCGTCGGGGTCGTCGACGGCGCGTTGCAGTACCTGCGCGGCATGTCCGGCAATCGCTCGCCCCGCGAAACCGTGCTCGATCTGGCCCTCGATCCGCGCGGCTCCGTCGCCGTGAAGGCTTCGGCGGCGGACCTCGAGCGCCTGCGCGTACTCGTCGGCGAACGCATCCGAATCGACCAGGGTATGCGCACGCGCTACCCAGTCGTGCTGGACGATGTTCCGACGCGCGGGCAGAAGGAACTGCTGCGCGACCTCGGGTACTCCGAGGAGGGCCCGGCGGACGAACCGCCGCCCGACGAGAGCAACTCCGGTCGTGGAGGCGACCGAGAACGATGAGCGAAGACACGCGTTCGAGAACGTCCGTCGTACGACGTCGCGCAGAGGGCTCGCACGAGCAGCGCGGTGAGGTTCGACCCGCCCGCACCCGCGCCGCAGTCCCTGTCCGCGCCGGAGCCCTGCTCGCCGTTCTCGCGCTCGTCGCACCGCTCGTCGGCTGCTCCGACGGTCCGAAAGCGGACCCGAACGAACCGCGCTCTGCCGAGAACCGCCGCGAGGCACCGCGCCGCAGCACGCGCGAGTTGAAGGGCGCACACGTCGACGTGCTCGTGATCGTGCTCGATTCGCTGCGCGCCGACCGCATCGGAGCGCTCGGCAACACACGCGGCCTGACACCGAACATCGACGCCTTCGTCGCGCGCGCTGCGCGGCCCGTCGCCGCGTTCGCGCCGTCGCCGCACACGGCACCGAGTTTCGCGAGTCTCCTCACAGGCATGCCGCCGGCCGCGCACGGCGTGCGCAACGTCGACGACAAGGGTGTGTGGGTGCTCGACACGCGGCGCGCGACGATCTTCGAGATCGTGCAGCGCGCGGGCTTCGCGACCGTGTGTGTGAACGAAGGCGGCCAGGTGCGCGAGGAGAGCGGCTTCGCGCGCGGCGTCGACCACTGGATCGCGACGGCGGACCTCGCGGCGAGCATCGACGTGCTCGCGCGCGTGCTCGCGAACGCCGGCGACGCTCAGCCGATGTTCTGCATCGTGCACACGAACGCGGCGCACGCGCCGTTCGTTCCGCCGCGCGAGGCGGACGGCGTTGCGTTCCGCGGGCGTTTCACCGACGACACACGCGGCGGCGAGTTCCGCGCGCGCGCGGCGGCGCTCGAAGCCTTCACGGGCCCGCGGCGCGGCAAGGAGTTCGCCGACCTCGCGCAGCGTTTCCTCGATCCGTTCGAGGGCTGCAGCGCCGACGACGCGGCGTGGCTCGGCGATCTGTACGACGAGAACGTCGCGCACGTCGACCACCAGGTCGGTCGCATCCTCGCGCTGTGGGACGAGCACCGCGACCCCGCGCAGTCGATCGTCGTGGTGACGGCGGGGCATGGGATCGCGCTTGGCGAAGACGGCGCGTTCGGCGCGGTCGCTTCGCTGACCGACGCGACGACACGCGTGCCCTGGGCGATCCTCGGCGCGGACTTCGCGCCGGGTGTGTTCGACGCTGGTGTGTGTGTGACGGCGACGGCGCCGACGCTGCTCGAAGCGCTCGATCTGACGCCGCCCGAGACGATGGTGCCCGCGCTCGGCGACGAGCTCGCGGCGCGCGGCGGCCTGGAGCTGATCGGCGGCTTCGAACAGCAGTCGCTCGCGGGCGACGAGTGGGCCGTCGCGCTCGGGCGCGAGTACGGGCACGTCGTGGGCGACCCGGTCGCGGTCGCCGTGCAACTCTTCGACCTGGCGCAGGATCCGTTGCGTCGCGTGCCGGTCGCGGACGAGGCGCGTGCGGCGCATCTGCGCGGTGCGCTCGAACGTTCGCGCATCGTCGCGCGCGGCAGCGAGAGCGGCGCCCCGGCGCGGCAGGTCGCGCTCGATCCGAAGGCGCGGCAGAAACTGCGCGTGCTTGGGTATCTCGAGCGGCCGTGAGCGTGGCTCGGCGAGTGCGCGCGCCGTGCCGGCTCGCGCACTCAGCGCTGCGCGAGTCCGGCGGCGCGCAACGCCTCGATCGTGCGTGTGGTCGCATCGGCGAGCGTGACGCGTTCGCGGTAACCGAAGTCGCGCTGCGCCGGAGCGAGTGAGTACGTGTGTTCGAGCGTCATCTGCTGCGCCACGAAGCGCGTCATCGGCGGCTCACCAGCGAGCGGCAGCACGCGCCACAGGAACTCGCACAGCGCGCCCGCGCCGTAGGCCGTCTTCGCGCTGACGTGGTGCTTCGAGCGCGCCAGGCCGAGGCCCGCGAGGAGCTCGTCGATCCACTGCCACAGAACGACGGGCTCGCTCTGGTTCACGAAGTACGCGCGTCCGGCGTGCGGCGCGGTCGGTGTGAGCACGACCGCCGCGTCGAGGTGCGCGTGCGCCGCGTTCTCGACGAAGGTCAGGCTCACGCGGTTCGTCGCGCGGCCGACCTTTGCGAGGCGGCCGTCGCGCGCGCGCTCGACGAGGCGCGGCACGAGGTGCGGATCGCCGGGTCCGAAGACGAGGTGTGGGCGCAGTGCGACGGTGGCGAGCTGCGGACCGTTCGCGGCGAGCACGTCGCGCTCCGCCTGTGCCTTCGTGCGCGGATAGTGCGCGAGGAAACGCGTCGCGTGCGGCACTTGGTTCGAGGCGTCGACGTGGTCGGTGCCGTCGAAGACGACGCTCGGGCTGGAGGTGAAGACGAGGCGCGCGACGCCGTGTGTGCGACACGCGGCGACGACGTTGCGTGTGCCGAGCACGTTCGTGCGTTCGTACTCGCGGCGCGCGCCCCACACGCCCGCGAGTGCGGCGGTGTGGACGACGGTGTCGTGCGTCGCGATCGCTGAGCCGATCGCCGCTGCGTCGGCGACGTCGGCGACGAGCGAGCGGGCGCCGACGGCGCGCGCGCTCGTGTATTCACGGCGCCCGACCGCCGTCACGTAGCGGACGCCGCCTTCGCGAAGCAGGCGCACGACGTGCGAACCGACGAAGCCGCCGCCGCCCGTGACGAGCACGCGCCCGAGTCGGGCGTCGAGGTCCGTGGCGGATTCCCAGCTCATCGGACGAGGATCGTCGTCGCCCAGGCGGCGAGTTGTGTGTTGTCGATCTTTGCGTTGTGGCGCGGATCGACGGGGAACGTGCGCTTCCACAGCACCGACTCGACGAGCTCGGCGAGCGGCGAGCGTGCGCGCGCGAACTCGAGCAACTCGCGTTCGAGTCGCGGCTGGCGACGGCGCACGAGGAGGCCCTTCGTGCGCGGCTCGACGATCAAGACGACGCGCTGCGCGCCCCCCGGCTCGCCGATCCCGACCGCCGCGCAGCGCAGCACGGCGGGGTGGCCGAGGAACAGGTTCTCGAGCGGCACGTTGGGCACGTCGCCGCCGCTCGTGCGAATGCGGTGCGCGCGCCGGCCTTGGAACCACAGGCGGCCCTGTTCGTCGAAGCGCCCGAGGTCGCCCATGCGATGGAACGTGCCCGCGGGATCGGCGACCTTCGCCGCGCGTGTGGCCTCGCCGGCGAACAGGTACTGCGGCGTCGCGACCGCGCCGCGCACGAGCACCTCGCCGACCTCGCCGCGCGGCACTTCGCTCGCGGGGTCGAAGTGTTCGAGCACACCGTCGCTCGTCTTCACGATGCGCACGTCCATGCCCGGCGCCGGCGCGCCGACGAGGTTGCCGAAGCCGCTCGTTCCGCGCGCGCGCGCCGAGGATTCGAGGAGCTCGCGATCGCTCACGTTCGCGACCGGCAGGCACTCGGTCGCGCCGTAGGGCGTGAAGACCTGCGCGCCATCGGGCAGCAGGCGCATGAGGCGCTCGACGAGTTCGATCGGGATCGGCGCTCCCGCGGTGAGCACGCGCCGCACACCGTCGAGGCGCCGCCCATGTGTTTCGCACCACGGCACGACGCGCCGCCACACGGCGGGTGAGGCGAACGCGGTCGTCGCGCGCGCGGCCACGAGCGCGGCGAACACACGCGCCGGGTCGCAACGCCCGGGGCGCGACGCGTCGATGGGCGGGAAGACGCTCGTCACACCCAGCGCCGTGTCGAACAGCGCGAAGAGCGGGAAACACGCGAGGTCGACTTCGCCCGGTTCGAAGGCGTAGAGCGTTTCGAGGGCGCGCACCTGCGCCGCGAAGATGCCGTGGGTGTGCACGACGCCTTTGGGCGGGCCGGTCGAGCCGCTCGTGAAGAGCACGGCGGCGATCTCGTCGGCGCGGGTGTCGCAGCCGGTGAAGTCAGCGCTTCCGCGCGCCTCGACGTCGGCCAACGTGAGCGGCGCGAGGCGCGGGCCCGCGCCGACGTGCACACGCAGCTTCGCCGATGCAAATGCTCGCGGTGCGAGCCGCGCCGCAACGTGGGCGCGTGTGACCGCGATCAGCGCGGCGGGGCGCGCGCGTTCGACGCAGCCGAGCAGCGCGAGCGCACCCATGCCCGGATCGATGAGCACCGGCACGAAGCCGCCGCGCAAGAGGCCGAACGTCAGCGCGACGAAGTCCGCGCCCGGGCGCACGAACACGCAGACTCGTGCGCCACGTTCGAGGCCGAGGGCGGCCAGGCCGCTCGCGATGCGACGACTGCGTTTCGCAAGTACTGCGAACGTCACGTCGTCGAAGCGCGCAGGCTCGCGGCCGTGCGAAGTGCGCACGGCGAGCTGCTCCGGCCGCGCCGCCGCGCGAGCGTCGAGCAGCGCCGCGACGTTCACGAACTCCGCGCCATGACCGGGCCCGGGCTCGGGCGCGGATTCAGGCGCGCGTTCACTGTGTTGCACGGCGCGCACTCGCTCAGCCACGGGCCGACGCTCCGCCGCGCGACACGTCGGTGAGGAAACGTGTGAGCACGTCGACGACCTCGGCGCTCGCGTCTTCGAACACGTAATGGCCCGCGTCGGGAATCGCGTGCACACGCGCCGCGGGGAAGTGCCGCTGCCACTGCGCTCGGAAACGCGGCGTGAAACAGAAGTCGCGCTCGCCCCAGATCAACTGCATCGGCGTGCTCGCGAACTGCGTGAGCGCCGCCTCCGTCGCGGCGAGTTCGCCGTACGCGCGGTCGCCGGGCGCGAGCGGGATGTCCTGCACGAAACGCGCGACCGCGATGCGGCTCGCATGGTCGTGGTAGGGGCCCGTGTAGCCGCGAGCGACGAGACCGTACAGGCGCGGCGCGCGTACGACCGCCATCGCGATCGCCGCGCGCTCGAACGCGCCGAACCGCCGCATCGCGAACTCACCCACGACGGGCAAGCGGCACAGCGCGATGCGCCGCGGCAAGCGGCCGCCGAGGAACGCGGCCGTGTTCAGCGCGGTGATCGACGCGATGCGTTCCGGGTGGCGGCGCGCGAAGCCCATGCCGATCGCGCCGCCCCAATCGTGCAGCACGAGGTGGATGCGCGTGAGGCCGAGGTGCTCGCGGAGCCTCTCGACGGTCGCGACGTGCTCGCTCAGCGTGTAGTCGAAGTCCTGCGGTTTGTCGGAGAGCCCGCAGCCGACCATGTCGGGCGCGACACAGCGGTGGGTGCCGCGCAGCGCCGCGATGCACGCGCGCCACGCGAAACTCCACGTCGGATTGCCGTGCAGGAAGAGCACCGCTTCGTCCGTGCGCTGGCCTTCGTCGACGAAGTGCACGTTGGCGACGCCATGTCCGTAGGTCCGCGCGAACGTGTGCGCGGCGAACGGGAAGATCGGCACGAGTTCGCGCCGCAAGTCCGCTTCGCGATCGCCCAGAACAGCGCTGTTCGCTGTGCTCGCGGGAGCCGCGCGCGGCGCCGTGCCCGACCCCGTTCTCTGTGCGCCCGTCACGCGGCCACCTCGGCGACGCGTTCGAAGACCGGCGGCTGCATGGCGCACACGCCGCCGCCCGCGACGGCGAGGAGCGCGCCTTCGAGTTCGAACACTCGCGTCTGCACGGTCGAGTCGCCGACGTGCACGAGGCTGCCGTCGACGCGCACGCTGCCCAGTTCGACGAGGCCCACGCCGTGGGCCTTGAGCGCGGCTTCGACGCGGCACCACGCCTCGAGCAGCGAGCGCGCGTCTCCCGCCGAAACTCCCAGCGCCGCGAGTCGCTCGCCGACGTGTGCCGACGGCGTGCGCGTGAGCGGCTCGACGTCGACACCCAATCGCACGACGCGCCCGAGTGCGGCGGCCGCGAAGCCGCCCGAGTGGCTCACCGACCAACGCCACTGGCCGAGCGGAGCGGGCGCGCCGCTTTCATGTTTGTCCCACGGCCCGTTCGGCGCTCCGGCCTCGCGTGCGGCGCGCGCCAACGCGAGCCGCGACAGCACACGCAACTTCTCGCGCGCGAGCTGCGGCCGCCACGTGGCCTCGTGCCAGTCGGCGGCGAAGAGCACGACGGTGGGGACACTCGCACTCACGTCGCACCGCCCGGCTTCGTGACGCGCTCGACGATGCCGCGATCGAAGTAGTTGAGCTCCATCCCAGCGTCGACGACGATGCCTTGGCCGTTGATGCCCGACGAACGCGGGCTGAGCAGGAACATGACCGTGTCCGCGACTTCGCGCGTCTCGAGGTTCTTCTTGCGCAGCGTGCAGGCTTCCGCGAACAGATAACTCTCGAGATAGCCGGGGATGCCGGCCGACGACGCGGTCTTGAGGAGCCCCGCGCGCACCGCGTTGAAGCGCACGCGCGACTTGGCCGAGAAGCTCTTCGCGAGGAACGCGATCGAGGAATCGAGAGCCGCTTTGACCGGCGCCATGTAGCCGTAGTTCTCCGACGCCATGCGCGTCGTCGAGATCGAGAGCGCCACGACGCTCGCGTCGTCGGCGAAGAACGGTTCGAGCGCGCCCGAGAGTTCGACCAGGCTGAAGGCCGAGACCTGCACGGCTTCGAGGAAGTCGCGGCGCAGCGTCTCGTGGAACGGAACCGGACCTTGGGAGTAGTTCGCGAACGCGATCGAGTGCACGAACCCGGCCAGCGGCGCGTGGGCGGCGCCGATCTCCTTGGCGACCTCGCGGATGCGTGCGTCGTCGCGCACGTCGCAGACGAACATCGCGGGCGGCGTGTCGGGCGACAGGCGCGGCAGTTTGGTGACGAGGTCGTCTCGACGCTCGTCGGTGCGCACCAAGTAGATGGGCTCGGCGCCCGCTTCGACGAGAGCCTTGCCGACGTGGAAGCCGACGCTCTTCTTGTTCGCGACGCCCGCCACGAGCACGCGCTTGCCCGCGAGGCCGAGGAAGTCGGTGGGGGCGGCGCTCACGAGCCGAACGCCCGCGCCGCGGCGCCGGTGGCGGTCAACACGAACTCGACGTCGACGACGCGCTCGCCGTTGCAGCGCACCTTGCCCTTCATGACCCACGCGGGGCCGACCCGTTCGGCGACTTCGATGCGCGTCGCGACGGTTTCACCGGGCCGCACGATGCGGCGGAAGCGCGCGTTCGAGAGGCGCGAGAGCACCGGGATGCCGTCGTCCTTCGAGAAGCCCGCGAGGTGGAGCGACACGAGCACCGCGCCGATCTGCAGCGCGTGTTCGGTCAAGAGCACACCCGGCGTCACCGGCTCGCCGGGATAGTGGCCCTTGAACCAGAACGCGTCGGCGCGCGGCGTCCAGCGGCCTTCGATCGCGCTCTCCGTCACACTGTCGATCGCGTCGACGAGCAGGAACGGATCGCGGTGCGGGATGGCCGCCTCGATCGCGGCGCGGTCGAGTGTGGTGGGGAAGGCCGGCTTCATGGTGGGCGGTGGGGGCGGCGGCGCGCGAGCACCGACTCGGCAACTCAGCGCAGAGGCGCCTTCGCTGCGTTGTTGCAGCTCAGCGCAGGGGCGCCTCCGCTGTGCGCGCGAGTGCGTGCAGGAACGCGTCGACCTTGTTGGCCTGGATCGCGCCGTAGTTCGCGGCGCCGAGCCAGCCCGACATGATGATGCCGACGCTGCCCGCGTGGAACAGTCCGCGCACTTCGTCGCTGAGCGCGCTCGAAACGGCGAGGCCTTCGAACTTGGTGCCGAACGACGTGCCCGACGGGTGGTCGGTGTAGAACGCGAACGTGCGCGGCGTGGCGACCTCGACGTGTTCGATCATCGCGCCGACGCCGGGCACGTGCGTCTCGAGCTCGGCGAGCGTGTCGCTCTCGAGGCGCTTCTTCTCGTGTTCGTACGCGGCCTGATCGAGCGGCGCCCAGTCCTCGTAGCGCGCGTTCGTCGACGACACGATCACGTGCCGCGGCGGCGCGTCGGGGCGACCCTTCGGATAGTAGAAGGAGAAGGTGCGGCTCTGGCCGTGCATGTCGCACAGCGCTTCGGACGTGAACGTCGGGCGCCGGGACGTGAACAGGAGGTCGGTGACGAACGGCAACTGCGCGCCGTCGCGCAGGCCCAGGTACACCTGGCAGCTCGACGTGTTGAGGCGCACAGCGGCGGCCTTGGCGGCGAACTCGGAGGTGAAGTGTTCCGCGCCGACGAGTTTCTGGACCGTGCTCTTCACGTTCGCGTTCGAGAGCACGGCTTTGGCCGCCACGAAGCGTCCGTTCGCCTGCACACCGACGACGCGGCGTTCGCCCATCGGCGAACTCTCCACGACGATGCGTTCGACCTCGACCGAGTTGAACAGCTCGACGCCGTTCTTCACGAGTTCGGCGCGCATGGCCTTCACGAGCCCGTCCGTGCCGCCCGTGAAGGTGTACACGCCCTTGCTCATGAAGTTGCTGAACACGATCCCGTACGTGATCGCCGGATCGTCGAGCGTCGAGCCGTTCGCGTAGGAGATCGGCTCCATCAGGAGCCGGTGGACGTCGTTGCGGCCCGGGAAGAAGCGCTCGAACATCTCACCCGTCGTCTCGTTCGACGGATCGAAGAAGTCCATCGCGCGCAGATGTTCGTAGAAGCCTTCGACGTGCGTGCGGTCGAGGCCGAACACGTCGACGAGTTTCTGCGTGAAGTCTTCGCGTGTGAACTCCGTGTCGAAACGGAACTGCGGATTGTCGAAGCGCACCCCGTCGAGGCGCACGATCGAGCCGGCGATCGAGGGCGTCCAGTACTTGCGGCAGGTCTTCACCATGCCGTGCGGGAAGCCGTGCAGCGAGATGTCGAACAGGTGCCCGCCGCGCCGTTTGAACCACGTCGCGAGACCGCCGAAGTTGTAGTGCTGTTCGAAGAGCGCGACCTTGTGACCGGCGCGGCCGAGGACGTTGGCCGCGGTGAGGCCCGCGAGGCCGCTGCCGATCACGACCAGGTCGTACGCACTCGCGCACTTCCCGAGCGGGTCGTGTGTGAGCGGCTTCTTGCCGTCGCTCGAGCCCTTGAAGTAGCGCTGCTCGCTCATGGAGTCGGTGTCGTCGCGCCCGCTGCGGCGAGCACGTGTCTGTTGGCCATCGAGATGCCGCTCATCGCCGCGCCGACGATGCCGAGATAGCCCTGGTCGGTGCCGATGAGGTGCAGGCCAGCGAGTGACGTGCGCCCGTCGCGCACCTTCTTCGGGCTGCCGTAGACGGTGCCCGCGTGGTGGCCGGTGTAGCGCACGACCGTCGTCGGCGTGAACACGTCGCGAAAGACCTCGAAGGGCCGCACGTCGGGGCAGAACGCCGTCGCGGCGGCGAGCGCACCGTCGCTCGCCTCGCGTTTCATGGCGTCGTAGCGCGCGCCGTCGATGCCGGTCCACGCATCGTGGTTCGCGAGGCACGTCACGCGCAGGAGCGGCTCTTCACCGACGCGCACGCCGGGGAAGTTCTGCGGCAGCGAGATCACACCCGAGGCGAGGTCGACCGCGCCAGCGGGGCGCTCGTAGCGGAACGGGCGCCGATTCGAGAAGAACACGACGCCCGCCGTCTTGCAGTGTTCGTTGCCGCCGGAGAGTTCGCGCGGGTCCTTCGACAGCACGCTGATCGTCTCGACGAACGACAATCGGCCGCGCAGCGGCGAGTCGAGCGGCACCGGGTGCGCGGGATCGGCGAGACGCTGCGTTTCGACGCGCCCGGCCGACGACAGCACGACGTCCGCCGCGAGCACACGCCCGTCCGCGAGTTCCACGCCGGTCGCACTCCCGTCTTTCGACAGGATGCGCACCACTTCGGCGTTGCGCTCGAGCTCGCCGCCCGCATCGGCGAGGCGCTGTTTGAACAGCGCGAGCAACGGCCGCACGCCGCCCTTCGGCAGCGCGAGTCCTTCGAGGAAGATCGAGTGGAACAGGATCACGAACTGATCCCAGTCGACGTCGTTCTCGCGCGCGCTGCCGTACCAACAGCACGGGATCAGCAACAGATCCACGAGCAGCGGGTCGCCGAGCCGCTCCATGAGGATCGTGCGCGCCGAAGCCTCGGGCTCCGCCTCTTCACCGAGCGGCCGCGCCGCGAGGTCCGCGACGAGCGCGGCGAACGCGTCCTTCTTGTGCGGCATCAACTCACCGACCGCGTCGATCGTCTCGGCGATGCGGTTCGTGAAGCGCAGCACCGCGCCGTCCGACACCACACACGCGTGGTCCTGCTCGACGAGTTCGAGCGCGTCCCACGGAATGCGCAACTGCCGGCACACACGTGTGAGCGGTTTGCCCGACACGCTCTTGTGCACGTAGTTCGTGAGTGCGTGCAGCCCGGTGTCGAACAGCCGCCCGCCGCGTTTGTAGAACGAGTTGAGCCCGCCCCACAGGTAGTGCTTCTCGAGCACGGCGACGCGCTTGCCGAACATGGCGAGGCGGATCCCGGCGGCCAAGCCGCTGAGACCCGCTCCGATCACGAGGGCGTCGTAGCGTTGTTCGGCCACAAGGTTCTCGGCCGCGAACGCGGCGTCAGGCGCTCTGAGCACCCGGCGTCAGGCGCCTTGGGCACAGTGGAGCTCTTTGCCCGCCAGGTGCGGCTCGAGGTAGTTCACACAACCTTCGAGCGTCGCGAGTTCCTTGTAGTCGCTCTCGGGGATCTGCACGCCGTAGAGCTTGCGCAGCTCCATGACGATGTCGAGGAAGTCCATCGAGTCGAGCTCGATCTGGTCGCGCAGGCGCACGCCGCGGTCCAGGCTCGAGAGGTCCTCGTCGGGAGCGATGGTCGCAATGATGTCGAGGATGGCCAGTTCGATCTCGTCGCGGGACATGACGTGTGGGTGCTGGAGCTGGGGGCGTGGGGGGGCGTCGTTCACGCGTCGCAACGCGCGACGACGACACCGGAGTTGATGCCGAGCATGCCGAAGGACATGTTCAGGATGCGGTCGATGCGAGCGACGCGGCGCGGCTCGTTGAGGACGAGTCCGCGCACGTCGCAAGCCGGATCGAGTTCGTCGACGTTGATCGACGGGTGCACGACGCCGTCGTCGAACGACGGCAGGTTGCCGGCCAGTTCGAGCGCACCGGCCGCGCCCATCGTGTGGCCGATGAAGCTCTTCGTGTTGTTCACGAAGGTGCGTGTACTGTCGCCGAAGACCTCGCGCACGGCGGCCATCTCGACCGCGTCGCCCTGCGGCGTCGACGTCGCGTGGGTGTTGACGATGTCGATCTCGTCCGCGCCGACCTTGGCGTCGGCGAGGGCCAGGCGCATGCACGCGTTCTGGCCGACGGTCGACGGCAACACGAAGTCGTCGGCGTCCGAGTTGACCGCGTAGCCGATCACCTCGCCGAGGATGCGCGCGCCGCGGCGCTTCGCGTCGTCGAGCCGCTCCAGCACGAACAGACAGCCGCCTTCACTGACCACGATGCCGTTGCGGGCCTTGTCGAAGGGCCGCGAGGCTTTCGTCGGGTCGTCGTGCTTCGCCAGCGCGCCCTGCGCCGCGAACGACGCGAAGATCCCGAACGTGTGGATCGACTCCGACACGCCGCCCGCGAGTGCGCGGTCGACGCGCCCGAGTTGCAGCATCTGCACGCCGTGCACGAGGCCGAGGTTGCCGGCCGCACACGCACCGCCGAGGCAGTACGCGGGCCCGCTGATCTTCATGTTGATCGTCACCTCGCCCGCCGGGTTGTTCGCCACGGTGCGCGGGTTGTGGTGGTGCGACCAGTAGCGCATGTCGAAGCCGTACTGGCTGACGTTGTGCACTTCGTTCTCGGTCTCGACGTTGCCGTGCTCCGTCGTCCCGATGAAGATGCCCGTGCGCGCCGGGTCGATCGTCTCGCGCGCGAGGCCCGCGTCGCGCAGCGCTTCGTGCGAGCAGAAGATGGCGATCGCGCCGGCGCGTGTGCCGCGGCGCGCTTCCTTCTTCGACTGGTACTTGTGCACGTCGAAGTCGCACACGCCGGCGAGCGTCGCGCCGAAGTGGCGGATCGTGTACGGCCGCACGCCGCTCTTGCCCGTCAGCAAGGCCTGGCGGTACGTGGCGAGGTCGTTGCCGTTCGGGCTCGTGAGCCCGACACCCGTGATGACGACGCGCGGCAGGCTCATGACGGCGGGCGCGTGGCGCGCAGCTCCCGGTCGTTGGCTTCGTCTTCGTCGTCTTCGTCGTCGTCGCTGGCCGCATACGGCGCCAAGAACTCCGACGGCACCGGCGGACCGGTCTGCGTGAGGAGGCGGCCCGGTTCGCCGAACCCGACCTTGAGCGCGGCGCCGATCGCGCGGCTGAGGATGCTCTGACCGTCGCCGAGTGCGTTCGCGACGGCGCCGACCAGCAGCTTCATGAGCGCGTCGGCGATGTCGCAGGCCGAGATGATCGAGCGCAGCGTCAGCACGCGCGGGTCGCGCTCACCGTGTTTCTTCGCGACGAAGTCGAGCGCGCGGCCCGCCGTCTGGCGGAAGCTCTGGAACGCGACCTGTTCGCGGCGGCGCAGGATCGTCGCGGCGATCGACAGCGCGTTGCCGACCGGCGCGTGCACGTGGCAGCGGCGCGTGCCGTCGAACGAACTCTTGATCGCGCCCCACTCGGTGAGTTCGCCGAGCGTCGTCGACACGGCGCCTTGGCTGATGGCGAGTTCGTCGCAGATCTCGCGGCTCGACAGCGGGCGCGCCGACAGCACGAGCAGGCCCCACACGCGACCCTGCACGCGCTTGAAGCCGAAGGTCTTGAAGAACTGCTCGAACGTCGGGAGCTCGGCGAGGAGTTCCGCGTCGATCGGCTTCGGCAGGTTCGACTCGACCTCGGCGGCGAACGCGGCGTCGGAGCGCAACGGAGCGGCGCTCGCGGGGGCGAGGTCGGCGGCCGTGGTCGGTCGGACGTTGGGCTCGGCGGGCGGCATGGGGCGCGGGCTCCGTGGATATCTGAGATTTCAGATATCCGCTGGCGGCGGAGGATCACCGGGCCGCGCGGGCCTGTCCACTACTTTTCGGAACTGTCCCCGCTCAGTGGAGCTGATGGAGCGACGTGCCCCGCGGGCCCGCCGGGCGGGGGGCGTTGTTGCACCGACCCCGCCGGCGAGGCCGCCAAGGGCAGTGGGCGAGCGAGCACCACTGAGTGAGGACAGTCCTCAGGTCTCGACACCGAGCATCGTGCACTGCAGGCCCGAGCCGATGCCCAGCAGCGCCACCCGCTGCCCGCCGCCCACGAAGCCCGCTTCCCGCGCCAAGGCCAACGTCGCCGGCAGCGACACCGACCCCACGTTCCCGAGGAACTCGACCGTCGGGAAGTCGAGCCCATCGGCCAGGCCCAGCGCCCCGAGCAGCGCGCGCCGGTGGGCGACCCCGACCTGGTGCGTGATGACACGGTCGACGTCGCGGTGCGCCCAGCCCAGCGCCTCCAACAGCCGGGGCCAGGTCCGCGCCGCGAGCGCGCAGCCCGCGACGAGCAGCGCCTCCGAGTCCGTCTCCATCAGCGCGCCGCCGCCGTCCGCGCTGTCGCCCTGGCACAACTCGACCGCCGACGTGTCCGCCAGCGTCGCGCCGCCGACCAGGCGCGCCGACCCGGGCGGCGCGAGCCGTTCGTTGGTGAGCACCGCCGCCGCGCCGCCCGAACCGATCGTCAGCGACGCGAACGCGCGCTTGAGCTCGCTCTTTCCGACGCCCGCATCGCCGAGGAGGTGCGCGAGCGTGCGCCGCACGAGCGGCCCGCCGTCCTCGCCCGCGACGACGAGCGCCGCTTCGAGCGAGCCGCGTTCGATCTGCTCGGCTGCCACGGTCAGCGCGTCGACGAAGCCCAGGCACGCGTTCGAGAGGTCGAAGGCACGCGCGGTCGCGGACAGGCCGAGGGCGTGGTGCACGACGCTCGCGGTCGCCGGCTCGAGGAAGTCGCGGCACACCGACGCGTGCACGAGCAACCCGATGCGTTCGCGCCCGATGCCGCTCGCCGCCAACGCCCGGCGCCCCGCCTCGGC
The DNA here is from genome assembly GCA_044358925.1 of Planctomycetota bacterium. Lineage (GTDB taxonomy): Bacteria > Planctomycetota > UBA1135 > UBA1135 > Rohdeia. The sequence goes on along the minus strand of JBIKNC010000022.1, from coordinate 1,402 downwards.
CGCGATCGCCGAGGGCCGCGTGCCCGGTTCGAAGTGGCGCCGCTCGCGCACGCCGCTCATCAATTCGAGCCGCCCGACGCGCAGCCTGAGCCGCTCGTACAGCGGCAGGAGCTCTTCCTCGAGGCTCTGCGACGTGACGCGCCGCTCCGGAAGGAAGGTCGCGAGGCCGGCCAGATGGACGCGTTCGAAGCGCACGGGCCGGGCAGGTTAGCGGCGCCCGCCCCGTCGCGCGCCTGGCGGAGCGCTCCTCGCGCGGCGATCATCACGGCGTGCCCGCGCCGCGCTCCACGATCCTGCACGTCGACATGGACGCGTTCTACGCCTCCGTCGAAGTGCGCGACCGGCCGGAACTCGCGGGCCTGCCCGTCGCCGTCGGCGGCGCCGCCGACCGCCGCGGCGTGATCTGCGCCGCGAGTTATCCGGCCCGCGAATTCGGCGTGCGCTCGGCCATGTCGACGGCGCGCGCACTCGCGCTCTGTCGCGACCTCGTGCTGCTGCCGCCCGACTTCGAGAAGTACACGGCCGTCTCGCGCGAGATCATGGCGATCTTCAAGCGCTACACGCCGCTGGTCGAGCCGCTCTCCCTCGACGAGGCTTTCCTCGACGTCGCCGGCTGCGAGCGTCTGCACGGTGATGCGGTGACGATCGGTCGCGCGATCAAAGCCGACGTGTTGCGTGAGACCGGCCTCGTCGCGTCGATCGGCGTCGCGCCCACCAAGTTCGTCGCGAAGATCGCGAGCGACCTCGACAAACCGAACGGCTTCCGCGTCATCGAGCCCGACGAGGTACGTGCGGTGCTCGACCCGTTGCCCGTCTCGAAGATCTTCGGCGTGGGGGAGCGCACCGCCAAACGCCTCGAAGCGCTCGGCGTGCACCTGATCGGCCAACTCGCCGCGCGCGGGCGCGACGAAGTCCTGCGCGAGTTCGGCGCGACCGGCGCGTGGATCCACGACCTCGCGCACGGCATCGATCCGCGGCGCGTGAATCCGTCGCGCCAAGAGAAGAGCCACGGCATGGAGCGCACCTTCCCGACCGACGTGTCGGACCGCGAAGAGCTGCGCCGCATGCTGTACGAGTTCTCCGACGCCGTCGCGTTCACGCTGCGCGAGCGCGGCCTGCGCGGCCGCACCGTGACTCTGAAAGCGCGCTACTGGAACTTCACGACGGTGACGCGCGCCTTCACGCTTCCGCAGCCGACCAACTTGGGGCCCCGCATCTTCGCGACCGCGCGCGACCTGTTGTCGAAGGTGCCGGCCGGCCCGTTGCGCTTGTTGGGTGTGAGCGTGAGCGCCCTCGAAGACGTGCGCGCGCCTCAACAAGGCGAGCTCTTCGGCGAACCCGTCAACGCGCCGACCGACGAGCGCGCCGCGCGCGCCGAGAAGAGCATGGACGCGCTGCGCCG
>JBIKNC010000367.1:0-2534 GCA_044358925.1 Planctomycetota bacterium | reverse complement strand
ACGAACGAAGGCCGCGCGAAGCGCGGCCTTCGTTCGTTTCGGCGCTGCCGACGAAATGCGGAATCTGGCGACAGGGTGCCTGGCACCGTACGCGCCACGCGAGTCCGTGCCACCCGCTCGCGCTCAGACACCCAACGCGTCGAGCAGCTTCGCCACGCGTTCGATGTTGGCCTGCTGCATCGCCACGTAACCGCCCGCGACCTCCACCTCGGGGTTCTCGGCGGGCGTGACGAGCACACTCTTCACGCCGAGCTCCGCCTCCAGCGCCGCCACCAGATCCGCTCGCGGCTGGCCCTCCCAGAACATCACGATCGGCTTGCCGTTCGCCGCGGCCGCGAGTCCCTGCGCACGCGTGACATCGGCCGGACCGAGCAGCTCTTCGGGATCGAGGTCGAAGTTCTCGAACACCAGGCCGTGCCGCGCGGCCAGGTACTGGTAGGCGGGGTGCGACGCGAGGAGCTGCACCTTCGCCAAGCGAGGCGCCAGGTTCGCCCACGCTGCGTGCAGCGTCTCGAGCTCGCGCACCAACCGATCGGCGCGTTCGTGCAGCACCCCGGCGTGTTCGGGGAAGGCCTGCACGAGCGCACCCTCGAGGGCGCGGACCTGCTCCACGGCCAGGAGCGGATCGACCCACGTGTGGCCGTCGATGCCTTCGTGCACGTGCTCGCCGGCCGGACCGTGGCTGTGTTTCACGCCCGTCGCGAACTTCAGGAACTGCGCGCGGAAGCCGTCGGCCGTGCGCACGTGGCGCGATTCGGGCAGGCTCGCACTCGCGAGCCACTTCTCGAACTCCGCGCCGTTCGACACGACCAGGCGCGCGCTGCGGAACGAACCGAGCGCAGCGGCATCCGGCTGCCAGAAGATCGGATCCTCGCCGGCCGGCAGCGGGCAACGCACGTCGACTTCGGCGCCGATCAGGCGCTGTGCGAAGTCGGTCAGCGGGAAGAACGTCGTCGCGACGCCGGCGGTCGTCGCCGTGGCGCCGCCGCCACGCTCGCCGCAGGCGGCGAGCAGTGCGAACGCTGCTGCGACGAGAGTGCGACGCGTGAGTGAGAGAGGCGAGTTCGAGTCGATCACAGGAACACCGTCAGGTCGGGGTCGAAGATGAGCAGGGCGCCGAGCACCGCGCCGCTCGCGACGAGGGCGACGGCGGCGATGGTGGAGAGCTCGAACGTGTGCAACAACGCGACCGTGCGCGCCGACGAACCGAGCCGATCGAGTGTGCGCACCTCGGCGGCGCGCAGCTCCATCGAGAGGCCGAGCACGAGTGCGCTCAACGCCGCCGTCGCCGCGAAGAGCACGAGTGCGATGCCGTCGAGCAGGCGGCGCAAGCCCAGCACGAGCGCCAGCAACTCGTCGAACTGCGCACGCGCGTCGACGGCCTGCAACGCGCCGTAGACACGCGCCGTGTTCGTCTCCGCGCGCAGCATCGTGCCGGCGCGTTCGGTGCGCGGGAACACGAGCACACACGACAGCGGCAACTCGTCCGGGTCGTCGTGCAGGTGGAACGTCGCGAGATTCTGCGGCGTGATCTCGTGGTACGTGACGAAGGCGGGGGAGAGGCGCAGTTCTTCTTCGTCGGCGCCGAGCACGAGGCTCGGATCGATCGACTCCGCGCTGACGTCGTCGTGGCCGTGTGCGAGCCCGCACAGGGCCCAAGCCGTTTCGAGCGTGACGAACGCCGCGCGATCGTCCGCCGTGCCGCGCCGTTCGAGCACACCGGTCACGGCCAGCTTCAGCGCGGGCGGCTGCGACAGGTCGAGTGAGTCGAGTGTGTCGCTGAAGAGCGCGTCGCCGACGCCGAGCTCGTGCTGCGTCGCGAACGCAGCCCCGAGCACGACCTCGCCCGCGACGAACGGCAGTCGTCCTTCGCGCGCCGCGAGGCCGCGCTCCTCGAAGTACTCGGGCGTCGTCGCGACGAGCGGCGACTTGCGCGCCGTGAAGCGCACGACGAGCGGCACCGCGAGCAGATCCTCGCGCGCCGCGATGCGCCGCCACGTGCCGGTCGACAGTCCGTCGAGTTCGGAGCGCGCGAAGTACAGCCCCGCGAGCACCAGATCGAGCGGCGGCCCCGCCGCACCGACGACGATCGGCGTCGAGCGCGCGCGTTCGACCAGCGCGTCCTCGAAGCCGCTCGACAGCACACGCGTCACCGTCGGCAAGAGCACCGCGACCGCCAGGCACGCCGCGAGCAAGAGCGCGCGCCCCGGGCGATACGCGAGGTGCCGCCAGGTCAGGTAGACGAGGCCCTTCACCGCGCCGCCTCCGCGGGCCGCGTGGCGCCCAACTCGGCGAGTCCGGCACCGGCGTCGACGATGCGCTCGAAGCGTGGCAGCAACTCGCGATCGTGTGTGACGAGGACGAGCGCGGTTCCGCGCCGCTGGGTCTCCTCGATGAGCAGCTCCAGCACCGCCAGTGCGTTGCGCCGATCGAGGTGTCCGGTCGGTTCGTCCGCCAAACACACGACCGGTTCGTTCACGAGAGCGCGGGCGACCGCGACGCGTTGGCGCTCGCCGCCGGACAGGCGCCCCGGT
>JBIKNC010000366.1:0-2543 GCA_044358925.1 Planctomycetota bacterium | reverse complement strand
CCGGCGTTTGCGGGTGGGGGCCGCCGCGCGACGCCTGGCGACGTCCTGGGCGTTGGTCTGCGCAACGTCCCTGAGCGACACGAACGACTTCTCACCGAGCGAGCGATGGCAAAGACCTGTGGAATCCGACTGGGCTCGAGACGCGCCGAGATCGTCGTGCTCGAAGGCAGCGCGAAGAAGCCGAAGCTGCGGCTCTACGCCGCGGCCGTGTTGCCGACCGAGGCGACCGGCACGGAAGAGGAGTGGGGCGCACTTCTCGCCGAACTCGCCAAAGGCGCGACGGACGGCGTCGCGTCCGAGGACGTCGGCCTCGTCATCGACTCCGGCCTCGCGGTCTACCGGCACCTCTCGTTGCCGTTCGCCGAGCGCCAGAAGATCGAAGAGGTCCTGAAGTTCGAGGTCGAGAGCAAGATCCCGCAGTGGAACATCGACGACGTCGTCTGCGACTTCCACGTCGTCAGCGGCACGCCGGTCGAGTCGCACCTCTTGGTGTCGGCGCTGCCGAAGGACCTCCTCACCGCCCGGATCGCGGCGTGCACGCGCGCAGGGCTCGAACCGTACGAGGCCGAACTCGACGCGACGGCGCTCTTCCTCGCCGCCGAGTCGGCCGGGCTGCTGATCGCCGAGAAGTCGCAACTGCTGGTCTTCCTCGGTGAAGCCAGCGCGACGTTCGTCGTCGTGTCGGACGGCAAGCTGCTCTCCACGCGCGCCTTCCACTTCGAAGTGGACACGGGAGCCGCGCGCGTCGCGACGGCAGCCGTCGACGCGTCCGGAAAGGACGGCGGCTTCGAGCGCCGCGACGACGAGGACCTCCTGGGCGCTCAACGCGAGCGTCGCCGCATCCACGTCACGCGCCTGAAGCGCGAGATCGCGCGCACCATCAGCTCCGCGTCGACCGGCTTCGGTTTCGTGCAGGTGCTCGTCAGCGGCACCGCCGCGGGCGACCTGCTCGGCGAGCCGATCGCCGGCGTCGAAGTCCTCGCTCTCGATCCGTTCGCCGACGTCGCCGGCGCCGAGGCGATCGAAGACCGTCTCGGTGCCGTCGTCGTGTACGGCGCGGCGCTGCGCCGCCTCGGGCCGGACACGGCGGTCAAGCCGCACTTGCGGCGCGAGGAACTCGCCTACGCCGGCACCTTCGAGCGCCTCGAGTTGCCGCTCGGCGTGTTCGCGCTGATGCTCGCGCTGTTCTTCGGCGTGAAGTGGTTCATCGCGCAGCAGTCGGCGGGCATGGAGCAGCTCAAGCTGGACTTCTATGCGCGCGAGCTGAAGACCGACGTTCTCGGCAACGATCCGGAGCGCGGCGACGTGGCCGGCGCGGCACTGCTCGATCCGCCGGAGGCCGTGAAGAGCTACCTGCTCGGCATGGCGCAGGGCGACGAGGTCGACGCCTCGCGCTCGCGCTTCGAGGAGATGCAGCAGCTCCAACTTCTCATCGTGGACGAGATCGACACGCTGAAGGAGCGTCTCGGCGCCGCGGAGAACACCTCGTATCCGCAGTCGGCGTTGTGGGCCGCGCAACTTCCGCTCGACTTGATCGACCGACTCTCGAAGGACAAGCGACTGCCGCGCCACGCACTGCGCGGCATCGAGGCCGAGTACCAACGCGGCAACGCGACGCGTCCCGATCGTTGCGAGGTGAGCCTGAACCTCACCATCTGGGGCGAGACGTCGGTCCAGTCGGCGGAGGCGTACGACACGCTTGTCAACGAATTGCGCGCGCAGGACTGGCTCGTGAACCCCGACGAACTGCGCGAACCGCAGCGCAAGACCGGCGGTGACGGCAACAGCTTGATCCTCGAGAACCTGCGTTTCTTCGTGAACCCCGACGCAGCCAGTGCGCGCTACCTGACGGTCGCGCCGAACGCTGCTGCTGCTGCGACCAGCGAGAAGGAGGGTGGCTGATCATGTTCGCCTGGACCAAACAGATGAACTTCACGCGCTGGGTGATCGTGGTCGCCCTCGCGGCCTCGGGTGCGCTCGGCTTCCTCTTCTACACCGAGCAGGAGCGGCTCGCGAAGCTCGAGGGCCAGACGGCGCTCGTGTCGCGCATCGCCGAGGGCATCGTGCGCAGCTCGTACGAACTCCAATCGCTGCGCAAGATCGCGTCGGCGCGGCAGGACCTCGACAACGTGAACTCGCACATCACGCGCACGGCGGCGCGACCGAACGTCGAGATCGGCAGCGTCGACATCACGAGTTCGACGAGCAATGTCGGTCCGGGTGTCGAGGACGTGATCTACACGATCAAACCGCCGAGCATCGAACGGCGCCCCGAGTACGTGCGCACGCGCATCGCGAACTTCGCGTTCACGCTCGAGCAGAACTCGCCGGTGCGCGTGACGAAACTGCGCGTCTTCCCGCCGAGCCACCTGCGCACCCCCGATCACGAGGTCGCGCCCGACATCTGGACGTTCGAGATCGACGTGCGGCAACGCAAGCGCGTGGAGCAAGCTCCGCGTTGACGCGTACGGTGTCAGACACGTAGCCGTCACGGCGGCGGCGAAGTGCGGAACGGAAACAGCATCGGCCCCTCGCGCGCGAAG
>JBIKNC010000170.1:0-9728 GCA_044358925.1 Planctomycetota bacterium | reverse complement strand
CGCGCGCCTCATGCATCTCACGGGGTGTGCAACTTTTGGTGCGGCACCGTACGTGTTCGTGACGGATCGCGTGTCTGACACCGTACCCGTCAACCGGACACGACTCGCGCGACGGCATCCGCGCACGCGCGCCACGTGAACGATGCTGCGTGTGCGCGGCGGCTCGCGCGGGCATGCGCGTCGTCACTCACAGCCAACGCGCGTTCGAGTGCTTCGGCGACGGCGGCGCCACGCCGCCGCGACGTCGACGGAGCGGGATACTCCGCGAACGCACCGAGTGTCTCGCGCATCTCCGGTAGATCGCTCACGACGACCGGCACGCCGAACGTCAGCGCTTCGAGCGGCGTGACGGCGGTGGCCTCGCCCGTGGCGACGTGCACGAGAGCCGCGGCGCCCGCGACGATCGCCGGCAGGTCCGCTTCGACCGGCTCGTCCGTCCAGGTCACGTCGCGCCGCACCGACGAGAAGCCCAGCGCGCGCGCCAGGTCTTCGGCCGCGTCGCCGCGCCGCCCGACGAAGTGCAGGCGTTGCGCGAGGCCCTTCGCGTGCACACGTTCGAACGCTTCGAGCACCGCGACCGGCTCGCGACGCGCCTCGACGGCGCCGAGCACGACCACGGTGCGCGGCTCACTCGGTGACTCACGCACTGCCGCGTCGCGCAGCCAATGATCCGCGCCGACCGGCAGCACGTGCACACGCTCGCGCGCCACGCCGAACTCCGCCACGAGGCGCTCGGCCGCACAGGCTGCGAACACGAAGAGAAGGTCGTTGGCCGCGAGATCGAGCTGGAACTCGCGCGCCGCAGCGGCGTCGCCGCTCGCGGGCCACTGCGCGACAGCCCAGGCCGTCCGCGCTCGCGCGACACGCGGCGCACGCGGCTGCGCGCGCAGGAAGACGTCGCAGCCGCCGACGATGCGATCCGCGCCGAGTGTGTTCACGAGCGGCGCGATCAGCCGCTTCGGCAGACGCCACACGCGGTGCACACGCGGCGCACGCACCACCTCGGGCCCGTCGAGACCGAGCATCGCCCGCGGCAAGCGCGGCACGCGGCCCTGCTCGAACAACAGGACTTCGACGCCCGCACCGGCGCCGCGCACGAACGCGCGCACGAGTTCGCGACCGAAGCGGCCGACGCCCGGCGCATGTGTCGCGGCCGCCGACCAGTCGAGTCCGAGGACGACGCTCATCGACGCACCTCGAACACGGCAGCATCTTCGCAAGGTGCGTCGCAGGCCTCGATGCGCTCGACGCGCGCCGTCACCGGTCCGCGTGTCAGCCACTCTTCGAGTTCCGCGACGAGCAGCGCCGCGCCCTCGACGTGCACCAACACGGCGCCGTCCGCGCGATTGGCGACCCAGCCGACGAGGCCGAGTCGGCGCGCTTCGCGTTGCGTCGCGAAGCGAAAACCCACGCCCTGCACGCGGCCGTGAACGACCACGTGCCGCGCTCGCCGCGCCGACGTCACGCGACCTTCTGCGGCACGAGTTCGGCCAGCGTGCGTTTGTCCCCGCGCCCGACCGTCGCGTCCGAGTAGGCGGTGTGCATCGCGCGATCGAGTGCGTTCTTCACCGCGAACTCGCGCCCGTGCGGCTCCATGTCGGCCTCGCCCGCCGCGCGTTCGAGTTCCGGCACACCGCGCAGGTGCGCGAGCAGGTCGTGCACGCTCACCTTCTCCGGCGGCCGCGCGAGCGCGAACACGTCCTCTCCCGACTCACCCGCGCGCAGCAGCACACCCGCGCGTTCGAGCGTCGCGAGCCCTTCTTCGAGCCGCGCCTCCGGCATGCTCGTCTCGTCGGCGAGTTCGATCAACGTCGGCGGTTTCACACCGCGTTGGAAGGCGTCGACGATGCGCGCCAGCGAGCGCAACACCGCGAACTCGAACCACGCTTGTGTGTGGGTGTTCGTGAGCGCTTCGCGTCGATACGCCCGTTGGTGCTGGTGCGCGTAACCGATCTCAGCACCCGACAGCACGACGAGCCACGACGACCACAACCAGGCCAGGAAGATCGGGAAGGCCGCGAAGCCCGCGTAGATCTTGTTGTACGAAGCGACGCCGATCTGCAGCTGCACGTGCACCTTCTGCACGACGAACCACAACAGCGCAGCCGCGATGCCGCCGATGAGCGCCGACCGGAGCGGCACCTTTGTGTTCGGCATCACGACGTAGACGAGCGTGAAGACGATCAACATCGTCACGATCGGCAACAGCCGTCCGAGCCAGAGGATCAACGTCCCGAAGCCGAGGTGCTCGTGCAGGAACGCGATCGCAGGCGAGTCGCGATCGCTGAGCGCGGCCGTCGTCGCCGTCGCGAACATCGCCAGCAGCGGCGCGACGACGACGATCGCGAGGTAGTCGGCGATCTTGCGGACGAGGCGCCGCGGACGCTCGACGCTCCACGTCAGGTTGAGCGCTTCCTCGATGCCGCCGAGCAGACGGATCACCGCCGACACGATCACGAGGAAACCGAGCGCGCCGAGGCCCTTCACGTCGGTGTTCTCGACGAACTCGAGCACCTTCTCGATGGCGACGCGCAGCTCGGTGTCCTTCTCGCCCTCGGTGAGCGCGTCGCCGGTCGTTGCGTCGGCCGCTTCACCGCTCGCGGTTTCGGTCACAGGCTGGGTCGGAGGACCGGTCTCCTGCCCACCGCGCGTCGGCGTGGTCACCTTCACCGGACCGACCTCGGTCGCGCTCTCGAGCCCCGGCAGCGCGCTGCGCGCGGCCTCGTCGCTCCCGAACATGTCCTCGAGGAACGGCTCGACGATGTCGGTGCGGAACTGGTCCTGGCCGAGGCTCTTCGCGATCGAGAACACGAACGCGAGCGACGGCACGAGCGACAGCACCGTCACGAACGTCAACGCGGACGCGCGGATCGGCAGTTGGTGCTGGAGGCCGCGTTCGACCGCCATCGCGACGCAGCGCACGACGTGCATCGGCCACTTGCGCCAGAAGGGCTCGACGGAGAGGTCGCGCTGCCACAGTTCGCGCCGGACGTAGTTCTGGGCGCGCTCGAGGAGATTGCTCACGGTTGGATGGACTCGGTGGCTGGCGCGCCGGAGTGGATGCGCGGGGCGAACGGCAGCCGGGCGAGGAGTTCGGACTCGGCGGCCTGGAGTATGGCGAGCCGCGCGGCGACCGCGTTCGCGCCGAAACGCGCGCGCGCGAGTTCGGGGAACAGGAGCATGTGCCCGCGCTCGGACGGGCCGAGTTCGGCGAACAGGCGCGCGAGTGCTGCGAGTTGGGCGGGTTGCGGTTCTGACGCGCGGCGCTCGGCGACCGACGCGAGCAGTTCGAAGCGCTCGTGGCTGCGCGCCTCGACCAGCGCCGAGACCAGCAGCCGGTCGAGCAGCTCCGGCCCCGTGCCGCGCGTCGCGCGCGCCGCCGCGTCGAGGCCGAGCACGTACGGGTTCGGCACCGGCGGCAGGAACGTGCCACCAAGGTCGTCGACCAGGCGCAACACGCTGCGAAAGTGCGCGAGTTCCTCCATCGCGAGCGCGCCCATGCGCTCCGCCAGCTCGTGGTCGAACGGAAAGCGCCGGATCAGCGCCTGCGCCGACGCCGCCGCGCCGAGTTCGCAGTGCGCGTGGTCGACGAGCAACGCCAGCGGCTGCTCGAGCACCGCGTGCGCCCAACCCGCCGGCGTCGCCGCGACGAGTTCGACGCCGACCGGCACGTGGGTGCCGCCTCGGCTCACGGCGCCGGCGCGCCGCCCGCGTTCTTGCCCGGCTGCCACAGCACGTCCGCGCGCCCGCCGTTGTTCGCCGCGCGCGCCATCACGAACAACAGGTCGCTCAAGCGATTGAGGTAGTGCACGACGATCGGATTGACCGCGTGCGCCTCGGCGGGCTGCGCCATCAGTTCGGTGACGAGCCGCTCCGCGCGCCGCGTGATCGTGCGCGCGAGGTGCAACCACGCCGCGACCGGATCGCCGCCCGGCAGCACGAACGAATTCAAAGGCGCGAGGTCCGCGTTGATGCGGTCGATGTGCTTCTCGAGGCGCGTGACGTACGCCTCGGGCACTCGCAGCTTCGCTCCCGCCTCGCCCGGCACACACAGGTCCGAGCCCACGTCGAACAGGTCGTTCTGCAGCTCGAGCACCAGGTCCGAGAAACGCTGCGCGCCGTCGTGCACGCGCGCGAGGCCGAGCGCACTCGAGGCCTCGTCGACCGTGCCGTACGCCTGCACACGCAGGTCGTGTTTCGCGACCCGCTGCCCGTCGCCGAGGCCCGTTTCACCGTCGTCGCCGGTGCGGGTGTAGATGCGATTGAGTCGAACGCCCATGGTCGGCGGAGTATCGCACTTCGAGCGCGCAGGGGCGAGCGCCGCGGTGCTCCCGGCGGGCCCCGCGGCGCCGCCCGGCTATGCTCCGCCGGTGCTCCAGCTCGCCGGCATCCGCATCGACGCGCGCTCCATCGGCGGCCTCGAGACCTACGTCGACCTGCCCGATTGGAAGCTGTGTTTCGACGTCGGCCGCTGCCCGAAACGCCTCCTGCGCCGCGGCACGATCCTGTTCACGCACGCGCACATGGACCACCTCGGCGGCATCGCGTACCACTGCGCGACGCGCTCGCTGCTCGGGATGCCGCACCCGCGCTACGTCGTCCCGATCGGAGCGAAGGAGCCGCTCCGCAGGCTCTTCGCCGCCTGGCGCGAACTCGACCGCTCGACCTTCGAGCACGAACTGATCGGGCTCGCACCGGGTGAGCGCTACCCGCACCGATCCGACGTCGCCGTCGAGGCTTTCGCCGTGCCGCACACCGTGCCGTGCCTCGGCTACGTCGTCTGGCACAAGACCAAACGCCTCGACCCGCGCTACGAGGGCCTCGCGCAGGACGAGCTCCAGCGCCTGGCGCGGAGCGGCGCGGCGCTCTCGCTCACCGAAGAGTCGCCCGCACTCGCGTTCCTCGGCGACACACGCATCGAAGGCCTCGACGCGCACCCCGCCGTGCGCCGCGCGCGCGTCCTCGTCCTCGAATGCACGTTCCTCGACGAGCGCGTCCCCGCCCAGGAAGCGCGCACGCTCGGCCACGTGCATCTCGACGAGATCGCGAGCCGCGCCGACTGGTTCGAGAACGAGGCGCTGCTCCTCACCCATTTCAGCCAGCGCTACCACACGGAGGAGATCCGCGAACTCGTGCGGCGCAAGCTGCCGGCGCGGTTGTTCGAGCGCGTCACGTTGCTCACGGACGACGAGGCGCCGGGCAGTTCGAGCGACGACACGCGCGACACGACGAACGACACATGACCGACGGCGACAGCTCGCACTGGCTCGCACGCTACGTCCGCACGAACCTGCGTTTCCTCGCGTTCCAGAACGCGCCGATCGCGGCGGAGGATCGCGGGCGGTTCATCAAGGCGGCGCTCGTGTGCACGTGGATCGCAGGCATCGGGCGCTACTGGGACCACCCGGAAGCGTTCTGGTGGCAGTACGCCGGGCTCGGGTCCGTGGCGTACGTGTTCGTGCTGGCGGCGCTGCTGTGGCTCGTCGGGCTGCCGCTCGCGCCGCGCTCTTGGAGCTACCGGAACGTCCTGCTCTTCGTCGCGATGACGTCGCCGCTCGCGTGGCTCTATGCGGTGCCCGTCGAGCGCTTCATGGAACTCCAATCGGCTGCGCGCGCCAACGTCTGGTTCCTCGCCGTGGTGGCCGTGTGGCGTGTGGCGCTACTTCTGCGCCACGTCGCAATCACGTCGGCGCTCGGTTGGTTCACAGGCGTCGTCGCGGCGCTCTTGCCGTTGAGCGGCGTCGTGTTCGCGCTCGCCATTCTCAATCTCGAGCATGCGACGTTCGACCTGATGTCGTCGACGTTCGTTCACGCGACGACTTCGAACGACATGGCCTACGAGATCGTCACGAATCTCGCAATCCTGTCGACGCTCGCCTTTCCAATCCTGCTCGTGACCTACGTCGTCGCGATCGTCATACGCCGACGTGCCAATCGCCGACAGCGCCGGATTGGTACGAACGAAAGCGAGACGAGGAGCTGACACGATGGCACGTTCGAGCCGCCTCGCGCGTTTCGTGCGCATGCAGCTGCGCTTCCTCGCCTTCCGCTCGGCGCCGATCGCGGCCGCGGATCGTGGCGCGTTCCTCGGGCTGGCGCTCGTCTTCACGTGGATCGCGGGCCTCGGCCGCTACTGGGACCACGGTGATCCGCTGTGGTGGCAGCGCTGGGGCCTCGGCTCGCTCGCGTACGTGTTCGCGATGGCGGCGCTCTTGTGGCTCGTCGGCGCGCCGCTGCGTTTGCGAGCGTGGCGTTACCTCGACGTGTTGCTCTTCGTGGCGTTCACTTCGCCGCTGGCCTGGGCCTATGCCATCCCCGTCGACCGTTGGATGTCGGTCGACGACGCCGCGGCGACGAACGCGTGGTTCCTCGCCGTCGTTGCGACCTGGCGCGTGGCGCTGCTGCTGCGCCAGTTGAAAGTCGTGGCGGGGATGCCGTGGTGGATGGCTGTCACGACGGGGCTGCTGCCACTCGTCTCCATCGTCGTCGCCCTGACGCTCTGGGAGCTGCAGCACGTGACGTTCAACTTGATGGCGGAGTCGGACTTCGTCGAGAGCGCACCGGAAGTTCGCCCGCCCGCTGAAGAGGTCATGTCCACCGTCGTCATGATCCTCGTCGTCGCGTCCTTCTTCCTCGCGCCGTGGCTGGCGATGATCTACGCCGCCGCCGTGGTGACACGACGTGCCCCGGAGTCGCCGTGAAACTCCGCCTCGGACTCATCGCCATGAGCGGCGTGCGCGTCGTCGACGCCGAGCTGCTCGCCCTCGGCCTCACGCTGCCGGGCTTCGTCGAGCGCGGGCGCACGATCGCGGCACTGCCGAGCCTCGGGCTCCTCACGCTCGCGGGAATGACGCCGCGCGAGTTCGACGTGTCGTACGTCGAGGTCGACGCGTTGCCGGAGGACGAGAGCGCGCTCGCCGCGCTCGGCGAGTTCGACGTCGTCGCGCTGTCGAGCTTCACCGCGCGCATCCGCGACGCGTACGCACTCGCCGATCGCTACCGCGCGCGCGGCGTGACGGTGCTGCTCGGCGGTTTGCACGTGACGGCGTGCCCGGACGAAGCCGCGGCGCACGCGGACGCGATCGTCATCGGCGAGGCGGAGCCCGTCTGGCGCACGCTCCTTCACGACCTCGAGCGCGGCGCGTTGAAGCCGCGCTACGACGCACGCCCACTCGCGTTCGATCTTGCCGACGCGCCCATGCCGCGCTTCGAGCTGCTCGCGGGCCGCACGTTCGACCGCTTCACGCTCCAGACGCAGCGCGGCTGCCCGTGGGACTGCGACTTCTGCGCGGCGTCGATCCGTCTGCGGCCCGGTTACCGCACGAAGCCGGCCGAGCGCATCGACGCCGAGGTGCGTGCGATCCGCGCCGTCGCCGCGCGACCGTTCCTCGAACTGGCCGACGACAACACGTTCGCGAGCGCCGCCCACGGCCGACGTGTGTGCGACACACTCGCCCCGCACGGCCTGCGCTGGTTCACGGAGACCGACGTCTCGTTCGCCGACGACGAGGGCCTCGTCGCGCGCGCCGCCGACGCCGGTTGTGTGCAGGTGCTGATCGGCCTCGAGAGCCACAGCGCCGCTGCGCTGCGCGGTGTCGAGACCAAACGCGATTGGAAGGCGTCGCGCGCCGGCCGCTACCTCGAAGCCGTCGAGCGCATCCAGTCGCGCGGCATCTCCGTGAACGGTTGTTTCGTGCTCGGCCTCGACGGCGCGGCCGACACGGGCACGTTGCACGAGCAGTGCGACGCGCTCCTGGATTTCGTGCGCACGAGCGGCCTCTTCGAAGTCCAAGTCACCGTGCAGACCGCGTTCCCCAGCACGCCGCTGTACGACCGGCTCGCACGCGAAGGCCGCCTCCTCGCCCCCACCGCGTGGGAACGCTGCACGCTGTTCGACACGACTTTCGAGCCGCGCGGCTCGACCGCTCTCGAACTACGCGCCGCGCTCCATCGCGTGATCGGCGAGCTGTACACCGACAGCGCCGTCGCCGATCGCCGCGCGCGCTTCCGCGAGGCACGGCGGCGACTCGGGCGCGATGCGGCCCACGACGGTGAGCACGGCGGCTCTCACTCCACGCGGTAGAGCTGCTCGCGGTAGAGCAGCGACGGCAGCAGCGCGTGCGCGAGTGCGCGGCGCTCCAACGCGCGGTCGGGCTCGCATGTGGTGAGCACTCGCCCGTCCCAGGTGGAGTGCACCGCGGGCAGACTCGGCTGGAGCACGACGACGCGCTCGCCCTCCATGTAGGCCTGGTTCGAGTCGTACTGCATGAGCGCGCGGCCCGCGGCGTCGTCTTCGCGCGACGACTCGCGCTGCTGCTCGAACACGTGGCCGCGAGCGCCGCATCCGCGCGCCTCGACGCCACGGTCGAACCGAGCGCGCCGCAGCGTGCACCGGACGAAATTCGGCAGGTGGCCGAGTCCTTCCGCGAGAGCGTGACGCAGATGCGCGCGCAGCACTCACGCAACCTGCTCCTCACCGCCGGACTCGCACACGAGCTGCGCTCGCCGCTGCAGAACCTCATCTCGGAAGCCGAGGTCGCTCTGATGCGGCCGCGCGAAGTGGACGCGTACCGCAAACTCGTCGGCGGCCAGCTCGAGGAGCTGCGCGCCCTCGCGCTCGTCGTCGACAACCTCATCACGCTCACGGCGCTGCGCGACACGCAGGCCCTGCCGCGCTCGGAGACCTTCGACCTCGCGACGCAGATCGCGATGCGCCTCTCCCACGAAGAGCACGAAGGCGCGCGCCGCGGCGTCGTCGTCGACGTCCTCCACCACGGCGACTGCACGATCGACGGCGACCGCGAGGCGCTCGTGCTCATGCTGCGCAACCTCGTCGGCAACGCCGTGCGCTGGACGAGCGACGACACGGCCGTCGTGCTGACGATCGACGGTCGCGCCGACGACCTCGTCGTGACGGTCGACGACCACGGCCCCGGCGTGCCGCCGAGCGAACGCGAAGCGATCTTCGAAGCCTTCTACCAAGGCCCGTCACCCGACGGCGCGCGCGCCGGCTACGGCCTCGGACTCGCACTGGCGCGCACCGCCGCTCGCTCGCAGGGCGGCGAGATCCGCGTCGAGACCGCCGACACCGGCGGCGCGCGCTTCCACGTGCGGCTGCCGCGGCGTGGTGCGCGAGCGCGGATCGTGGTGACGGATCCGCGCTAGCGCGAAGACCGAGTTCAACTCGACCACGGTCCCCCGGGCGCCCACGTACCCGATTGACGCTGACCACGAAGATCGTCGAGAAGCGGCACGAGGAACTGCGCGAGTTTCGACATCGCCAAGTCGTCGAAGTCGATGTCGTCGGACAGCAATGCGCGACGTCGGAACGCTCGCAACTGCACTCCGCGTTGCGCGAACTGCCAGTACTCACGGGTCAGGGCGACGGGCACCTGAACCGGTGGACGAGTTCCTCGCCTTGCGAACGTCCGACGGATCGACTCGACGAGTAGCTCGCGATCGAACGCCATCGTCGACGCGATGTGATGAAGGTCGAAGAAGTCCTTGATGCGGCTGTTGGCCATACCGAGGACCACCATTGCTTCGAACTTCTCCGCGACGACGGACTCCGGCGGGTACGTGAGCACCGCGGGCTTCGGATCGTCGAGCAGGACGGACAACTCCGCGAGCGCCGGCGCTGGCCAAACGTCGTCGCCGATGCCCATGTCGATCTGGACCGGTACGCGCGCCGTGCCAAGTTCGGCTGTGAGTGAGACGCGCGCACCGCC
>JBIKNC010000169.1:0-9764 GCA_044358925.1 Planctomycetota bacterium | reverse complement strand
GGTCCTCGGCGCGCGAAGCGCGCCGAGGACCGCGGCCTTTCGATTCCGCACTTCGACTCCGCCGTGGCGGATCCGGTGTCTGACACCGTACGCGTCAACCGGACGCGGGATCGCACGCCACTTCTTGCCCTGCCCGCCCGAGTGGGCCTGGATCGGCTCCCCAGCGCGCCCTCAGGCCCATCGCGCGGCTCCTGTGAAACGCCATGTTGCGCCCATCGCGCCGCCGCTGCGCCTCCAACCGCACGCCAGCCCGCCCATGTGCAGTCTTTGGTGCAAGGTGGGGAAAAAGTGGGGCAGAAAGGCATGGAGTGGCGGCGCGCCGCTAGCGTGAGGAACGTCCCGGTCGAGCTGCGGCGCGCGCGCCCGTTCGACGCCGCGGCGCCGACGCGTTCGGCCCACGACGGCCGGGATCGAGTGCGTCCGTGCCCCCCTCGGACGCCTGCACCACACCTCCCGCGACGCTCCCCCCCGCGCGACGGATTCGGAAGGTCGCGGCCCGCCCACCGCCCCCTCAGTGACGTTCCACGGCCAATCCACTCACCAGCTCGACCCGAAAGGTCGGCTCTGCCTGCCGAAGCGCGTCTACGCGCTCGTCGGTGAGGACAGGGATGGGGAGAAGACCGTCTGGTTGACGCGCGGAAAGGGCGGCTGCTTGTGGCTGTTCACGCCGGCGGAGTTCGACAAGCGCGTCGCCGCGCTGCCGAGCGATCCGTTCCAGCACGAGGCGATCGCGGCGGTCGAACGCGAGTTCTGGGCGTCGACGTTCCAGGCCAAGCTCGATGGTTCGAACCGCGTGCTGCTGCCGGACGAGCTGCGCGAACTCGCGGGCATCGAACTCGGTGGCGAAGTGGTCGTCATCGGCATGCGCGACCGCGTCGAGTTGTGGTCGGCCGCACGCCGCGCGAAGGCGCGCCTGTCGAACGCCGAGTACGACGAGCGCGCCTCGACGCTCGCGGCCGGCGGAGCGGTGCTGCAGGACCTGATCGCGATGCGCAACAAGGCGTACCTCGCGACGCTCGAGAGGGACCAACTGGCGCAGATCGAGAAGCTCGGCCTCTTCGGCCGCCCCGGTTCCGCGAACACGGGCGATGCACCGAAGACCGAACCGAACACGGAGGGCGGCCGGTAGGCCGGCGGCGACGTGCTCGTGGCAGAACATCGTTCGACACGCGGAGCGAGTGGAGCCGGCGACGTGCATCGCCCGGTGCTCGTGCGCGAAGTCCTGGACACGTTCGAGCGCGTGCTCGGACGAGACGTCGTCGGCACGTTCGTCGACGGAACGCTCGGCGCGGGCGGTCATGCGCGCGCGGTGCTCGAGCGCTTCCCCGGCCTTACGCTGCTCGGCTGCGACTGGGATCCCGACTCGCTCGCACTCGCGCGCGAGAACCTCGCGCCTTTCGGCGAGCGCGTCGAGCTCGTGCGCGCGGCGTTCGGCGACATCGCCGAGACACTCGGCCAGACGGTCGGCGAGACACTCGGCCAGACGGTCGGTGAGACGCTCGCGGCGCGCCCCGCGCCCGTCGCGATCCTCGCCGACGTCGGCGTCTGCTCGCTGCACTTCGATCGCGCGGAACGCGGCTTCTCGGTGCAGACCGACGGGCCGCTCGACATGCGCATGGATCCCGACCTCGAACGGACGGCAGCCGACGTCGTCAACCGTTGGAGCGAAGAGGATCTCGCGAACCTGTTCTTCCGCGAGGGCGGTGAACACAAGAGCCGCCGCGCCGCGGCCGCGATCGTCGAAGCGCGTCGGCGCGTGCCGTTCAAGCGCACCGGCGCACTCGCGCAACTGCTCGAACGCGTGCTCGGCGGCGGCGGTCGCATCCACCCCGCGACGCGTGTGTTCCAAGCACTGCGCCGCGCGGTCAACGGCGAAGGCGATCAGCTCGCGCGCTTCCTCGCCGGCGCACCGGACGCGCTGGCACCGGGCGGTGTCCTCGCCGTCATCACGTTCCACTCGGGCGAAGACGGCGAAGTGAAGCGCGCGTTCGGTGAACGCGTTGCGACTGCAGAGTTCGAACTCGCGACCGACGGCGCCGTCGAACCGTCGTCGACCGAAGTCCATGTCAATCCGCGCGCCCGTTCGGCGCGCCTGCGCGCGCTGCGGCGCGCCGTGAACGGGGGAGTGCAGCGATGACTCGCGCGGCTGCGTTGTTCGTGCTCGGTGTGGCGGCGCTGCTCGTCGGCGCCGCGTGTGCGTTCGTCGCCCACCACAACCTGCAACTCGGCAGTGAGCTGTCGCAGCAGGTCCACGCGAATCAGGACGTGCGCGCGACGATCGCCGAGCGCGCCGCCCGAGTGCTCGAGCGCCGCGCGCAGTTGCGTGCGGAGTTCGACCGCCAGTGGCACACACCGACGGACGTGTCTTCGAACGAGGAGTCGGTCGCCCAATGAGCGTCCTGCCCACCAGTTCCCTGTTGCCCGCGCGACCCGCCGTCGCGTTCGGCTTCCTCGCCTTCGGTCTGTGTGTCGTCGGAGCACGCGTCGTCGCGTCGCAGTCCCCGAACGCACGACCTTCGCCGTTCACGGATGCGCCGAGCGTCGTCGAACTCGAAGAAGCGGCGCCCGTCGCACTCGCGGAGCGCACACGCGCCGAGGTCCCGCCGACGCCGATCACCCTCACGGCGCTCGACTACGCGGAGCCGCCGCTCGCTTCGCTGCTCGATCGCAACGGTGAAGTGCTCGCGACCTCCGTGCGCGGCCACACCGTCGAAGCGTCGCCGTACCACCTGTGGCTCGTCCACACGCCGGAGCGCGTCCTCGACGGACTCGAACTCGTGCTCGGCGAGCACGCGCCCGTCGACCTCGAACGCCGCCTGCTCGGCACCGACGAGTACGGTTGGTGCAGCGTCGACGACTGGCACCTGTTGCCCGCGGAGGCGCGCGCCGTCGCCGCGTGGATCGAAGCCGGCGGCCCGACGCGCCACGACGACCTCGGTGCGTTGCCCGGGCTCGTGCTCGAAGCCTGTCGGCCCGCCGACGGCGTCGGCGATCTGTTCTTCAGGTTGCGTTGGAACCCGAGCCTGCTCCTGTCGGACCACACACGCCGCCGCATCGACCGCGATCTGTTCGACGACAAACAGGTCAGCGCATCGACGTGGGTGCGTGCGTTGTCCGACGACTTGTGGGAGCTGCTCGCGGGCCCGCGCGAACGCGCGCTGCAGGAGCACGCCGCCACCAACGACGCACCGCCCGCGGGCTGGGAACTCGTGCCGCCGCCGGGCCGTCTCGCCCGCGTGCTCGAAGGCCGCATCAGCGCGCCGCGCTCGTGGCGCGTCAGCGACAGCATGCCTGCCTGGCAGATCACCGGCAGTCGCCGCGAGTGGGTCTTCGCCGGGCTCGTGGCTTCGCGCTACGAGAAGCTGTGCGCGAGCCTGCCGATCGAGAAGGTCGAAGCCGTGCGTGATTTCCTCGCGCAGGAACACGTCGGCGGCTTCCAGGTCTGGTTGCGTCCGACGAGCGAACGCGAGTACCCGCAAGGGCGCCACGCCGTCCTCGGTCGCGTCGGTTGGCGCGCGGACGATCTCACGCGCCGCCACGGCCGTTGGGGCCTCGAACATGCGGCGGAAGCGGCGCTCGCACGCTTCGGTCTCGACCGCACGGGTGCGATCGACGAGTTCGTGCGCCACGTGCTCGTGCGTGTGCGCGCCGACGACCAGGAGTACTACGGCGACCACACGTTCGGCACGGAGCCGCCGCGCGTCGTGTCGACGATCGACGCGCGCCTGCAGCAGCGCCTCGCGCTCGCGCTCGAACGCATCGAACAGGAGAACGACACGTCGCTGACGATGGGCATCGTCGTCGATCTCGACACGCGCGACGTGCTCGCGCTCGACTGGCGCGATCCGTACGCACTCGGCACGTACGCGCCGGTGCAGCACGGCTTCACGCCGGGTTCGACGTTCAAGGTGGTGACGATGGCACTCGCGCTCGACGCGGGTGTCGTGTCGCCCGACGAGACGTTCGACGTGGGCTGGGGCGCGTTCCTCGTGCCGGGCACACGCCGCGTCGTCGGTGAAGCCGAGGGCTTCGCGACCGGCACGATCACCGCTTCCGAGTGCCTCGCACGTTCGTCGAACGCGGGCATGATCCAGATCGGACTCATGCTCGCGCCGAAGGTCTGGATCGAGCGCACCGCCGCACTCGGTTACGGCCTGCCGTCGGGCGGCGACCTGATCGCCGAGGGCATGTCGGGCTTCAAGGGCGTGATCGGCGAGCACAGCCGCGGTCCGCGCGACAACACCTGGGCACGCGCGCGCAGCCACACGTCGGTGTGTTTCGGCGACTCGATGTCGATCAACCTGCTGCAGCACGTCACCGCGATCAGTGCGATCGTGTCGGACGGTCGCATGCGGCCGCTGCGCTTCGTCGACGCCGTCGTCGATGGCAACGAACGCTTCGAGCTGCCGGAGAGCGACGGCCCGCAGGTGCTCAAGTCTTCGACCAGTGCGAAGGTGCGCGCGATGATGCGCCTCGGCGCGACCGAGGGCACCGGCAAGCGCATCCCGCGACCGGAGGGCCTCGAGCTCGCGACGAAGACCGGCACGTACGAGAAACTGCGCGGCGACGTCAGCTACCACGTGCTCGGACGTGCGCTCGCACAGGCGCGCGAGAGCGGCGCCGTGTGGAACGGCGGCGAGGCCTACCGCGAACACCGCGGCGACTGGGACGGCCGCAGGTCCGCGTACACGTCGTCGATCGTCGCGGTCGGCAACCTCGAAGGCAGCGATCGGCGCGTGCTCGTGTTCATGTTGGCGGAGGATCCGCTCGGTGAGGAGCACTTCGGTTCGTACGTGACCGGCGATGCGGCCGTCGAGGTCCTCGCGTCCGCGCTCGGCTTCGACGATCGCGAAGCGGAGCGCCTGACGGTGCTCGAGGACGGACGCCCGCGCATGAGCGGTGTCTACGTCCCGACCGCGGAAGAACTGCCCGAGCGGCCCTGGGAGGCGGTCGGACGTCCGTGATGGCGCTCCTCGAACTCGCACGCATTCTCGGCGGTGAAGTCACGGGCGGCGACGCTCGTGTCGGCGACGTGTTCGTCGACAGCCGCAAACTCGAGGCAGGTGCGTTGTTCGCGGCGTTGCCCGGCGCGAAGGCCGACGGACTCGACCACGTCCCCGCGGCACTCGCACGCGGTGCGGCCGCGGTGCTCGCGCCGAAGAGCGCGGCTGCACGCGCTCGCGAACTCGTGCGCAACGTTCCGCTGTGGTTGCACGACGAGCCGCGCGCCGTCGTCGGCCGCGCCGCCGCGCTCGTGCACGCCGAGCCGACCAAACGACTCACGACGTTCGCCGTCACGGGCACGAACGGCAAGACCACGGTCGCACACATGGCCGCGCATCTCTTGCGCGCCGCCGGCCGCACACCGGCCGTCGTCGGCACGATCGGCAACACGATCGCGGGCGAGGAGCGCCAGCGCGCCGTCAACACGACGCCCGACGCGAGCGACCTCCAACGTCTGTGTGCGCGTCACCGCGCGAACGGCGGCGACGCGTTCGTGATGGAAGCGAGTTCGCACGCGCTCGATCAACAACGCCTCGCCGGCTTCCACGTCGACGTCGCGATCTTCACGAACCTCACGCGCGACCACCTCGACTACCACGTCGACATGGAGCGCTATGCAGCCGCGAAGGCGCGGCTGTTCGAAGGGCTCGAGCCCGGATCCCACGCGGTGCTGCCCGCGAACGATCCGGTCGCCGAGCGCTTCGCATCGATCGCGCGCGCCCGCGGCGCCGCGGTCCACACGTACAGCATCGGGTCCCGCGCGGACCTGAGTGCGTCGAGCGTCGAAGTGACGCCCGGGGGCATCCACACGTTCCTCTCTGGGATGGGGATCTCTTGGGAAACGACTCTGCCCTTGGTAGGGCGTCACAACCTCGCCAACGCACTCGCGGCATTGCTTGCGGTGCTCGTGTCGGGAGCGAGTCCCTCCGCGCTGCGGAGCGGACTCGCGACCGTCTCTCTGCCGACGGGGCGGCTCGAAGCCGTTGCAACACACGGCAAGCCGTTCGAGGTGTTCGTCGACTTCGCGCACACACCCGACGCGTTCGAGGTGACGCTGTCGAGTCTGCAGCAGCGCGCTGCTGCACGTGGCGGCAAGCTCATCGCGCTGTTCGGCTGCGGCGGACAGAAGGACACCGGCAAGCGCCCGATCATGGGCGCGCTGGCAGAGAAGTACGCGGACCTCGTCGTGCTCTCGAGCGACAACCCGCGCGGCGAGGATCCGCTCGCGATCATCGAGCAGGTGCGTGCCGGTCTGACCGGTCGCAGTGAACTCGTCATCGAGCCCGAGCGCCGCGCGGCCATCTTCGCCGCGATCGCGAGAGCCTCGAAGAACGACGTCGTCGTGCTGCTCGGCAAGGGCCACGAGGACTTCCAGGAGATCGCCGGCGTGCGCCGGCCGTTCCGCGACGCGGACGTCGCGCGCGAGGCCCTCGCGTGAGCCGCTTCACGGTTCGAGAAGTCGCGGAAGCGACCGGCGGACACGTCCAACGTGGCGCGCAGAGCCGCGAGCTGTTCGGCGTCGCGACGGACAGTCGCGAGGTGCGACCGGGGCAGTTGTTCGTCGCGATCAGCGGGCCGTCGTTCGACGGCAACGCGTTCGCGCGTGCGGCGCTCGACGCGGGCGCGGGTGCGGTGCTCGTCAGCGACCCGGCCGTCGCCGCGACGTTGCCGAGTGACGCCGTCGTGATCGTGCACACGGACACACGGCGCGCGCTCGTCGATCTGGGTGCGTGGCATCGCTCGCGCCTCGAGTGCCCCGTGTTCGCGATCACCGGTTCCGTCGGCAAGACGTCGACGAAGAACATTCTCGCGACTCTGCTGGAGCGCGCCGGCCCGACCGTTCGCGCGCCCAAGTCGTTCAACAACGCGATCGGCGTGCCGTACACGCTGCTGCTCGCCGACGAACACACACGCGCGGTCGTGCTCGAAGTCGGCACCAGCGCCCCGGGCGAGATCGGCGCCCTCGCGCGCATCGCGCGGCCGAACGTCGGTGTCATCACACTCATCGGCCACGGCCACCTCGAACAGCTCGGCGACCTCGACGGTGTCTGCAAGGAGAAGGGCGCGCTCGGTGCGGCGCTCACACCCGACGACCACCTCGTCCTCAACGCCGACGATCCGTACTGCGAGCGTCTGCGCGCGATGACACGCGCGACGGTGCACACGTTCTCCGTCGCGGGCGCCGTCGCGGGCGCCCAGGTTCCCACCGGCGCCGCCCAGCGCGCCGATCTCGTCGCGACGGACGTCGCGACCGACGCACACGGCACGCGTTTTCGCGTGCGTGGCCGGAGTGTGCACGTCCCGCTCGTCGGCGTGCACCACGTCGCGAACGTCGTCGCCGCTTTCGCGGCGCTCGACGCTCTGCGACTTCCTTTCTTCGAGTACGCGCCCGCCCTGTCGGAGTTGCAGGGCGCACCTCACCGGATGCAACGCATCGAAGTGGGGGGGCTCGTGCTCGTCGACGACACCTACAACTCCAATCTCGACTCCGCGCGGGCGGCCGTGCGTGCTCTCTCGTCGCTGCCATCGGCGAAGAGGCGCGTCATGGTCCTCGGTGACATGCTCGAACTGGGGGCGCAGTCGGAACGGCTCCATCACCAACTGGGGATGGATGTCGCGGCTGCGCGGTTCGAGCTTCTCGTGTGTGTGGGCGAACTGGCCGCAGCCATCGCAGCAGGGGCACTGCAGAGCGGAATGGCGAGCGACCGCGTCGTCCACTGCACGGACACGGCAGCGGCGGCGGCGTGTCTCGACGATCGGCTCCGAACGGGCGACACCGTCCTGTTCAAGGCCAGCAGGGGGCTGGCTCTCGAGCGCGTCGTCGAACACGTCGTCGCCACACACCGTGAGGAGGTGCGCCGTGGTTGATCGGGGCGATCAGCCGTGGTCCATCCTCTCCGTCGTCCGCAAGGGCGACGGCGCACGATCCGGCGGGGGCGCCGCGATCGTGCCCGTCTCTGTGTCCGCGTCGGGCCCGGCCGCGTGTCGGCCCGGCGCGGTCCCGTCTCTCGTGAAGAAGGGGGCACGCCGTGCTCGCTGATCTGTTCGATCGGCTGTTCGGCGTGAGCCTGTTCGGCTCCATCTCGGTGCGAGTGGTCATGGCGGCGCTGACGGCGTTCGCGGTGGCCCTCGCACTGGGTGGCCCGACGATCAAGTGGTTGATCGCGCTGTCCGTCGACGACAACGTCGAGACCAGCGGTTCCAGTGACCTGGCCGACACGTCGAAGAAGGCCGGCAAACACAAGACCCCGTCGATGGGCGGGAGCTTCCTGATCGCGTCGCTGCTGGTCGGCGTCGTGTGTTGGGCCGACGTGACGCGTGTGCTCGTGCTGCTGGGCATCTTCCTGTGCGCGGGCCTGGCCGCCGTCGGCTTCCTCGACGACTACAAGAAGCTGACCAAGAAGAAGAGCGGCGGCATGTCGCGCCGCGGCAAGTGGATCGGCATGTCGGTCGTGTCGCTGTCGGCGATCGGCGGAGCGGTCTACTTCGCGCTCGCGACCGACCGCAGCGCGATCACGAACATCTACCCGCCGTTCCTGAAGGACGTCGTGTTCTCGCCGCTCGAGTGGGCGGGAGTGTGGGGCATCGTCGGCCTGGTCGGCTTCATCGCCTTCGAGTGGCTCGTCGTCGTCGGCACGTCGAACGCCGCGAACATCACCGACGGCCTCGACGGCCTCGCGGCCGGCTGCGTCCTGATCAGCGGCATGGCGCTGACCGTCTTCTGCTACATCACCGGTCGCGCCGACTGGACCGACTACCTGGCGCTGCCGTACGTGCCGCCCGCCGCCGACATGGCCGTGATGGGCGGCGCACTGTGCGGCGCGTGCATGGGCTTCCTGTGGTTCAACGCGTACCCGGCCAAAGTCTTCATGGGCGACTCGGGTTCGCTGCCGCTCGGCGGCGTGCTCGGCTGGATGGCGTTCGTCTCGAAGCAGGAACTCGTGCTGCCGCTCATCGCGTGCGTTCTCGTGATCGACGCAGGATCGAGCTGGCTGCAGACATTCTGGTTCCGGCGCAGCGGCGGCAAGCGCATCTTCACGTGTGCGCCGATCCACCACGGCTTGCAGCTCTACGGCGGTGTCTTCGTGCGGCGTGAGACACGCTGGCACGAGATGACCGTCGTCATCCGCTTCTGGATCATCGCCGCGGTCGGAGCACTCGCGAGTCTCGCGTTGCTCAAGATCCGCTGACGGCCCGACCTTCGTAATCGCAGCACACGCAGCACACACGCCGTCGTCCACGTCGGCGCACACGAGAGCGATGACACCGCGCACCATCGAAGCCACCGCCGGCGCCGCGCCGCAGCAACTCGAGTTCGGCGGTTTCGTCGATCGCGTGGCGCGGCTCGACCCGCTCTCGCCCGCGCGTGGGCTGTTCGGTGTCGTGCTCGCACTGCTGGGCGTCGGGCTGCTCGTCCAACTGGGCTACTCGGCCACGGTCTACGGCACCGAGCAGTTCCACGCCGACGTCGCGCGCGAACTCGTGATGCGCACGCTGGCCTTGCTCGTGCTCTTGGCGGCCTGGCGCGTCGGCCCGAGCGGCCTGCGGCGCTTCCTGCCGCTGCTGGTGACCCTCGCGCTGATCGGCCTCGTGTGTGTCTGGATGCCGGGCATCGGCGTCGACCTCAACGGCGCGCGGCGCTGGATCGACGTCGGCATCTCCGTGCAACCGTCCGAGGTCGCGCGCATCGTGTTGATCCTGTGGCTCGCGCACACCTGCGTGGCGCTGGGCCCGCGCGTCGCGACGCTCTACCGCGGCCT
>JBIKNC010000021.1:0-32427 GCA_044358925.1 Planctomycetota bacterium | reverse complement strand
AAGGCTGCGTTCGAACACTCGCGCCGAACCCGCGTCGATCGCGCCGTCGTCGTCCTTGCGCATGCCGACGATCAAACGGTCGCCTGCGAGTGCGAGCGCCTCGCCGAATTCGTCGGAAGCCGCGGCGTCGGGTGCGACCAACTCGGCCACTTCGCTCCAACCACCGAAGCCGTGTTCGAACACGTACACCTCACCGCCGTCGAGCGCGGCTTCGTCGTCGAGCGTCGCACCGATCGCCACGCGGTCGCCGTCGAGCGCGAGTTCGACGCCGAAGCGCGCGTCCGCCTCGGGCGATGCTGCGCCCAACTTCTGCACGAACGACCACGTGCCGCCGCTCGAGCGTTCGTACGCGTACACCGAGCCCGCGTTGCCGGCGCCGTCGTCGTCGAGCACCGACCCGACCAACGCGCGATCGCCGTCGATCGCCACGGCGCGGCCGAAGAAGTCGCCGATCGCGCCGTCCGTGGCAACCAACTTGGCCGCCAGGCTCCAGGTCCCGTTGCTCTGCCGCTCGAACACGTAGGCCGAGCCCGACGCGCTGCCTTTGTCGTCGTCTTGCGGCGACCCGACGATCGCGCGATCGCCGTCGAGCGCGACCGAGTAGCCGAACTGGTCACCCGCGAACGCGTCGAACGCGAGCAGGTTGGCGACTTGCGCCCACGCACCGGAGACCTGCCGCTCGAGAATGCGCGCCGAGCCCGCGTCGATCTTGCTGGGCTGGTCGTCGAAGATCACGCCGACGAGCGCGCGTTCGCCGTCCAGAGCGACATCGAAACCGAAGCGGTCGCCGACCGCCGCATCACCCGCGTGGAAGCGCGCGTCTTCGTTCGCGTCCTGCGCGAAGAGTCGCGCGGACGTGAGGAGGATCGCACCGAAAGAGACGCCGAGCTTGCGCGTGTGGTTCATGTTCGTTGGGCCGGCATTCACCGACCAAAGTGATGGCTGGACGAACTGAACCTAGACGCCCTCGACGGACGCGGCGATTACGAGGCCGTAGCCTCAACCTGCGACGAAGTGCCGCACGGCACGCCCCGCACGTCAGGGCACCAACTCGACCGCCACCGCGTTGCTGACGAGCGTCGGAGCGAGCGTCACGGCGTCGAACGCGACGAAGGCGTGGTGCAGCGTGATGCCGGCGAAAGCGGCATTCGTGTCGGAGGGCAGGGCGACGAGCGCGTCCGCTCGGCCGTGCACGTCGAGCAGCCCGACCCACGGCGCGACCAACGCAGCGCCGCCGTTGTCGACGAGGAACTGCGTGTATGCGTCGAACACGAGCGGCAGCGTTCCGACTCCGATGTCGATGCCGGGCGCCGTGCCGCTCGCGGTGCCGAGGACGACGAACAGGTCGCCGGCGTGATCGGCGCCGGCGCGCAGGTACAGCGGATGGGTTCCGCCGCTCGACAGGTCGAGGGTGCCCGAACCGCGGTACAGCGTCCCGAGATCGACGACGTGCACTCGACCGCCGTCGTCACCGGGGTTCGCGAAGAAGACCTGATCGTCGCTGAGTTCGACGTCGCCGACCGAACTCGCGGTCGGTTGGGCGACGAGCGGCGTCGTGCAGCGCACGACGTGGTGCCAGGTCCCGCTGTCGTCTCGCTCGAACAGGTCGATCGAGCGCCGACCATTGCTGATCGGCCCAAGGATCGTCTCGCCCTCGGACAACACCGCGAGTCGATTGCCCCGCAGGGCCACGTCCGCTCCGAAGCGGTAGGACAGCGTCGGTGTCGGCGGAGCGATCTGTGACACGAGTGTCCAGGTGCCGTTCGTGTCGCGACGCCATTCGTAGACCATGCCGGAAAGGCCGCTCAGGAACGGTCCCGTGAGTTGCCGCGGCGCGCCGACGACGACTCGATCCTGGTCGATGGCGACCCGAGCATGGTTCAGCGACAGCGGCACGATCGTGTCGTCGTCCAACGTCGCTTCGTACGACCACACGTCGTTCGCAGCGCGACGATGGACGTGGACCGCGCCGCTCGCCGTCGAGGGTGTCGTTCCGCCGACGCTGTACTCGTCGCACACGAGGAGCGTGTCGCCGTCGAGCGCGACGTCGGCACCGAAGCCGACGTCGGTGTCGAAGGGCGGGAGGATCGTCGCGAAGAAGCTCCACGTCCCCGCGCCGTCGCGGCGCAGCAGCGTGACGTTGCCCCTGTCGGAGACTCCGCTCCCGATCACTCCGGGTGCGCCGACCGCGATCCAGTCGCCTTCGAGGTCGAGGCTCGCGCCGAAGCGCCGCGACGCTCCGACACTCGCGCGATCGAACGTCGCGACGGTCGGCCAACCCGTTCCCGGCACCTCGACGGCGATCTGGATCCAACCGAGTTCGAGGCTCCGGTACCCACTCACGGCAACCGTCGCACCTTCGAGGTCGACGGCGTGTCCGAAGCCTTGGGTGCCCGAGCCGGTGGCTCGCAACACGTACGGCCACGAACCATCGGCTGCGCGCAGATGGTGGAACACGATGCCGGACTGATCCCCTGCGAGGCCTTCGTTCCAATTCGGGCCGCCGACGAACATGCGACCAGCCTCGACGGCGATCGCGTACCCGAACGACGGCTCGACGTCGAAGAACTGCTCCGACGACGTGAGCGTCGGAGCGAGGACCTCGTCGGCGATGGCGCCTTGCGCTCGAGCCGCAGCGTGCAGCGCGCCCGCGATCGAGGTGACCAGTGCGATGTTCGTGGCGAGTTGCTTCACGGCACGAGTTCGAGCGGGACGGGATTGCTGACGTGGTCGATCGCGAAGGTCACGGGGTCGATCACGAAGTAGGCGTGGTGGAGCACGCTGCCGATGAACGGCACGTACTCGAGCGGCGGGACGCGGAAGTCGACGTTGGCGTTGCCGTTCGCGTCGAGCGGGCCGTTCCAGAACGTCAGGTTCGTCGCGCTGCCGTCGAGGATCGCCAGCGAGTACGCATCGAGCGTGAGCGGCAGCAGCAGCGACGAGCCCGGCAGTGCCGTGCCCGCGCCGATGCCGGACGCACTGCCCGCGATCACGAACCAATGCCAAGCGTGCTCCGCGCCCGAACGCAGGAAGAGCCGCTGATCGCGACCCTCGACGGTCGACAGGTGCCGACCGCTGTGACGCAACGTGCCGAGGTCGTACGTCGCGACCGCACCGTTCGGGCTGAACGTCGAGCCCGCCGGGACACCGACGTGCGCGGAGTTCTCGGTGAGTGCGACCGACGATCCGAACACCCCGCTGTTCGTGAAGGCGTCGCCGTGGAGATCGAGTGTCTTCGTCCACGGGCCGCCGGGTTCCCGCTCGAAGACGAAGGCGCGCCGAATGGTCGCGTCCGACGTGCCGGTTCCGGCGCCGACGATCAGTCGATCACCTCGAATGGCGAGACTGCGACCGAAGCCGTCCTCGTAGGAATTCACCGTGATCCGCTGCGCGAGCGCCCACGTCGTGGGAGAAGTCTGCACGTGGACGTCGACGGCGCCGAGCGGCGACTCCGTCGGCAATCCGACGATCAGCGTCTCGTTCGTCGGATCGTAGAGGAGCCTGTCGGCACCCGACGTCGTGACTTGCGCGCTGAGGTTCCAGTCGACGCCGACGCGCGAGAACGCGAAGACGGTGCCGGTCGACTCCACCCACGCACGGTCGCCGTTGAGTTCGACGAGGGCACCGAAGAACGGCTCGGAGTTCGGAAACGCCGGCATCAGTTCAGCGACGACGTTCCACGCACCCTGCGCGTCGCGTTCGTAGACGAAGGCGCGACCGACGCCGTCCGCACCGATCACGAGTCGATCACCATCGAGCGCGACCGCCATGCCGAAGCGGTCGCTCGATCCCGGGAACGGCGGCGCGATCAACGCGGACTGGTTCCACGAGCCGTCGGCCGCGCGATCGAACACCACGACGGCGCCTCGATTGATGCCGAAGGTGTCGGAGAACGGGGCGCCGAGCACGGCGCGTTCGCCGGAGAATGCACACGAACCGCCCGCGTTGCTGTTCGCCAACAGGCCCGCAGGCGACAGTACACCGACGGTCGTCCACTCACCTTCGTCGTTGCATTCGAGGATGCGCGCTCCGCCGACATCGGGTGTCACGACGGAGCCGACGCGTTGATCGATCGCCGGTGTCGACACCAACATGCGCTGGTCGGCGACGAGGAGAGTCGCGCCGTAGAACGGACTGCCGTTGGTGACTTCGTCGGCAGTGAAGTTGCCCACGTCGAGTTGCGACAGGCCGATGGCCTGAGCGGACGCGTTCGCGCTCAGTGCCGACAGGAACGCGGCGGTGAGGAGCGGAAGGAGGGGACTCGGTCGACTCACGGCACCAACTCCAAGGTCACGGCGTTGCTCACGAACAGTTCGAAGGTCTGCGGGTGCACGGCGACGAAAGCGTGCCGCAGTTCGAGGCCGACGAACGCACCGAGGCCCGTGGGCGTGGCGAAGAACGCGTTGCGATCGCCGTTCGCCTTCAGCAGCTCGAAGTCGTCCTCGATCGGCGCGGAGCGTGCGAGCGTCATCTCGGTGTAGGCGTCGTACACGAGCGGCACGCTGACTCCGCCGAGGTCGATGCCGGGGCCGCTGCCACTCACGGAGCCGAGAACGAGGTAGGGCGCTCCGCTCCAGTGCGGTCCGGCGCGCAACGAGAGTTGCTGGCCGACCGGCGCGGCTACGGAGTTCGAGAGGTGTGTGTGGTAGAGCGCCGCGCGTTCGAACACACGCACCACTCCCGACTGCGATCCGACGACGCTCGCGTTCGGCGCGCCCACGAAGAACTGCGTCGCGCTGACTGCGGCGCGGCTCCCGTTCCATGCGCTCGTGGTCGTCTCACACGGGCGCAGGCCGATCAGTTGGTACCACGGCCCGCCGTTCTCGCGCGTGAACACGTAGTAGCTCACGAGACCGGTCGCTCCCGCGCTGACGCACAGCAGGTCGTCTTCGAGGTCGACGATCGCGACGAGCGGTTGCTGCGGCGCGGCCGGGGCGGCGCTCAATGTCTGCGGCGCCGACCAGCCGCCCGAACTCGTGCGTTCGTAGGCGTGGACGAGTCCGTTCGTCTGTGACGACACGACGAGGCTGTCGCCGTTCGCGAAGACGTCGCGCGCGAAACCCGTCGCCGTCGAGAACGTCGGCTCGAAGATCGTCCACGTCTGCGTCCAACCGCCGGCACCGTTCGACTCGTAGGTCCGCACGGTCGAGGTCGACACCAGGCCGACCTTGTCGAGGCTCGTACCGATGCTCAAGCGGCCGCCCGCGAGCGCGACGCCTTGTCCGAAGCGCGCGTTCTGGATCTTCACCGGCGGCTCGAGTTCCGCTTCGAGAAGCCACGCGCCGTTCGCGTCGCGGCGGTACACGAACACGGCGCCGTGCAGCAACGAGCCGATCTGCACGCCCTGTCCGTCGAGGAGCGGTTCACCGACCCGCGGCGCACCGACGGCGAGCACGTCGCCTTCGAGCACGAGCCGCGTCCCGAATTCCGGCCACGTGCCGGACTGCGAAACGAGCGGCGGGCCTTCGAGGCGCGCCTTCTGCTCCCACACACCCGTGCTCGAGCGCTCGAACACGAACACGACGCCCGTGTCGAGACCTTGCGAGTCGTCGCGCGGCGCCGCGATCGCGATGCGGTCGCCGTTCAAGGCGATGTGAGCGCCGAACTCGTCCGAACCGACGATGCCGGCCGGTTGGTCGATGAAGGTGTCGTACTCCCACGCGCCGCTCGGCGCGCGTTCGAAGAAGTGCACGTTCCCGGGCTGCGAACTGCCGCCGTCCGTCGAGGCGACCGCCAGGCGCGAGCCGTCGACGTCGAGCGCACGCCCGACGCTGCGGAAGGTGGCCGCCGTCTCGACGACGAGGGTGTGATCCGCGCAGGCGGTCTGTGCGCGGAGCGTGGGCGCGCTCGCGCAGCACGCTGCGATCAGGAGGGCCGCTGCCGTGATGTGCGAGTGCATGGTGCGCTGCTCCGTCACGGGACGAGATGAAGAGCCGCCGGTTCGCTGGCCGTCAGCACGAGGTTCACGGGGTCGAAGCCGATGAATGCGTGGTGCAGCGTCAGGCCTGCGATCGAAGGAGTGGTGCCGTTCGGGACGTGCAGTCGCACGAAGGCGCGCGCGGCGGCGTCGATCGGGCCTTGACCATCTCTGAACGGACCGAAACCAAGCGCCGTGGCGACCGTGTACGC
This sequence comes from Planctomycetota bacterium, assembly GCA_044358925.1. Lineage (GTDB taxonomy): Bacteria > Planctomycetota > UBA1135 > UBA1135 > Rohdeia. The sequence goes on along the minus strand of JBIKNC010000021.1, from coordinate 26,298 downwards.
GTCTTGCACGAGCGGGACGGTGAGCCCACCGAACGACAGACCGGGCGCCGTGCCCGACATCGAGCCGAGCAGCACGTACCAGCCGTTCGCGAACGACGGCGGCGGCCGGAAGTGCACGAACTGCTCGCCGAACTGCGACAGCGAGACTTCGTCGTTCGAACGCAGGATGGACGACGATCGCACGACGTGCGGTCCAGTACCGGCGAGCGTCGAGCCGAGGATGCAGAGCGATTCTTCGGGCTCGACGCGTGCACCCATCGAGCTCGGGCCACCGTCCGTCACGTCGACGTACGTCGCGACCGGCGTCCACGTCCATGCGTCGAAGGGCTGGTACGCGAACACGATCGTCTGAGCTTGGCCGAACGCCGACGTGCGTTGCGAGGAGACGAACAGTCGATCGTCGAGCAGGCCCAGCCGTCGCCCGAAGAGCGAGTGCGAAGAAGGGCCGGAGAGCGTCTGCACGAGTTCCCAGCCGCCGTCGTTCTCGCGCAAGTAGAGGTGCACGAGGCCCTTCACGCCGCTCGCGGGCGAAGTGGAGTTCGAACCGATCGCCAGAACGTCGCCACGGACGTCGAACGTCTGGCCGAAACCGTCGCTGCCCGAGGCTCCCACGGGGTTGGTGACGGTGGTGTGGACGGCGTAGCCGCCCGACCCGTTCGGACGCAGCTCGAACACACTCGAGCTGCCCGTCGAGGTGAAGATCGAACCGCCTTCGACGACAGCGCGGATGCTCGTCGAGAGGTTCGCCGCTGGAATCGCGTAGACGGCTGTCCAAGCTCCGCTCGCGTCGCGGTGGAAGACGTGTTCGTCGACTACGGCCACGTCTCCGACCAGCGTGATGCGGTTGCCGAAGCGGCTGGTCGGCGTCGGCTCGACGAGCACCGCACCGCGCTGCCACACGCCCTGACCGTCGAGCACGTACTCGAAGACGCGGCCCGTCGCCGTCGTCCCCGGCAGATCGGCGTCGTCCGCGCCGATGAACAGGCGCGCGCCGTCGACTGCGATCGCGTTTCCGAAACTCGTCGCGTCGACGTCGAGCGGCACCGCGATCGTGCCAGTCACCTGCCACGTCCCCGGCGGCGCCTCGCGGTGGAGCACGACCGGCACGGCCGTCGGTCCGCCGGACGTCGGGCGGTAGCCCATGAACAACTCACCCGATGCGGCGGAGTGTGCTGTGCTCTCGACGACCGACGACGGGAGCAGCGGGATCAGCCGCCCCTCGGGCAGCACGTCCTGCCCACGCGCGGCCCCGAGCGGAGCGAACACGGCGCAGACGACGAGGAGGGCGGCGGGGCTCGCAGCGGGTCCGCGGCGCGAGGAGTGCGAACGAGGAGCCGCGGCGCCGCGGTCGGCGCCGGCGGTCCGGCAAGGTGCGAGGAGCATGGGCGTGGGGCTGTGGGCGGTGCCTTCCAGCCTAACGCCCACCGTTCGAGGGCGCTCGCGAACCAGCGCCCCGAGGCGCCTCGGCTTCGCTAGGAAGTTGCAAAGCACCGCCGTCCGAGGGCTCCCTTCACATCCCGAACGTCGCACTCCCGAGCAGTGCCGCGAACTCGTCCTGCACGTCCTGGTCGGGCGTGCCGCCGACGTTCGAACAGGTCAGAACGATCTGGCGGCCGCCCAGGGCGAAGATGCGCTGCTCGCCGAACAGCGGCGTGCCCTGCACCGAACACGTGTAGCGCGTGACGACACACGGCACGCCGTTCACCGCGCCGAGTTCGAGCTCCTCGAACTGGACGTCGGGCAGGATCGTGGCGAGTTCGTTGCGCACGCTGTCGCGCATGGCTTCGAGGCTGGCGCCGCCGCTGTTGACCACGGCCAGGTTGAAGTTCGTCGTCGGTGCGCCGCGCGCGAAGAGCGCCCGCAGACCCTGCGGTGTCGCCGATCGCGTCCACGCGTCGCTCGGCAGCTCGACGACGAGGTCGATGTCGGTGAAGTGCACACGCCGGCCGTCGACGATGCCGCTCATGCCGTCGATGCGCAGGAGTGCGTCCGTCTCGATGCGCCGCGACTCGGCGGCGTCGTTCGCGCCGCGCTGCGTGTCGTCGGGATGCGCGTGGAGCACCGCGTCGAAGGCGGCGCGTTCGAGCGCCTCGAAGTGCCCCTCCTCGAAGCCCGACGTGATCACGACGCGCGTGCCCTCGCGCCGCAACGTGACGTGACCGAAGGTGCGCTTGCGGGTTCGGCGCACGTCGCCGTCGCGCTCGCGGCCGAAGCGCAGGCACGCACCGAGTTGCCGCGCCGCCTGTTCCGCGTCGAGTTCACTGTCCCAGACGGTGACCCACAGCCCCGCGCGTTCGTCGCCGCGCTCGTACACGAGGAATCGGTCGCCGTCCCAGCCGATCGAGGCTTCGAGCGCCGCGCGTTCGCCCTCCTTCGGCTTCACGACGAGCTGCACGAACAACTCGCCGAACGTGTCGCGCGAACGCACCGACCAGCCCGCCGCCTGCACGTCCTGCGGCAGCGCCGGCTCGATCGTCACCGGCCAATCGCGCGCCGTCGTGTACTTCGACGGGTGCAACACCTGCTCGGACGAGAGCGGCGGCGCCGCGAAAGCCGCATCGACCGCCTCCCAACCGCCCGCCCGGACGAGCGACTGCACGAGCGCCGCGCCGTTCGCGTACGAGTACACCATCACCGTCGCGTCGACGAGGCCACCGCCGACGGCGGCCTGCAGGAGCAGGCTCATCTCGATGTTCGTCCGTGTGTCGGCGCCGATGTCGACGTCCGACCCGACGAACGACTCCTCCGGCAATCCGGCCGTCCACTCCGCCGCCATGGCGACGGCGTCGCCCTCGACCAGCGCTGCGTTCGCCATGCGCCGATCCCACGTCACGATCTGCGGTCCGAGGTACTTCGCGAGTTCGAAGCGCTGATCCTGCAGCGCGTGCGCGAGTTCGTGAGCGAGCACCGCCCGCTGCGCGAAATCCGCGCCGACCAGTCGCGACGCGGGATCGTCGAGTGTGTCGCGCGCGACGATGCGCTTCGTCCACGGGTCGTACAGCGCGAGGTGCGTCGCGACCATCGTCGCGAGCATCGCGTCGCGCAGCGCGCCGACCTCCTCGTCCTCGAGCATCCCGATCCGAACGAACGCCTGCCCGAGCCGATCGAAGTACCCGTCGTCGAGATTGCTCCCGACCTGCTCGTCGAGCGCCGCGCGGAACTCCTCGTCGTCGAGGAACACACGCTCGACCGCGGTCACTTCGGCGACGCCGCGCAGCTTGGCGAGGTCGGCCAGGATCTGTGCGACTTCGGGGTCGGCGGCAGGCGCGACGGAGTCTTGGGAGTCTTGGGGCGACGGAGCCACGGCGAGCACGAGAGCGGCGAACAGGATCTCCATGCGCGCCACTCCATGCGCCGCGCTCGCTCTCGTCAAGTGTTCCGCGCGCCGGCTCGCCGCACGCTCACTCTTCGTCGCTCGGCGCCTCGAAGCGGATGCTCGCGAACAGCGCGTCGATCTCGCGCTCGATCGCGCCGTCGTCATCGGAGCCGCGTACGACGGCCTCGACGACGATCGTCACGCCGCCCTGCACGAAGCCGAGGTGGCGCACGGTCGCTTCGCCACCTTCATCCGCCACGTGGACGCGCCGAATCCAGGCTTCGACTTCGCCATGGCGTGAGAGGGTGTCGCTCTGGAACTGCTCCTCGAGCACACCCTGCGCGATGGCCCCGGTGCGCTCGCGCCGTTGCAGGTCCGCGAGATCGAGTGCGCGACCGAGTTCGACCTCGATCGTGACCTCGACATCGGAGTCGCCGTCGCGTTCGACGCGCACGCGCGCGTCGCCGAAGCGGTCGAGCTTCCAGCGCACCGAAGGCATCGTGAACACGAGCCCGACGTCTGGGATGCGCACGAGGCTGCGTTCGACGACCGTACGCGGTCCACCGAAAGCGAAGGAGCGCTCACGTTCGATCACCGCTGTCGTCGCGCCGTCGTCGGCGCCTTGTCGTGTGTCGCTCGCGTGGTGACGCACGGTCGCGGCCGCGAGCGCTGTCTTCGCGACCGCGGTCAGTGCTTCGTCGAGGCCGACGACACAAGCAACGCGCCGTCCTTCTCTGCCGACGTCGACGATCAGCGCAGCCGGAGTCGGTGCGACGTCGACCGACATGGGACGGGGTCGGTACCCGTCGCATACTCGCTCGAGCGCGCGCGCGGCTTGGGCCGCGTCCACATCGCGATCAAAAGCCAGTGCCCACAGCGCTGCAAGTTCCCCGTCGCGACCGAGGAGCACGAACGTGTCGCCGTCCCAGCCGATCGAGGCCAGTGCGGCATCATGCTCATTGCCATTGGTCGCGACGACGTCGTGGAGGAACGCCTCGCCGAGTGTGTCGCGCGCGACCACGGTCCAGCCTGCGGCGAGCAACTCACTCGGCACGTCGAACTCGAGTGTGACGGGCCAGTCGGCCGTGAACTTCGCCGGGTGCAGCACCTGCTCCATCGAGAGGGGCAGCTCGGTGCACACCGCGTTCGCTGCGCTCCAGCCACCAGCGCGCACGAGCGTTTGGACGAACGACGCGCCGCGCGTCGACTGCCCCGAGTGGTCGGCGAGCTGTGCGGCGAGACGCTCCTCGGCCGTGAGCCGGAGCGCGCGCAGTGAGCCGTCCGCGAGTCGTTGGTCGTCGATCGATGCCGCGCTCGCGTGGTAGGGAGCTGCGGCGGAACCGAAGCGCCACTCGCCGACGGCCGCGGTCGCGTGCCCGTCGATTGCTGCGCGCCGCACGAGTTGCGCATCGGTCGTCGCGTCCGGCGCGGCCGTTGCTTCGGCGGTGTGGCTCGCGCTCGACCAGCGCGCCAACGCCGGAGCGAGGTCGCGTTCGTGCGCGCGGTGACGCGACGGCAGCACGACGATGTCGTCACCGTCGTCCTCCTCGCCGACCTCGTCGACGACCGCCGCCATCAGGCGTTCGATGAATGGAGCTTCCTCGGCGCCGCCCGCTCGCGCCACGACGCGTCCGTTCACGACGTCGTGGAAGGCGCTGCTCTTCGCGAGCCGCGCGTCGATCTCGTTCGCGGCGACGGCGCGCGCCACGTCGAGGTGCACGACGCCCAGCGCGTGCAGCACGGAGAAGCTGTGCTCCACGTGCGATTCTCCGAGCGCAGCTTCGCGAGCGGCGAGCCACGCCGCGTCGTACTCGTTCGACTCGAGCTCGACGATCGCCGGTGGATCGATCGCCGCGTCACTCGCCGTTCCGCCGCGGACCTTCGCGAGTTCGCGCCACACGTCGGCTGCGCTCTCCCTCTTGAACACCGCATTCGTGTCGAACGGCGTCGCACCGTCCTCGCGATCCGGATCGCGCCGCCCCGCCGAGCGGAAGTCCGCCCACGCCGGCGGCGGACCGGCGAGCGCCGCGTCGACCGCTTCGAGTCCGCCCGCACGCAGGCAGCGCTTCAAGAAGTGGCGCCCGCGCAGGTCGCGTTGTTGACCGCCGCCGACGAGACCGTCGTAACCGAGTTCCGCGGCGAACTGCTCGGCCATGAGATGGCCGAAGCCCTCGCGCAGCGCGCGCAACACCCGCTTCTCGTCGCCTTCCGACGCGGCGTGGAAACGCGTCGTCAACCCGAACGCGTCCTCGGCGAGCAGCGGAGCACACAGCTCGACCGACTGCACGGCCTGTTCTTCGAGCCAACTCGTCGGATCTTCCGCGTACTCGCCACGGATGTCGGCGTCGGAGACGCGATGGATGTACTCGGAGACGAGCATGCGCCCCGCCTCTTCGTCGAAGACGTGGAACACGATCGCGTGCATCAGCGACGGATCCTCGGCGCCGACGAAGATCCGGTCGATCGCCGAGGTCCACTGCACCCACGTCGGGAAGTGAACCTCGAGCGGCCGCGCGAAACGGCGGCCCGTGCGGCGCTCGAGCCAGCGCATCGCTTCGGTGAACTGGCCGACGATGAGGTGCTGACTCGGCGTGAGCGGCTCGCCGTCGCCGCGTGTTCCGAATGCGACCGCGCGGTCGACACGTTCGACCGGCGCTTCGCTCGCGGCCGCCGACGGTGAGGGTTCCTGCCGAAGGGCTGTCGACGAATGTCCAAGGCCTGCGAGAACAGCGAGTGCGAGCGCCGCGTTGGGCAAGGTTGCGTTCATGCGCGCGATCATCCGCGCAGGCGCGGCGCGCGGCAACCGCAACCGGTTCGCGGAGCTGCGCGAAGGCCGGTATGGTGGCCGGCGCGTCACGCGCGCTCCCGCGCGAGCGCCACGACCGCGACCACCACGACACGTGCGCCGCCTCATCACGACGATCGTTCTCCTCGCGGCCGCGGGCGCCCTCGCGTGGGCGCTGTGGGCGCGCTTCCAAGAACTCGGTGACGCTGTGAAGCCGGTGGGCGAGCGCGCGCCCGTGCCGGTCGAGACGGCGGCGGTGGAGCGCGGGCCGCTCGTGCTGCGGCGCACGTTCAGCGGCGGACTCGAATCGGCGGCGGAGTTCTCGGTCGCGCCGAAGATCAGCGGGCGGATCGCGCGCCTCGAAGTGGAGCTGGGCGACGTCGTGACGCGCGGCGCGCTGGTGGCGCTGCTCGACGACGCGGAACTGGTGCAGGCGCTGCGGCAGGCGGAGGCGGAGATCGCGGTCGCACGCGCAGGGATGAGCGGCGCGAAGAGCGCCCTCGAAGTCGCGACGCGCGAGTTGGCGCGGGTCGAGGCGCTCTCGGCCGAAGGGTTGTCGACGGCGGCGCTGTTCGACACGGCGCGCTCGGAAGTGCTGACGGCACAGGCGCAGCTCCAACTCGAAGAGGCGACGGTCGTGCGCGCGGAGTCGCAGCTCGAGTCGGCGCGCATCCGCCACGGGTATGCGCGCGTCACCGCGGATTGGAGCGGCGGCGACGACACCCGCGTCGTCGCGGCGCGCCTCGTCGACGACGGCGGCACGGTCGCCGCGAACACACCGATCGTGACGATCGTCGAACTCGATCCGATCCTCGCGGTCGTCGACGTGCCCGAGCGCGACTACGCGCGGCTCGCGCTCGGCCAGCGCGCGAGCATCACGACGGACGCCCACACGGGCGCCGCATTCGAAGGCGCGATCGTGCGCATCGCGCCGGTGTTCCGCCGCTCGACGCGCCAGGCGCGCGTCGAGATCGAGGTGCCGAACGCCGGCGAGCGGCTGCGGCCGGGCATGTTCGTGCGTGCGACGCTCGAACTCGCGCGCTTCGACGACGCGCTGACAGTGCCGTTCGACGCGCTCACGCAGCGCAACGGCGCGACGGGTGTGTTCGTGCTCGACGCGGCACGCGAACGCGTCGCGTGGCGCGCGGTCGAGGTCGGTGTGCGCGAGGGCGAGCGTGTGCAGCTCCTCGGCGAAGCCTTCAGCGGCGAAGTGGTCGTGCTCGGCCAGGACGGCTGCGACGACGGCACGCGCGTCGCGCCGGTCGCCACGACGAGCACCGCGACGGAGAGCGCACCGTGAGCCTGGCCGGCGCCGCCGTCTCGCGGCCGATCTTCACGACCATGGTCGCGCTGATGGTGGTGACCATCGGCGCGGTCGCGCTCGACCGCCTGCGCATCGACCTGTTGCCCGAGGTCGAACAGCCGACGGTCACGGTGCAGACCGAACTCGAAGGCGCCAGCCCCGAAGTCGTCGAGCGCCTCGTCACGCAGATCGTCGAGGAGATCGTCGCGACGGTCCCCGGCATCGAGGAGATCACCTCCGAGTCGACCGAAGGCAACAGCGAGGTGAGCGTGCGCTTCGCGTTCGGCACCGACATCGACGCGGCCGCGATCGAACTGCAATCGCGCCTCGAGTCCGAGTCCGACGAGTTGCCCGACGAGATCACACGTCCGCGCGTCTCGAAGTTCGACGTCGCGAACTTCCCCGTCGTCATCCTCGGCATCTCGAGTCGCCTCGATCCGGTCGCACTCACCCAACTGGTCGACGACGAGGTGCGCTACCGCTTCGCGCGCGTGCCGGGCGTCGCGCAGGTCGACGTGTGGGGCGGCTACACGCGCGAGATCCGCGTCGAACTCGATCCGAGCCGCGTCAACGCGCTCGGGCTGCCGCTCGATCAGGTGTTGAGCGCGATCCGCGACGCCAACCTCGATCGCCCGGCCGGCAACATCGAGGACGGGCGGCACGAAGTCACGCTGCGCGCGCCGGCGGAGTTCACGGGGCTCGACCAGATTCGCGACACGGTGCTGCTCGAGCGCGAAGGCGACGTCATCACGCTGCGCCAGGTCGCCGACGTGTACGACACGTACGAGAAGCTGCAGCGCCACGTGCGCGTCGACGGCGAACGCGGCATGCGCGTGGCCGTGCGCAAACAGGCCGATGCGAACACGGTCGAGGTCGCGCGCAACGTGCTGGCCGAGATCGAAGCCGTCAACGCCGCGTACCCGCAGATCCGCGTCGTCGCGGTCTCGAACCAGGGCAACTTCATCGAGCGCTCGATCTCGAACGTCGGCACGTCGGTGCTCTACGGCGGCGGGTTGGCGGTGCTCGTGCTGCTGTTCTTCCTGCGCAGTTGGCGCAGCACGCTCGTCATCGCGGTCGCGATCCCGATCTCGGTCGTGGCGACGTTCGCGCTCATGTGGTTCGGCGGACTCACGCTCAACCTCATGTCGCTGGGCGGCCTCGCACTCGGCGTGGGCATGATGGTCGACAGCGCGGTGGTCGTGCTGGAGAACGTCTTCCGTCGCCGCACCGAGGAGAAGGACGGAGCCGTCGATGCGGCGGTGCGTGGCACACAAGAAGTCGCGACGGCGATCGTGGCGAGCACACTCACCACGCTCGTGATCTTCCTGCCGCTCGTGTTCGTGCGCGGCGTGTCGGGCGTTCTGTTCCAGGACCTCGCGTACGTGATCGTCTTCTCGCTCGTGTGTTCGCTGTTCGTCGCGCTGACGGTGGTGCCGATGCTCGCGGCGCGGTTGCTCGGCAAGGTGAACGCTGGTGGCGGAGCGGAGGCGAGCGCCGGCGCCGTCGCACGCGAGAACCCACTCGCTCGCGCGGCGCGCGGCGCGTCGGAGGCCCTCGAACGCGCGTACGGCCGCTTCCTCGAGAACGTGCTCGCGCGCCCGTGGACGACGGTCGTGGTGTCGGCGCTGCTGCTCGGCGCGAGCCTCCTGCTCGTGCCGCACATCGGCACCGAGTTCCTTCCGCCGAGCGACGAAGGCGAAGTGCGCGTGACCGGCGAGATGGAGATCGGGACGCGGCTCGACATCGTCGATCGGCAGACGCGTCTCATGGAGTCGATCGCGCTGCCGGCCGTGCCCGAACTCGCGTCGTACGTCGCGACGTCGGGCGCGGGCGGACGCCAAGCGGACGCCGCGTCGACGGGCGAGTTGACGTTCACGCTTCTGCCGGCGTCACAGCGCGAGCGTTCGAACGTCGCGATCGCCGACGACCTGCGCCGACGACTCCAGAGCAGCGTGCCCGGCATGGCGATCCGCACGCGCGCGCCGCAGGGCCAGGCGTTGCTGGAGCGCGTGCTCGGTCGCCAGGACGGCCTCGAGGTCGAGGTGCGCGGCTACGAGTTCGAGACCATCGGTGCGCTCGCCGATCGAGCGGCCGCGGCGCTCGCAGAGATACCCGGCGTGACCGACGTCGAAGTGAGTCGCGACGACGGCGTGCCGCAGCAGGAGATCGCCGTCGACCGCGACAAGATCGCGGACGTCGGCCTGTCGGTGCGCGCGGTGACCGAAGCGCTCGAGACCGCGTTCGCCGGTTCGCGCGCCGGCGACTTCCGCGCGGGCGGCAACGCCTACCGCATCCTCGTGCAACTCGCCGACGCGGAGCGCCTCTCGATCGAAGAGGTGCTCGACCTCACGCTGAGCACGCCGAGCGGCGAACCCGTCGCGCTGCGCAACTTGGTCGCGAACGCCGAGTCGCGCGGGCCGCTGAAGATCGAGCGCAAGAACCAACAGCGCGTCGTCACCGTCAGCGCCGGCGTCACCGGCCGCGACCTCGGCTCCGTCGCCGCCGACGCCGAACGCGCACTCGCCGCCATCGCGCGCCCCGCCGGCCACGACATCGCGATCGCCGGCACCGTCGAAGAGCAACGCGAGTCGTTCCGCGAGCTGCTCGTCTCCTTCGCCCTCGCGATCGCACTCGTCTACATGGTGCTCGCCTGCCAGTACGAGTCGCTGCGCGACCCCTTGGTCGTCATGTTCAGCGTGCCGGTCGCCGCCGTCGGCGTGTTGCTCGTGCTCTTCCTCTCGCGCACGACCTTCAACGTGCAGACCTACATCGGCTGCATCATGCTGGGCGGCATCGTCGTCAACAACGCGATCCTGCTCGTCGACCAGGCCGGCCGCCTCGTCCAGAGCGGCCGCTCTCCGCGCGCCGCCGCCCTCGAGGCCGGCCGCCGCCGCCTGCGCCCGATCCTGATGACGACGCTGACGACGATCCTCGCGCTGGTGCCGCTCGCGCTCGGCTTCGGCGAGGGCGCCGACGCGCAGGCCCCGCTCGCGCGCACCGTGGTCGGCGGTCTGACCGCGTCGACGCTGATATCGCTCGCACTGATCCCGGCGGTGTTCGTGCTGTTCCGGCGGCGGGCGTGAGTGCGCTCAGGGGACGAGCGACACCGCGACCGCGTTGCTCACGTGGGTCGGCGCGAGCGTCGTCGGCTCGAACGACACGAAGGCGTGGTGCAGCGTGAGGCCGGCGAACGACGGACTGCTCGCCGAGGGCAGCGCGAACTGTGTGGTGGCGTGGCCGTCGGCGTCGAGTAGACCCAACCACGGTGTGAAGAGCTCGCCTCCGCCCGACGACAGCAGCGTGGTCGTGTAGGAGTCGACGACCAGCGGCAGTGTGCCGACGCCGATGTCGACGCCCGGTGACGTGCCGCTCAGCGAGCCGAGCATCACGTAGATGTCGCCCGCGAACGGCGGGCCGGGTCGCAGGAAGAGATCCTGAGCGCCGCCCGTCGAGAGGTCGATGATGCGCTTCGTGTGGTAGAGCGAACCGAGGTCGTGGAAGAGGATGCGCCCCGGAGTCTGCGATGCGTGACCGATGAAGAGCTGATCGCCCGCGAACTCGAGTCCCACGATGCCGAACTTCACACTGAACACGGTGGGGTCCGCTTTGAAGCGGATGACGTGCGACCAGGTGTCGGTGCCGTAGCGTTCGTAGAGGTCCACGGAGCCGTCGCCGTCGCCGGTCGGGACGACGGTCGACGAACCGTTCGAGAGGATGGCCAGTCGGTCGCCGGCGAGTTCGATGCGCGATCCGAAACGTGCCGAGGTGGTCGCGTTCTCCGGGTGGATCGTGTCGACGTGCGTCCACGTTCCGGACGCGTCGCGCTCCCACACGAACACACAGCCGTAGCGCTGCTGCAGGAACGTGCCGGTCGGCTGACGCGGCGCGCCGATGTACGCGCGACCGTCTTCGAGCGCGAGGTCGGCGTACGCGAGCGACAGCGGCGCCGGATCGACGTCGTCGAACTCCGCCTCCAGTGTCCAGGTGTCGTTGGCGGCGCGCCGGTAGGCGTAGACCGCGCCGTTGATCGGCGCGCCCGCCAGGCTGAACTCACACGCGACGAGGAGCGTGTCGCCGACCAGCGCGACCGAGGCGCCGAAACCCACGTCGGTGTGCTTCGGCGGCGTCAGCGTTTGAGCGAGCGTCCACAGGCCCGACACGTCGGCGCGGAAGATCCACACGTCGCCCGACTGGTTGGCTCCATCGGCGGCGTCGCCTGGCGCGCCCACCACCGCCCACGAACCATCGAGTGCCACACTCGCTCCGAAACGCTCACACGCAGCGAGGCCCTCACGCGTGAAGAAGCCGCGCGTCGGCCAACCTTGACCTTCGACGTACTCGGAGAACTGCGCCACGCCGTTCTGCCACTGGCCGTTGATGTAGAGGCCGTAGCCGCCCACCAAGGAACGCGTGCCGTCGAACGCGATCGAATCACCGAAGCCGGTCGGCGAGATGCCCTTCGTGAAGCCCACCTCGGTCCACGCGCCCGCAGCGTCGCGCGAGAAGATGTAGACGCCGCCGTTCGGACCTCCGTCCGGACCATGTAGCCGCTCCGGTGCGCAGACCAGCGCGAAGGCACCCGCGACGGCCAGGTCGGAACCGCTCTTGCTCGACGAGCCTTCGAGCGGATTCGTGGACGGTACGACGACGGTCTCGTGGAACGCGACCTGTGCGCGAGCGGTGCCCCCACACAGGCTCGCGGACAGAGCCGCTGCCAGGGCGACGCGGCCGATGACGGCGCGTGTGTGGACCGACCGAACGTTGCGAGACGAAGTCATGGCACGAGTTCCAGCGACACCACGTTGCTCACGTGGTCGACCGCGAAGGTGGTGGGATCGAGCGTGAAGAACGCGTGGTGGAGGACGAGCCCGCTCAGCGCGGCGTAGGCGAGCGGCGGCGCCACGAAGCTCGAGTTCGCGTTGCCGTTGCCGTCGAGCGGACCGAACCAGTACTGCAAGGGCGAGCTGCCCCCGAGGACCATGGACATGTAGGCGTCGAAGGCGAGCGGGATCGTCAGTCCGCCGCCGAGCGGGAGCCCATTCGACACCGTGTTCAGGCTGCCGAGCAGCACGAACAGGTCGTTCGCGACTGCCGGCCCGGCGCGCAGGTACATGAGCTGCGAACCGCCGCTGCTCGTGTCGACGAAGCGCCCGTTGGCGCGCAGCGAACCGAGTTCGACGATTCCGAACGCGCCGTCCGTGCCGAGGGACGACAAGCCGAGGAAGAACTGCTCCGACGAAGCAGCGCGAATCGTCGTCGTACTGAAGTCGGTGTGGTGGATCTCCATCACCGGCGACCAGGTGCCCGTGTTCGAGCGCTCCAACACGATGGAGCGCCGCACCCCGACCGGGAAGCCCTGATTCGCAACCACACTCGCCACGATGCGCTCACCGGCGATCGTGACTTGTGCGCCGAGCCCGCCCTCCGGAACGACGGTCGTGATCACACCTGTCTGCGCCCACGACAAGTTGGGCTGCAACTCGAACACCACGATGCCTCCGGTCACGCCCAGCTTCGGCGCGCCGACGTACATCCGTGTGCCGTCCGCCGAGAACGCGATGGATTGGCCGAAGCTCGTGTTCTGCACGCTGGAGGTCGGCGCCAGCGTGCCGACCAGGTTCCAGTCCGGGCCGGCGCGCTCGAAGAGCTGCACGACCGCATTCGTCGGGTTGCCGACGGCGATGCGGTCACCGTGGCTCGCGAACGTCCACGAGTTCGCGGGGACCGACGGCGTGATCACGGCCATCGGCATCCATGTCGTGCCGTTGCCCTTCTCGTACACGAAGATGCGGTTCGGATTCGCCGCCGTGATCAGGAGGCGCTCGCCGTCGAACGACACACCGCCGAACAACTCGGACGCCCCGATCGTCGGCGGATGGATCCTCTGCGTCTCGATCCATGTCCCGTCGCCTTGGCGTTCGAAGATCGTGACGGAGCCGCGATTCGTGCCGACCGTGTCGTCGAGCGGCGCGCCCAGCGCCAGCACGTCGCCCTGAACGGACGCCGTGGAGCCCAACTCAGCGCCGGCGAGCGGCACGGCGTGCACGACTTCGGCGACGCGCGTCCAAGGGCCGCCGTTCGAGCGCTCGTAGACGAACGCACCGCCGGCGTCGGCGGCGAGTCCGCTCTGGCCCTGCACGTCGAGTCGATTCACACCGACGACGAGGCGCGAGCCGTCGAGCGCGAGAGCGCGGCCGAATTGGGCGCTCACCGTCGGAAGGTCGGGGCGCTCGAGCGTCGTCACGCCGATGATCTGGGCGTCGGCCGCGCGTCCGAGGAGCGCACACGCGAGCAGCGCGAGCGCTGCGGAGGTCCGTGTGGTTGTCATGGCACGAGACGCAAGGGGACCGAGTTGCTGACGTGCAGTTCGAACGTCAGCGGATCGATGGCGACGAAGGCGTGGTGGAGCACGAGTCCCGACATGGACGGCGGGAGGCCCGTCGGCGTCTCGAACGCGGCCGTCCGTTCGCCGTTCAGCTTGAGGACGTCGAACGCGTCGTCGATCGGAGCCGACAGCGCGAGTGTCATCGACGTGTACGCGTCGAAGTTCAGCGGCAGCACGAGGCCGGGCCCGAGTTCCAGTCCCGGCGCCGTACCCGACAGCGAGCCGAGGACCACGTACGGCGCACCGGCCCAGCGCGGCCCGGCGCGCAGGAACAGCTTCTGACCGATCGGCAGCACGGTCGAGTCCTCGAGCACCGAGTGGTAGAGCGAGCCGCGGCGGAAGACCGCGATCGATCCCAAGTCCGGTTGTCCGAAGGTCGTCCCCCACGCACCGATCAGGAACTCGTCGTCGGTGGCGATCACCGAGACACCGAACTGCGGCGCGCTCTCCGGACCACACCACGAGAGATCGAGTGAGCGGTACCAAGCTCCGCTCGCGGCGCGTTCGTAGAGCTGGCAGGTCGTGCCCTGGTTCGTCGTGCCGACGACGAGTGTGTCGCCGCGCACGGCCAGGCTGCTGCCCCAGTCGTTGGACACGAAGGGGAACGGGGCGGGAACGAGTTCCGGCTCGGACCACGTTCCGTCCGTCTGGCGCACGTAGGTGTGGCAGCGTTCCACGTTCGGCGAGCCGATCGCCAGCACGTCGCCGTCGACGGCGATCGCTTCGCCGAAATCGGTCGACGCCGCCAGGCTCGGCTCGAGGAACTTCGCCGTCGGAGTCCACGCGCCGTTCACGTGCTCGTGCACGGTCACGGAGGACGTCGTGATCGCACCGACCTTCTCACCCGACGTGCCGACGTACAAGCGGCCTTCGTCGAGGGCCAGGCTCAGACCGAAGACCGTGTCCTCGAGCAGCGGCAGCGATCGCAGCTTGGTCTCGACTTCCCACGTGCCGAGCAGCGTTCGGCGATAGACGAGCACGGCGCCGGAGGTCACTTGCCCCGTCTGGACACCTTGGCCGTTGAAGACCGGCACCGAACTGAAGGGCAACGCGACCGCGAACACGTCCCCCTCGCCGGCGATTCTCCAACCGTAGAAAGCGGAGTTGGTCGGTGACGAACCTTCGGGCGGGTTCACGAGCGTGCTCACGAGGTTCCATTGACCGCGTCCTACGCGTTCGTACACGAACACACTGCCGGAGTTCGTTCCCAGCGGATCGTCGGCGGGTGCGGAGATCGCAAGCCAACCGTCCCACACGTCGAACGCGACCCCGAAACCGTCCGCGGTCACGATGTCCGGGGGCGGGGCGATCGTGTTCGTCCACTCCCACGCGCCGCTCGCGGATCTCTCGAACACGTGGAGCGTCCCACCGCCGTTGATGCTCGTGCCAGTGGTGCCGTCGAGCGCGACGAGGATGTCGCCGTCGTGCGCCATGCGGACACCGAAGGCGCCGACTTGGAGCGCATCGTTGACGGTCAGCGTCGCGTCGGCGCACGCCTTCTGCGCGTGAGCGACCGAGGCGGTCGAAACCGCCGACCACGCGGCCAGCGCGATGCAAGCAGTGAGAGTTCTCAAGGCACGATCTCCAAGGCAACGGGTCGGCTCGCGGTGAACGCGCCGGTCACCGGCGAGTAGGCGAGGAAGGCGTGGTGCAGCACCGTTCCGGCGAGGCTCGGCGTCGTGCCGTTCGGCACGAAGAGCCGCACCGCAGCGCGCGCCTCGTCGTCGATCCAACCTTGGCCGTCGTAGAACGGGCCGAAACCCGTCGCCGTGTTGGCGAAGTAGGCGTCGTACACGAGCGGCAGCACGACGCCTCCGCCCACGTCGAGACCCGGCGACGTACCGGACGCCGAACCGAGCAAGGCGAAGTAGCCGCCGGCGAACGACGGCTCCGGACGGAAGTGCAGCCACTGCTCGCCGAACTGTGCGAGCGAAGCCTGGCTCGTGGTGGCGAGCAGGTCGCTCGCTTCGACCAAATGGAACGACTCGTCCACGCCGCTCGTTCCGCGACAGAAGACGAGGAACGAGTCACCCGAGGAGTCGATCCCCAAGCCGAAGTTGTCCTGATGGAAGGGGCTGGCGAGTGCGTAGTCGGCGAAACGCGCCCACGTCCACGGACCCAACTCGCGGTACGCGTGCACCACACCGTTCTCGCCGGTGAAGGTGCCGTTCCGTTTGCCCGAGGCCAGGATGCGCGAGCCGGCGATCGCGACTTCGACGGCGAAGCTCGACGTGCCGGACGGAGCGAAGATGTCCTGGACGTGTTCCCAGCCGCCGTCGAACTCGCGACGGAAGACGGACAGCATGCCCGACGAAACGACCGTGCTGCTGACCACCATGCGGTCGCCGGAGACGTCGAACGTGCGGCCGAAGTTGAACGAGGCTTGCAGGTCGAACTTCGGCACGGCGCTGCCGACCACGACGAGAGCTCCCTCGCCGTTCCGTCGGTACTCGATCACGCCTTCCTTGCCGTCCGTGAGGAACAGCGACGTACCTTCGATGGCCGAGTCGATGTAGTCCTGAGCGTCGAGCGGCAGCCGCTGCACGAACGTCCACGACCCGCTCTCGGCGCGCTCGAAGAGCACCTCGTCGATCAGCGCGAGATCGTCGCCGAGAGTGATTCGGAAACCGAAGTCGCCGGAGGCCGGCGCGGGTTCGGTCAGGATCTCTTGCAGTGCCCAGACACCGGCTTCGGATCGCCGGTGGACGAGTACACGACCGTTCCACGGCACGCTGGGAAGGTCGGACGTCGGTGCGCCGACCATCAACGTGGTGCCGCTGACGGCGGAAGCGACTCCGTAGTTGCCAAGGGAAACGCCCGTCGGCGTTTCGAGGCGCGCTTGGAACTCGAGCGCGCGCCCGACGCGTTCGAAGATGCGCACTCCTTCGGCAAGCGTGTTCGTCGAGACGAAACACTCGCCGAACTCGGTCGCGAGGACGCCGCGGATGTACGACGTGCTCGATCCGGCCGTCGATGCGGTCGACGCGTCGACGAGGACCGTCTGTCCGTGGGCCGCTGCGCTCGCCACCGCTGTGGCGAAGATCGTCGCGAACGCGCGCGCGACTCCGTGATGTGTCTTCATGGAAGGAGGTCCAGGGCGACGGCGTTGCTCGCGCCCTCGAGCGCGAGAGTCGCGGCGTCGAAGTAGAGGCACGCGTGGTGCAGCCTCTGGCCGGCGAACGCACTCGCGACGAGCGGCGGCAACGTGAACGTGCTCGTCCCGCCGCCGGTCGCGTCGAGGACGAACGCCCACGGGCTGATGAACCCGGCGCCCGTGGCTTGGATCAGCGTCAGGGTGTATGCGTCGGCGACGAGTGGGAGCACAACGGGGCCGTTGTTCCCTTCGAGCACGGTCGCGGGCGCCGTGCCCGACAAGCTGCCGAGCACCACACACAATCGCCCGGCGTTCGCGTCGGTCGCACGCACGGTCAAAGCCTGTGTTCCGCCGCCCGACGCCGTGATCGAGGCCGCCGCGCGGTAGAGCGTTCCGAGTTCGAGTTCGGCGATGAAGCGCGAGCCGGTGCCACTTCCGAAGAAGTGAACGAAGCCGGCGTCGGCCACCATGCTCTGGTCGTCGAAGAATCCCGAAGCACCAGGCGCGACGGCGACCTTCGTCTCCAGCAGCCACGTGCCGTTCGACCGGCGCTGCCAAACGTCCATCTGTTTGGTGCTGTTCCCATGCGCGACGAAGAGCCGTTCAGCGTCGATGTCGACACCGATGCCGTACCCGGAGTCCGTCGCACTGTTGGCGACCAGGGTCGCATCGAGCGACCACGGCCCGAACTGCGGCGCGTGGTAGACGTGCACACGACCTGTGGTGACAGGGCCGACTTCGAGCCGGGCGGACACCGCGGCGGTCTCGCCTTTCCACGCGACCGCCGAACCGAACTCGGTGAAAGCCGCAGGATTCGGCGAGACGATCAAGTCGGTCACGTTCCACTCACCTTGTGAGTTGCGGCGGCAGACGAACGCAGCCCCGGACTCCAGGCCTGCATACCGCTGACGCGGCGCGCCGACGAGCACCGCGTCGCCCTGCAGATCGACCGACGATCCGAAGCGCGACGAGTAACTGGGCGGTCCGATGACGCCGGTCGGCCCGAGGATGGTGTCTTCGCGCGCCCACACGCCGTTCGCACCGCGCGCGAACACGTTGATCGCGCCGCTGTTCGCGGTCGAGAAGCCGTTCGAGATGGAGCCGACGACGAAGCGCTCCCCTTCGAGGTCGATGCAATCGCCGAAGTCCGACGAACCGAGTTCGGCGAAGAGCGTGCTCACCAATTCGAAGCCCACACCCGCGACGTGTTCGTAGACGAAGGCGCGCCCTCCGGTGCGCGTCGCGATCACGATGCGGTCGCCCTCGACGTCGACCGCCGCACCGAAGCCCTCGTTGCTCACGCCCGCCGTCGGCGACGCGATCTCCTGCACGAGCGCCCACGTCCCGTCCGGAGCCCGTTCGTACACGTACACACGTCCCGCCTGGCCCGCACCTTGGACCGAGAGCCGCGAGGCCCCGACCACCATGCGGTCACCGTCGACGCCGACCGACTCCCCGAAAGCCGTCGTGCCCACCAGCGCACTCGCCGGCGCCTGGATGCGCTGGTCCTCGACGGCGTTCTGCACAGCGCTCGCGAGCGGCGCGAGCAAGTTCAGCGCGGCAACGAAAATGCTCGCGCGAGCGAGCAGGCAAGGTCCGATCGGCATGGTGAGAGATCCTCGAAACAATCGCCGATCGTAACCCTGATCGTGTGAGCGCGCCCGGCCGGCGTCACGCGCGTTCGCCGCGAAACGGGCTCGAGGTTCTCGACCGAGCGCGTGCTGCGACCGATCGAACTTCGGACCCGGCACGTCGGACGCGGTACGTGACGAACAGGTCACGAGTTCGAACGGAGTCAATTTTCTGTGTGACGCTCGATCGACGCGCCATCAACGTCGTGGCGGGCGCTGTGCGATGCGCTCGATTTCGAGGGCCACGCGGCGCGCTGTGCCCTGGTCCGTGATGAGCGTGACGACACGACGCGCGGCGTCGACGTCGATCATGGCCAGGCACCCGATGACCCGTCGCGCGGCTCGCAGGCAGCGCCAATGGGCGGCCGGATGCGCAAGGAGGGCACCTTTCTCGGCAAGTGTCACGAGGTGTTTCGACCGCATGGCGAGCAGTGCCATGGAGACCAATTCGAGCGTCTGCGCCCGGCTCCCGATGGGCACGACACGCGGACTGTTCTCGACGACACCGACAGCGACGCGCTCCGCCCGATCCCGCTCACCACGCATCAGCAGCGCCAGCGACAGCCAGAACGCGAGCGTCACACGCTGGTACTCGTCCTTGCCCTCGAGCACCGCTTCATCGAAGAGCGCGACCAGTCGATCGGTCTCTGCGGCCGGCGCGTGCTGAACCACGTGCGCCAACGCTTGGGCGCGGTACCACGGGATCGAGATGCGACGGGCGTCGTCGAGTGCGCCCCGCCAATCGTGTTTCGCCCGAGCGCCGGCCGCATTGCGCGCGCGCGCAGCGGCGGCGGGGCCTCCCAACGAGTCGGCAGGATTCGCGGACATGTCCGTGATGGTCGAGTGCTCGGCTCGCAACTTCTGGTGCGACGAGCCGAGCACTCTCCACCCTACGGCTCAGCGCGCGTCCGGATGCACCAGCGCCTTCAAGCGCTTCGTGCGGTCGTTCGCGAACTTCGTGATGCCGGCCCACAGGCTGTCCGGATCGATGTGCGCTTCCTTCTTGAGCTCGGCGACGTTGCCGCCCGTGCGCCAGCGGTCGTCGAAGTCGGAGGACATGGCGTACTCCTCGGCGACGTGGTGCGCGATCCAGTCGTGCATCAGCTTCTTCGCGCCGTTCGTGATGTAGGTCGAGTCGAGCCAATCGTCGTGCGAGAGCACCGACTGGCGGTAGGACTCGGATTGGCGGCGGAAGAGTTCGGGTGAGAGCGCCGCGACGATCTTCACGTTGGGCGCCTTGCTGTCGGCGAAGCGCGGCAACAGCTCCATCACGGACTCGGTCGTGCTCGTGCCGTGCACGAGGACGGTGCCTTGTTTGGGGCGGCTCTTGTCGTGGTCGCGCAGGACGTAGGCGCCGCGCGCGGCCTCGAGGTGGCTCGGGATGCCGAGCTTCGCTCGATCGGGCACCGCAACATTCGGACGCGTGAGGTGCAGCGCGACGATCGGCACGTCGGTCGCGAGCGCGGCGGCGAGCATCGGCGCGACTTCGTTGTGCTCGAACGGGTAGAGGTTGATCACGTGGCCCTTGGGGAAGAGCTGCGTGACGCCCGTTGCGAAGATGCCGAAGTGCGTGCGGCTGTCCTCGGCGGTTTCGGGGCCGGAGTGGCCCGCGACCCACAGGACTTTGCCGACTTTCAAAGGGCAGTCTTGCGCGAGCTGGCTGAAGAGGCGCATGAGGCCGTACTTCAAATAGCTGAAGCTCGCGTAGGTCGAACAGGCGCCCCAGTAGCCGAGGAACTCGCGCTCGGGATCCGCGGCCATGTTCACGGTCGCGAGGCCGGCGACGAGGCCGGAGTTCGTGAACTCGGTGATCTGTTGCGGAAGCAGAGAGCCGCCCGGGTTCTTGTTGCGCTCGTACCAGCCGAAGCCGTCGGTGTTCTTCCACTTCTTCGAGAAGCCCGAGATGCTCGTCGATTCGGCGAGGTCGGCGGAGCACGCCAACACGAGCGGCCGGCCCATGCGTTCCTTGGCCAGTGCGTTGACCCAGGCGCCGAATTTGCCGAGGCCTTCTTTGTTGGCGATCTTCGTGCCGGGCGCGACGAACAGCTCCGCGGGCAGTTTGTCGACGGCGCACCACGAGCGGTCCTCGTGCATGTTGACGATGCTCGTCAAACGGAACGCGTCGGGGCGCGTCGGCACGCTCTCACCCTGTTCGACGAGCGTGTCGGCGACGTAGGCGAGGAACTCCGGATCCTGATCGAAGAGGCTGAAGACCGTGTCGAGCCAACCGCGCGTCTGCTCGCGGCAACCGTCCTCGCCGGGGTCCTGCGTGTCGCCGTGGCCCGCGAAACGCACGCCGTACTTCTTCTCGAAGTCGGCGCGGCACTTCCAGAACATCTCGCTGTTGCGCGCGTGCGCCTTGCCGTGCGACGCGGCGTCGTACACGCCGTAGCCGCGGCCCTTGCGCACCTTGAACCACACACAACCCGGGCGACCTTCCGTGTTCTCGGCGTGCACGATCTCGAGGAGTGCGCGCGTGAGCTGCGCGTAGTCCTCACCGTTCTCGACGCCCGCGACGCGGAAGCCGTACGGCACGAACCAGTCGTCGGGCGTGCCGTGCACGACCTCCGAGTTCGCGAACGAGTCGATGCCGTGGTCGTTCCAGTCGAGCAAGTAGATCAGGTTGTCGAGCCCGAGCCCGAACGCGCTGTTCTTGACCTCGTGGTGCGCGCCCGCCGTGTGGCCGCCCTCGCCTTCCATCGCGAAGACCTTCACTTCGCCGGCGCCCGCGTGTTTGAGCGCCATCGCCTCACCCAGCGCGGCCGGCGCGCCGTGGCCCGACGGACCCGTGTTGAACTTGAAGAAGAGCGTCTTGCCCTCCATCTCCGCGTGGCCCGGCAGACCTTTGTTGTGGCGCAGCGTGAGCAGGTCCTTCGGGTAGAGGCCCCACTCCTCCTCGTGGTGCAGGCGGTAGCGCGGATTGCCGGTGCGCTGGTACATCCGGTGCAGCGCTTCGTTGTAGACCGCGAGCAGCGCGTACACGCCCGGGTTGCAGTGGCCCGCGACCAGCACGAAGCGGTCGCCGAAGGCCGCGTGCGGGCGGCGGATGTCGAAGCGCATGCCCGCGCCCATCGTCAGCGCGACCATCATCGGCACCTTCGATCGCGAGCCGCCCGGGTGCCCCGACTGACGCATGTTCAGCATCAGGTCGATGCACTGGTCCATCATGTCGCCGAGCTTCTGCCAGTGGCCGAAGTGGCGCGCGAGGGCTTCGAACGTGGGGCGGGTCGCGGTCTGCATGGTGGGGGGCGTGCGGAGTTGCGGGCCGAAGAGGATAGCGGCGCGGCGCGCCCGCCATGGGTGCGGCGGCGGGCCTTCGATGGGCGTCAGCCGAGGCCGGCGAGATGCTCCGGCACGCGGCGCGAGAGCGCGGCGAGGAGCGGCGCACGCGGCGGCGCCACCGGCTTCTCGACGACCGCGAACGCGCGCGCTTCGATGCGCGCGAGGCAGCGTTCGACACCGGCGAGCCACAGCGCGATCGCGCGCCCCGCGAGCGGCCCGGCCTGACCTGCCGCCGGCCAGGCGCGCGCGAGCAGGCCGCGCACGAAGCCGACCTGGTCGGCGACGAGTGCGCGCCAGCGCGGATCGCTCGGGCGTTCGCCCATGTCCGCGGGCGCGAGCCCGGCGCGTGCGAGTTCGTCGAGCGGGAACACGAGGCGCCCGCTCGCGAGTTCGACGGCCGGCCGCGCGGTCCAGCGCGCGAGGCGTTCGGCGCTGCAGCCGGCTTCGAGGCGGCGCACGAGTTCGGGGTCGTTCGAGAGCCGCGGGCCCGCCGGCGCGAACTCGACGCGGCGCGCGCCGCCGAACGCCTCGCGGCGGCGCGCGACGAGGCGCGTCCACGCCGCCGCGCTCCCGCCGCTCCAGGCCAGCGCGCGTTCCGCGAGTGCGCGCCGCGTCGCGAACGTGCCGCCGCGTTCGAAGGCGCGCGCGGCGTCGAGTGCGCGCGTGAGTTCGTCGGGTGTGGCGCCGCCCTCGGTGAAGGCGTGGGCGAGAGCGCGCCCGATGAGCGTCTGCGGTCGGCCGCTCCGCGCGCGCTCGAGCACCGCCGCGAAGTCCGCGAGGCCCGGGCGCGAACCGGCGCTCGAACCGTCGCGCGCCCCGGCCGACGCTTCGAGTTCCGCGAGCCACACGAGGCCCGGCGCCATGACCGGATCGCGCCACGGCGAACCGGGCCACCACGCGAGTGCATCGCCGCGCCGCGCACGTGACAGCCGCGTGACGATCCGCGCGGCGTCGGCGCCCGTCGCAGCGCTCTCACCGAACAACACCTGGAGGCTGTGTTCCATGTGGTTCGCCCGCCTTGCGGCTCGCGCGCGAACGGTTGTACCCTCCGCCGACTCCGCGCGATCGCGCGCGTCCCCTCCATCGACCCGCGCATTCACGACGTGGCCAGCTTCCGACTCGAACTCGACGCTCCGAACAACATCGTCCTCGTGATGGTCACGGAGGACGACGGCAGCGAACACGACTACCAGTTCGACTTCGACCCGCGCTCCGGCCGCTGGGAGTTCAGCGAGCGCGACCTGCTCGCGCGCGACTTCGGCGACGAGTGGGCCGACGAGATGGAGCAGGCCATCGACTCGACGATCAAGAAGGCCGTCGGGGCGAGGAAGGGCTGACGCCATGCGCGCCGCCGCCATGGGAGCTGCGCTGGTCCTCGCCCTCGGCGCGGGCTGCGGCGGCGACGAGGCCGGGAGCGGAACCGGCGGCGCAGGTGCGGGCGGTCCCAGCGGCGGCGGCGCGAACACCCTGTCCGGCGCGGCCACTTCCGGAGCCGGCATCGGCGGCGCGGCCGCGCTCGAGTTGGACCAGACCTGGCGCGTGCTCGCCGCGACGCCGAACCGCGACTTGTCGCTGCTCGCGTTGATGGTGCGCCTGGACGCGCTGCACACCGGCAGCGCGCCGTTCATTCGCGACATCGCGAGTTACGAGCGGCTCGCGCTGGCCGCCGAGGCGATCGCGGCGATGTGCGACGAGGACGCGTTCACGCAGTACACGTCGGCGCCCGACTTCGCGCGCGCGCCGGAGCGCTTCGAGGAGCTGCGCCTGCAACTGCTCGACGGTGCTCGCGCGGCTGCGGCGGCGGCGCGTGCGAACGACGTGTCGGCGTTCTACGACGCGTTCGTGGCGATGGACGCGAGCTGCGTCGGTTGCCACAAGCGCTACGGGCCGCTGCATTGAGCAACATGCGAACCGCGAACGACGGCGCGCGGGTGTTCTGCATCGTGATCGACTCGCTCGGTGTCGGAGCGTTGCCCGATGCCGCGAGTTTCGGCGACGTGGGCACGCACACACTCGACCACCTCGTCGCGGCGGCGCGGCCGGTGCGGTTGCCGCGGCTCGAGGCGCTCGGGCTCGGGCACGTGCCCGGCGTGCGCGAAGTGGCGCGCGTCGAACGGCCGCGCGGTGCGTTCGGTCGGCTCGCGGAAACGTCGCCGGGCAAGGACACGTCGACCGGCCACTGGGAGTTGATGCAGTGCCCGCTCGCGCAGCAGTTCCCGGTCTTCCCGCGCGGCTTCGACCAGGCGCTGATCGCTGAACTCGTGGCGCGCACAGGCGTGCCGGGTGTGCTGTGCAACGCGCCCGCGTCGGGTACGGAGGTGATCGAGCGCTTCGGAGCGGAGCACGTCGCGACGCTCGCGCCGATCGTCTACACGAGCGCGGACTCCGTGCTGCAAGTCGCTGCGCACGAAGAGCACTTCGGGCTCGAGCGGCTGTATCGCTTCTGCGAGGTCGCGCGCGAACTCACGCGGCCGATGGGCCTGGGGCGCGTGATCGCGCGGCCGTTCGTCGGCGCGGCGGCCGCCGCCGGGCGCCCGAGCACGTGGAAGCGCACGTACAACCGCAAGGACTACTCGCTCGTGCCGCCGATGGACACGACGCTCGATCGATTGAAGCGCGCGGGCCGTGAAGTGGTCGGCGTCGGCAAGATCGAGGACATCTTCGCGGCGCGCGGACTGACGCAGAGCGTGCACACCGAAGGCAACGCGGACGGGCTCGAGCGCACGCTCGTCGTCGCGAAGGAACTCGCGAGCGGCTTCTGCTTCGTCAACCTCGTCGACTTCGACATGTTGTTCGGGCATCGGCGCGATCCGCACGGCTATGCGCGCGCGCTGGAAGCGTTCGACGTGTGGCTGCCGCGTTTCGATGCGCTGCTGCGTGAGCAGGACCTCGTCATCGTGACGGCCGACCACGGCAACGATCCGACGTTCACTCAGACGACGGACCACACGCGCGAGTACGTGCCTTTGCTCGCGTACGGGCCGCGTGTGAAGAGCGGCACGGCGCTCGGCACGCGCGCGTCGTTCAGCGACGTCGGTGCGACGGTGGCGGAGTGGCTCGGGCTCGAGGCGGCAGCTCCGGGCCGTTCGTTCGCACGCGAACTCGTGGGCGCAGGAGCGTGAGCGTGCTCGACGCCCGTTCGATCATCGAGACGAAGCGCGACGGGCGCGCCTTGTCGGACGAGCAGATCGACGCGTTCTTCGCGGGGCTCGCGAGCGGCCGCGTCGCCGACTACCAGGCGACCGCGCTGTTGATGGCCGTGTTCCTGCGCGGCCTCGAGCGCCGCGAACTCGTGCGCTGGACACACGCGATGCTGCACTCGGGCGACGTGCTGTCGTTCCGCGGCATCGGCAAACCGGTGGTCGACAAACACTCGACCGGCGGCATCGGCGACAAGGCCTCGCTGCCGCTCGCGCCGCTCTTGGCGGCGCTCGGCTGTGCGGTGCCGATGATCTCGGGCCGCGGCCTCGGGCACACCGGCGGGACGCTCGACAAGTTGGAGGCGATCCCGGGTCTGTCGACGGCGGTCGCGACCGAGAGGTTTCGGCCGTTGCTCGACGACGTCGGTGTCGTGTTCGCGGGTCAGACGGCACGCATCGCGCCGGCGGACAAGACGCTCTACGCGCTGCGCGACGTGACGGGCCTCGTGGAATCGATCCCGCTCATCGCGAGTTCGATCCTGTCGAAGAAACTCGCGGAGGGACTCGACGCGCTCGTGCTCGACGTGAAGTTCGGCAGCGGCGCGTTCCTGCCCGAGCTCGCGCGCGGCCGCGAACTCGCGCGCACGATGGTCGAGCTGGCCGAGCCGTTCGGCGTGCGCACGCGCGCGGTGCTGTCGACGATGGAGCGGCCGCTCGGGCGTGCGGTCGGGCACACACTCGAGGTCGCGGAGTCGGTCGAGTGTCTGCGCGGCGGCGGGCCCGCGGAGTTGCGCGAACTCGTGGTGGTGCTGGGCGCGGAGTTGTTGGTTGCGGTCGGACTCGCGACGGGCGAGGCCGACGCGCGCGAGCGGCTGGGGCGCGGGCTCGACGACGGTTCCGCGCTGGAGCGCTTCGCGCGCATCGTCGCGCTGCAAGGCGGCGATCGCCGCTGCATCGACGAGCCGGAGCGGCTCCCGCGCGCACCGCACGTCGAGGTCGTCGTCGCGGAGCAGGACGGCTGGCTGCGCTTCGAGGACCTGCGCGCGATGGGTCGGGCGCTCGCGCTCCTGGGCGGCGGTCGCGCGCGCGTCGAGGACACGATCGATCCGCGCGTCGGTTTCGTGTGGCGCGCCGACGAAGGCGAGCGTGTGGTGCGCGGCCAGCCGTTGTGCGACGTGCACCACGCCGCGAAGAACGTCGCGGCCGCGCGTGAGCAGCTCGCGCGTTCGTTCGCGATCGGCGAGCAACGAGCAGCGCGGCCGTTGCTGTCGTGACGCGAACGGTGGCGGTACGGTGCCGTAGCAAAATCCGCCGCCATCCCGCACTTCATGGAGCGGGGAGCGGCACGTCGGTGGGCGCATT
>JBIKNC010000020.1:0-32505 GCA_044358925.1 Planctomycetota bacterium | reverse complement strand
CCCGCGCGGTTGTTCGCTCCTGCGCTCCCGAGGTGGCAGTCGCCGCACGTGAACGCGACCTGCTCGTGGAACAGGTTCGCGAGCGGCGACCCGGTGACCACGCGACCGTCGGCGTGTTGGTCGTCGAGCAACGCCGCCGCCGTGTACTGCAGGTTGTTGTGGATGTCGAGCGGACCCGTCTTGTTGCGCACGCTGAAGACCGGCATCTCGGCCAGGGTGCCGACCTCACCGACGCCCGCGATGCCGAGCGAGAAGAGCGGATCGCTCTTCGCGCGCCAGGCATGGTCCGCCGCCGTGTCCACCCACAGACCGACGTTCTGCGGCACCGCGTTCTCCGCGCCGATCGTGAACGTCGCGCCGGAGAAGACACCTTGTGAAGACGCGAGCATCGAGTTGTTCACCGACGCCGAGTGGTCCTCGTGGCACTGCCCGCAACCGAGTCCGGCCTGCGTGACGCGCAAGTCGCCCGGATTCACGAACTGCAACCAGTCGATCGGCGTGTAGTTCACGCCGTCGACCGTGTAGTTCGGGAACTTGTCGATGCCCGCGAGTGTGAGGCGATTGAAGTACGCCTTCGCGTTCACGTCCTGGAACGCGCGGTCGCCGATCTGCGGCGGCGGCGGTGTGTGCGCGAGTTCCTTGGTCTGCGCCGCCGGGTTGCCGCCGTGGCAGACCGCGCAGTCCATGTTCGCCGCCTCCGGATGGTCGGGGCTCGAGAACGGGTGCGGGTTCTCGATGCCCGGTCCGCCGTAGTTGTGCGTGAGCGAGCCGTTGTGGCACAGCATGCACGACGACGTGACCTGCTGGGCGACCTCGCCCGCGTCACCACCGCCGCCGCCGCAACTCGCGATCGCCGAAGCGATCAGCGCAGCCGCACTGAGTAGTGCCACGTGAAGCGGCGACGCAGAGCGCACCGCCAGACGACCGTCAGCCCCGTTGGCTCGGTCCATACCCGCACCCTCCTCGAACTTCCCCTTCCGACCCACACGCCAACGGCGCGTTCCCCCGGGTCACCTCGACTTGAAGATCGGGTCGAAGAGCTGTGACTCTTGAAGGAAGTGCGGCCAATCGCGGGCCGAAGGTGAACGGCGAGTCGCAGGGAAGCGAGTTGCAGCAACCAGCAGCTCGCATGTCGACTTCGCTCACACTTCGTTGCGTTCCTTTGCTTTGACTTTGCGTCCTTTGCGTCCTTTGCGGTTACGTGCAACAGACACACGCTCCATGCACCGTTCGTTGCACGTAACCGCAAAGGACGCAAAGGACGCAAAGGACGCAAAGTCAAAGCAAAGGAAGACGACGCAACGAACGCAACTGATCGCTGCGGCGTTCTGGCGCATGGGACGCCGCCGGCGCCTTCGCCTACGGACTCTGCGCCTCGTTCCAGCTCGTCGGCAAGTGGCAGCGATCGCAGTTGTCGACCCAACCGAACGCGAAGTGGTCGGGCAGCACCGCGGCCTGCAGGTTGTCGAAGTGGCAGCTCACACACTCGTTGCTCAAGGGCGTGAAACGACCGCTGTCCGCACCGAAGTGGCAGGCCTGGCACGACGTGAACGCGTGCACGCCGTTCAACGGGAAGCGCGTCTGCGCGTGCCGCTCGATCTGACCCACGGCCTGCCACGTGACCTCTTGGTGGCACTCGTCACAGCGCGGACCGAGCCAGCCCTGGTGCACGTCCTCGTGACAACCGGCGCAGCCGCGCTCCGCGAAGACCTGCACCGCGCCGCGGTCGTTGTGGCAGCGCAGGCATTGCGCTTGGGCATGCGAGCCAGTGAGCGGCACGCCCGTCTGCGCCTCGTGGTCGAACACGAAGTCGTCGCGCATCACGTTCCACGTGCCGCCGACGTGGCACAGCGAGCAGTCGCTCGGGAACGTCTCGTGCGGCACCACCGGCCCGAGCCCCGCCTGCCAGCGGTGCACGTCGAGACCGCCCGGACGCTGCAGCGCGCATGCCAGCAGCACGTACGCACTCGCTGCTCCGACGAGCGCGAGCCGCCGTCGTTTCAGAACGTCCATTGCGCGAACACTCCCGCGGCGATGCCGCGTTCGTCGTTGTACGAGGTGCCGTCGACGTAGCTCGTGATCGAGAGCCGCTGTGTCGGACGGAACGAGACGCTCGTGCGCAAGCGGTGCTGCACGAAGTTGTCGTTGTCGGCGTCGAAGCCCTGTTGGTCGTAGTTGGCGAGTTCGTAGAACAGGTCCCACGTGAACCGTTCCTCGCCGAACGAGAGCCACGCGCGCGTGCCCCACACGTCCGTGTAGTCGCCGAGCACGGCGAAGAACACGGGCCGCAGCCGCGAGCCGCGCCCCAGGATCCCGTCGATCTCCACGCCCGACTCGAGGTCGCCGCCCGTCTCGTCCGCGTCGTCGAAGAAGCCGAGCCGCTGCACGAAGCGCGTGTCCTCGCCGATCGGGAGCCACAGGTCGCCGCCGAGCCGATGCTGGCGTTCGTCCTGGAGGATGTTGTCCGGCACGAACGGGAGCACTTCGTCGCGCTCGACGTCAGGCAGTTCGCTGTAGGCGTACGTGAGGTCGAGGCCCCACGCGCCCGCCGTGTACGGCGACGCGCTCACGAAGAGCCGCGTGAACGACAGCCCCGGCCCCTTCGCGTCGCCGCCCGAGTACACGTCGAGTTCCATGGAGCCGAACCACTGCCAACCGAAGCGCGGCAACCAGTGGCCGTTCGCGATCACGAGGTCGCGGTCCGCAGCGCCGTCGTGGAAGGTCTTCTGCAAGCCGACCTGCGCCGCCGCGAGTTCGGTCGCGTCCGACGTCCAGCGGTACCAGCCACCGAGTTGGAAGTCGTGGCCGCTCTCGTAATCGGAGTCCGGCTCCGGCATGAAGCCCGCGCTCGCACCGAACGCGTGATGTTCGTCGACGCGGCGCCACCACTCCGCGCCGTCGAGCACTCCGAACTGCGGCGCGCCGCTCTGCAGGAAGCGCCCGAACTGCAAGCCGTCCGGCTCGAAGCGCGTGCCGCCGATGCGATACGAGAAGCGCTCGAGGCGCAGCGTCGTCTCGCGCCGGTCGTCGAGTTCGGGCCGGTCGAAGCGGTAGCGCTCGAACTCGAGCCGGATGTCGACGAGCTCGCCGTACCCGAAGCCGTTCTCGATCGCGATGTCGGTGCCCGCGCGCCCGAGGAACTGCGAGCGCCCGTTGTCCGACGTGATCGCACCGTCGAGCGCCGCCCACGCGCGCCCCGTGAGGAACGGCGTGCGGTCCTTCGGTCGCACACCGTCGATGCCGCCGAGCAGCGGCATGTCCTCCGTGAAGCCCTCGTCTTCGCGCCGCCACGCGATCGGCGGGCGCGGGTCGCTGTCGATCGTGAGGGCCGGCTCGACGGGCGCCGCCTCGCCCTCGGTGCCGCCAGCGGCGTCCGCGCTCGGCGCGACCTCTTCGCCGAGCCGCTCGCGTGGCACCGTCACCTCGCCGCGCGTGCCCGGGCTCGGCGGCAGCTCACCCGGCGGCACCTCGATCACCGCGGTGCGTTCGTCGACGGCGACGACGTCCGCGCGGAAGCGCCCGCCGTTGCGCGGGAGCAGCCACACCACGTCGCCGACCGCGAGCCCGTCGACGCGTCCGCGGTCCACGGACACGCGCCGCTCACCGAGGAGCGCCGCGACTCGCAACGACACGACGACGGAGTCCGACGGCGGCGCCTCTTGCTCCTGCGCGTCGCCGGCGAGCGGCTCGACACCCTGCGCAGCAGCGCTCGGCGACGATCCGAGCGCGGCCGCACACAGCGCCCACCACCCGGCCCACGCCGCTCGATTCCACTTCGACATGTGCCTCCCCCCCGCGAACAGGCACTCGTCGGCCGCCGCTGCGGCCGGACTCGATGGCCGATCGCCATTTCCGCCGAGGTCTTGGCAGAACCACTGGAACCCAGACATGCGGCGCCCCGCGCGCAGTCGTCTTGTCACGCACACATCCTCGCCCCCGCGATCGTCATCGCCCGCGCGAGCGCCGCATCGGCACTGGTATTCGTCGACGAACTCTCCGGCGTCCCACAGTTCCCTCCGAACGACAGCTGCTCGACCTTCGAGGTCGACTTCGGGGACGTCGATCTCGACGGCGACTTCGTCGCCCGGCACGTCGCAGGGCCTCGAAGTGATCTTCCAATGAGTGCCTGACGAGCGGCGCCTGCGCGCCGCGACGAGGTTCGAGTGCGCGGGGTCGCTCCGACGAGCGGCCCCGCTCGCGTACGGTCGCCGTGGAGCCGATCGCGAGCTGCCGCGGCGCTCGCCGCTATCCGTTCGCGGCGCGCGCGCGTACCTTGCGTCGCGCCATGCACGAACCGACTTCGATCGAGGTGCACGCAGCCGCTGCCGACACCGCTGCCGAGCGACCCTGGTTGCAGCGCTTCGGACTGCGCCTCGTGTGTGCCTACCTGTTCCTGTACAGCTGGCCGTTCCCGCTGAACCTCGTGCCGTGGATCGGCTTCACGTACGAGTGGTCGAGCGGCGCCTGGAACGAGCTGGTCCTCGCTGCCGCGCGACTGGCACACATCGAGGTCCCGGCCATGCCCGCGGGCAGCGGTGACACGACGTTCAACTACGTCGAGCTGCCCGTGCGCCTCGCGCTCGCCGCGCTCGCGGCCCTCGTGTGGACGCTGCTCCCACGGCGCGTGAGCGATGCCCGCTGGCGCCAACTGCTCGTCCTGCACCTGCGTTTCGTCGTGGCGCTCGCGATGCTCGGCTACGGCTTCGCGAAGGTCTTCCCGGGGCAGTTCGCGCCGCCGTCGCTCGATCGCCTGACGTCGACGTACGGCGAGTCGTCGCCGATGGGCCTCCTGTGGACGTTCATGGGCGCGTCGCGGCCCTACACGATCTTCGGCGGCGCTCTCGAAGTGCTCGGTGGTGTGTTGCTCCTCTTCCGACCGATGGCGGTGCTCGGCGCGCTCGTCAGCGCAGGCGTGCTGCTCAACATCGTCGCGCTGAACCTGTGCTACGACGTGCCGGTCAAGCTCTACTCGTCGCACTTGTTCCTCATGGCGTCGATCGTCGCGCTGCCCGACGCACGGCGCCTGTTCGCCGCCGTGCTCGGACGCGCCGTGCCGCCGCGCGCAGAGATGCCCTTCGCGACGAGCACGCCCGGCCGCATCGCCGTGCACACGCTCCACGCCTTGGTGCTCCTCGCGATCACGTGGAACCAGGTCAGCGAGGTCCGGCAGACGCTCGCCTTCGCTTCGACTCCGCCGAACGCCCTGTCCGGCCTGTGGTTGGTCGAGTCGCGGACGGTCGAAGGCGAGCTGAGCATGCCGCTGCCCGCCCCCACCGATCCGCGCAGCTTCTCCTTCACGAACTTCGGCTCCGTCACGATCCGCGACCACAGCGGCGGCGCCGAGCGCTTCCGCTTCACGCTCGACGAAGAACAACGGACGGTTGCACTCACTCCGTTCGGCACACCGACCGAAGAAGTCGCGCCGCGCACGTTCGCGTGGCAGAAGAGCGGCGACGAACTCGTGCTGCGCGAGACCGGCGCGTCGCCCGCGGTCGAATGGCACCTGCGCGAGCGCCCCGCGAGTTCGTTCCTCCTGATGGAACGCGGCTTCCATTGGATCAACGAGTTCCCGTTCAATCGCTGAAGCCTCGCCGCCGTCCGCCGGCTACCGTGCGCGGCGCACACGCGACCACTTCGGCCGACATGGACGACGTCGAAACGCTCCAGCAGGAGCTCCTGCGCCGCATGCGAGCAGGAGAGTTCCTTCGCACCGCGCACAAAGAGGGCGGAACCATCGTCGAGTTCACGCGCGGCGTGTGGACGCGCAGCGACTACGGCGAGTCGAGCGCGACGCAGACGTTTCGCGACGACCGCGCCTTCCTCGCCTTCGTGCGCGAGCACTTCCGCTGGGAACTGTCGCGCGACGTCGCACCGGCCGAGGTGTCGGAGGTCGAAGCGTGGAAGGCGCTGCTGCGCCGGCTCGAAGTGGGCCACGCGGGCGCGGCGCGCGCGCCCGGCACGAGCCGCGGCGTCACGGTGTGGGGCATCGTCGCCGCGGCGGCGCTCGTGCTGCTCTTCACGCGGGCACGCGCCGAACTGAGGGGCCGCGAACTGTCGCCGTCGATCGAAGCGCTCACGCTGCCGGCCGCGATCGTTCTCGGCGTGTGTGTGATCGTCGCGGCCGTCTGGCTGCGCAAACACTGGAAGTGAAGCGCGTCACGCGGCACGCGGCGCGATGTCGCCGTCAGCGCGGCTGAGACGCTGGGTCCGCACGCAGTAGCTCCATGACGCGCGCCAGCGCCGCGCGGTCCTCTTCGCCCTGCGGCTCGCGGCGCGCCTCCGATTCCATGTGATCGAGGAACGGCACGCCGACACGGCCGAGTTGATCGCGCCACGGAGCGCCGAGTTGCAGCAGCAGCTCGAGCACCGGCCAGTTCCTCGTCTGCGCCGCCAGCACGACGACGCTGCGCCCGTTCGAGCCGCGCACTTGAACGTCCGCGCCGCGCTCGACGAGGAGGCGCATGACGGCGACGTCGACGCCGCCGCCGCCCGCGGTGAAGAACGCCGGGTCGCCGCTCTCGCCGATCGCGTTCGGGTTCGCGCCGGCGTCGAGGAGCAGTTGCACCGGTTCGACGCCACACACACGCGTCGCGCCGATCGCGGGCTGCAGCGGGAGTTCGACGTGAGCGACGTTCGGATCGGCGCCCGCGGCGATCAACGCGCGCACCACGTCGATCCTCTCCGGCGCTTGCTGCAGTCGACGCAAGGCGAGCACGAGCACCGTCGCTCCCGACAGGCCCGGTGTGTCGAGATCCACACCGCTCGCCGCCGCAGCCACCGCCGCCGCGTCGCCGCGTGTGACGGCCGCTTCGAGGTCGCGCAGCTCTTGCGAGCGGAACTGGCGGAGCTCACCACTCTCGTCGCGGAACTCGCGCAGCTTCGAGAGCATGCCTAGATGACCGCCGACCGTGATCAACACCGGCGCCGCGGCGATCACGACCGCGACGGTGCGCAGGAGCGCGCTCTGCGAGTTCACGAACAGCACGATCGCGCCGACCAGGATCGCCGCCGGCACGAGGAACGGCACGACGAGCGCCGCCACCGGATTCGTGCGCGACGGCCCGGCCGCCGCCAGTGCGAGGAGACCGAAGAGCACGAGCGCCGCGACGTCGATGGCGACGAACGACCAGAAGAGGAACTTCATCGTGCAGGGCGGAAGGCGTGGGTCGCGAGTGGCGCGCTGCGGGACGAGGTCGGGCCATCAACCGGCGGCGCAGCTGCGGTAGGTTCTACGGTCAGCGCACCCGTGACCGCCATTCTCACGACTCTTGGTTGGATCGCCGTCGTCATCGACGTGATCGCCGCGGCCTCCCTCGCTTCGAGCCGCGGCGGCGATGCAGCCACGCGCGGCCTTGGACCGGGCATCGGCGCCGCGTTGGGCACGCTCGCCGCCGTGGCCGCCTTGCTCCTGTGGCTGGGGCGCTCACTGGAGAGCACGGTCGCTCTCGCACTCGGCGCGACACTCGCGGCGCTGCCGATCGCCGCGGGCATGACGCTGGCGTTCTCGCGCAACCCACTGGCCCTCATCTACCCGTCGATGCGCGCAGCTCGCGCTCCGCGAGGTCCGAGCGCGCAGTACGCGTTCCCCGACGCGGTGACGCGCGAGACGGCGCTCGCGCTCGTGAAGCAGGACTACGCGAAGGTCGATGCACTCCTTCGTGCATCGCCGCCACCCGACCTCAGGGCGCGCGACGAACGCGGCATGGCGCTCCTCGGCATCGCGACGGCGAATGCGATCATGGACGGCGGCACGCTCGCGGACCTCGAAGGCCTGCGCCTGCTCGTGGCGGCTGGTTCTCGGCCGCGTGGCGACGATCGCGGACCGGACTTTCGACTCATCGAGATGCTCATCGGCGAGCGGAACGATCGCCAGTTGAAGGCCCTCGAACTGCTGCTCGACGCGGGGCTCGATCCGAACACGCGCCTCCATGGCGGGCGCCCGGTCCTGTTCCACGAGGACCTCGCGCCCGCCGCCGCGCGTCTGCTCCTCGCGCGCGGCGCGAACCCGGCTGCGATCGACGGCGGCGGCGGACACCACGACTGGTCGGCGGTCACCTACCAGGCCGATTTGCGGCGCTGGGCGACAGCGCTCGTGCTGCTCGAGGGCGGCGTCGCGCGCGACAACGGCGCGCCGCCGGGAGCGGTGCTCGAGCGAGTGCTGAAGTACTTCGAGTCGCGCGCGACCGACAGCGAACGCAACGACCCTGCGTACCGCGCCTTCATGGCCGCTGTCGAACACTGACATCGCCGTGCACGTCCCCAGCGAGTACGCCGACGACTACGCCACGCTCCCCGCGGTGCTGCGTGTGTTGCTCGACGCCGAACTCGTGGCCGGCAACACGATCGTCGAGGTCGGCCACAGCCACCCGGCGCCGCCCGCCGGCTGCTACTTCAAACTCGCGCGCAAGATCTCGACGCGCGCGCGGTCGAGCGGCGACGGCCTCGACTTCCACGAACGCAGCAGTTCGCTGTACAGCGGCGTGTTCACCGACGAGCGGCGCTTCCACTTCCTGCTCGAGCCGCCCGACCCGCCGCCGCCCGAGATCGACATGGACGCGCGGCGCGCCGAACTCGCGCCGCGGCCCGAGCCGCTCGCGCCGGCGGCCGAGCGCGAAACCGCCGCGCTCGAGACACACGCCGCCGCGACCGGTGCGGAGCATGCGCGCGCAGCGGCGCGAGCATCGATGCGTGCGCCGACGAGCGTGTCGAACACATCGACGAACGCCTCACCTATTGCTTCGAGCGCTGCCCTGCGCACCGACTCACCGACCGGCTGCCGCCTCGAACTCAACTTCCGCGACGTGCGCCCGCCACACGACGTCCGCGCCGCCTTCGAGGCCCGGCTCGTCGTGCTCTTCACGTCCGCGCCCGCCGCGGACGAGCTGTGCTACCGCGCGCGCGCCCACGTCGTCGGCGCGCACCACGACTTCGAGTTGCGCTACGTCGCCGCGCTGCCCGACGAACACGCCTACTCCTTGTGCATCGACGTGTCTTGGGCCCACATGGCGCCGACGAACCACGACTACTTCCGAAAGTCCACGGCGGGCTGGTTGAGCCTGTGGACGCGCGACCTGCGCGCCGCACCGCCGCCATCACCCGCTGAGAACTCGCGCGAGCGCTACCTCGCCGCCGCCACCGCCGCCGCCCACGCCGAATCCCACCTCACCTCCGTCGCCGCCATCCAAGCCGCGATCCTGGCCGGCTTGCGCCGCGGCGGCAGCTACGCGAACTCGCACAAGGAAGGCGGCACGCACATCCGCTGGCACCACGACCGCTTCGTGCGCATCGACCACGGCGACGACGCCGCCACGAACGCCTACACCGACGACGCGCAGTTCCTGACGATGCTGCGCGGCTTCTGCCAGTTCGAACTCGCGCGCCACGCCGGCCGCGAGCCGCGCTCCGAGCGCGACGAGTGGCTGCTCGTGCTGCGACTCATGCGGCCGAGTTGATGCGCGTTCGATCGGTGGATTCGTGCCTGGGCTATGCACTGCCCGCACGACATCTCCATCCGCATCCGCCGATCGAATGCGACCGGCACCGTGGCGAGTGAGTTCGGCCTCGCCCGGTGAGCGTGAGTGCGTCTTCAGATGGAGCGCTCCCTGGCTCTATCGGTGACGGTCATCGCTCTTGTCATCGAGGCGGCAAGCGTCGTCGTTGCAACCCGAAGTGTCACCCATGTGCCCGGACACGACTGTCACCCATGTACCCGGACCGGCCCCCCCCGGACCGGGGCCCCGCTTGACAGCCCCCCCCCCCCCCCTTCACCTAACTTCGCCCGGAGCGGTTCCAGCTCAACCCAGTTCGGCTCCAACGAAGAACATGCTCAACTTCATTCGCTCGTCTTTGCTTCTGGCGATTGCACTACTTGCCTTCTCCATCACCGCCGTTGCCGACTGTTCAGCCTGTCTCGCCACCACGTACAAGTTCGAAGACGTGAACGGGCTCAACGGTGTGAGCCTCAAGGTCGAGTTCGTTGGACGCCCAGGTTCGTGTGTTCAGAACGACCCGGCATGTCCGCCTCGCAAGACTTGCAACTACGCAGTGACGATCACGGTGACTGCAGGGCAATCGGAACTCGCTTCGTACGGAGGTGTCGCACAGGCCACGGGCGATGGAGGTGAGACCTGGGCATCCGGATCGGCAACACCACCGAACGACCCGGCAGCCAACTTCACGTCGTATCCGCCGTGTGGAGGTCAGTCGATCGTGCGAGTCACCCTCTTCTACAACTACCCGGTGAACGATCACGGCTCACACGGCGTGAACTTCCCGAACGGTGGCGGTGGCTTCGACGAGCCTGCCCCGGCGAACTACTGGATGGGACCGAATCTCACGGTCTACTGCGTCCTGTGCTACGGGTGATCTGCCGACATTCGGTCGACCGGCGCACTCGAATGCCTGATGGCGCCGGCACGCGTGGCACACTGATCGACGGGTGGAGAAGCCTCGGGACATGGCTGGCCAAGTCTTGGACGTGAGTGTGCGCCTGTGGGTCGGTCATGCACGAATGGACGAGCTGCGCCTCGCTGACACACACTCCCAATTCAAACCCGCCTCGTCGATGACGTCCCTTCGATTCACTCTCGACTCCACTCCCTCTGGGTTCTCCACTCCGTGATCCGATGAAGACCGCTCGCTCGCCCGAACGCACTCGCATTCTCCTTGTCATCACCGTTCTCGCCGCTATCTCAGGCGGCCTGTTCCTCTGGGTGATTGTCGATCCGAAGCGTGGCGTCGGAGACATGTCGGACAGCTCGCTTCAGCGGGCGAATGGCTCCGAAGCGCTGGCTGCGCCCGTGCCGTCGCCGTCCAACCCGAGCCCGACTTCATCGGCTGCCCGAACACCGGTCGAGCCTGCTGGAGAGCCAACGGATTTGGATCCGACATGGTTGCCGGTTCGAGCGGATGTCGAGATCGAAGGTTGGTCGGGCGAGCAGGTCGCGGCGTACTTCTACGGTGACGAGTGGTCGGTAGTTCGCGCAGAACTCGAGCGCAACGGTGAGTTGGGTTGGATCGAAAATGTGACCGGTGGCGAGGGACGCCGCTTCGGTGACTTGGAGGCGATCCTGACCTCGGAGGTCCTCACTCCGGCGTTCCTCAGCGTTCACGACAAGGCGGGCCGACGCAACGTCGAGATCCTCGCGGTCGAAGCGCGGCTGAGTCCGTTCCAGCAGGGTTCCGCGGCTGCGCTCGTCCGGGAGCAACTCGAGGCGCTCGTCGGCGGTGCTCGTGCCGAATCGGTCGATCTTGCCACCGGCGTCGGAGCCGACGTCGTCTTGGCCACGGACGCAGCAGCGCGTACGACCCTCGCGCCGCTCTACGAAGAACTCGATGCGCGAGTCAGAGACCTGCTCGCGAGTCAGTTCACGTCCGTCAGCACACGCCAACGTCCTCCCCTCGGCCACTTGCATGTCGCGCCGATCGTCTCGGGCGGCGCGCGCGAATACAAGGCGCTCCGCGAGAACGCGGATGCGAAGCGATGGACCCGCTGTTACACCGCTGGCAGCGACTTGATTGCTGGGACGAGCTGCTTCGCAATCAATTGGGGCCTCGACCTTCGAACCGATTCGGTCGCTGCTCAGATCATCGCTGCGATCGAGAGCGAAGAGTCTGCCATCATCAATGGCATCGTCGCTGCGGGTGTTGCCGAGATACTCGCTTTGAGTGGTAAGTGAGCCCAATGTGGCGCTCGTCGACGAGGATGCCCTCGATCACAGGATCAGCCAGCCTCACTTGTCGCGCAGCGTCGTCATGTCGACGCCGTGGCAGTCGGTGCAGGCGGTGCCGAGGGGCTTGTAGCGGAACGTCGCATCTCCGCTGATCGACTCGGCGCGGTG
The DNA here is from genome assembly GCA_044358925.1 of Planctomycetota bacterium. Classification (GTDB taxonomy): domain Bacteria; phylum Planctomycetota; class UBA1135; order UBA1135; genus Rohdeia. The sequence continues at coordinate 20,665 of JBIKNC010000020.1, read as the reverse complement.
GCAGGCGGTGCAGGCGAGCTTCGCGTGCGTCTCGTCGAGCTGGAAGCGGCTGTCCCAGTCGTGGTCGAAGCGCAGGCGCGCGAAGGTGTCGAGCGGCGTGTGGCAGCGCGCACAGTCGGCCGTCGAAGTGAACGGTGTGGTGACGGTGCTCGGCGCGCCGCTCGCGTCGGGCGGGCCGGCCGACGTCACGTCGAACTGGGCGCCGTGCGGATCGTCGTGGCAGGCGGCGCAACTCGCGCCCTTCGCGCGCTGCCAGGTGCGGCCGCTCGCGTCCGCGCTGCGCATGGGCGCGTGGCAGTCGGCACACGCGAGCGGTGCGTGCGCGCCGTCGAGCGGGAAACCCGTCCACGCGCCGTGGTCGAAACCGTGAGCGAGGTCGCGGAAGCTCGTGTCGACGTGGCAGCGGGCGCAGCCTTGGCGGTCCTCGAACTGCTGCGGCAGGTGCGCGGCGTCGAACGCGCCGCCGTGCGGATCCTGGTGGCACGCAGCGCACGCGCGACCGAAGTCGTTGGCGGCGGAGAGCGGCTCGATCGTTCCGTGCGGCGGCGCGACGCGGCCGAAGACGCGGCCGAGTTCGTTCCGCTCCGGCATGGGCGCGTGGCAGCTCTCACAGCCGTCGCTCGCGTGCGCGCCGCCCAAGGGGAAGCCGGTCCACGCGCCGTGGTCGAAGCGCTGCTCGGGCACGTTCGCGAAGGCGGTCGCGTCGTGGCAGCGCGCACAGTCGCCGTGCGCGACCGGTTCCAGGCCAGAGCAACGCGAATCGAAGAAGCCGGTGTGCGCGTCGCCGTGGCAACTCGCACACGTGTCGTCCGTGCCACGGAACGTGCGCGGCGCGCCGTCGCTCGGCACCTCGTGGCATTCGTTGCACTCGGTCGCGAGGTGCTCGCCCTCGAGCGGCAGCGACGTGCGCGCGTGCAGCGCCGCGTCGAAGCCGTGCGGCTCGAACTTCTCACGCCCGTGGCACGCCACACAACCCTCGGCGGCGAACGGGCCGGTCGCGAACTGGCCGCCGTGTGGATCCTCGTGGCAGGCGGCGCACGAGTCGCGGTGGCGGCCTGGGTAGCGCTCCGTGAACGTTGCGAGCTCCGGCGCGTGGCAGTCCTCGCACGCCACTTGATCGTGCGGCAGCGCGAGCGGGAACCCACTCGCCGCGTGCTGCTCCGCGCTCACTTCCAAGCGCTCGTCGCGGAACGTCTCGTGCTCCGGCGCGTGGCACACCACACAGGCCTGCTCGGTCGGGAGCACGGCCAGCGCCGCCGCGCCGCTCGCGAACTCCGGTGCGTGCGGCGACTCGTGGCACGCCGTGCACATGCGCGGCGTCGGCTTCGTGCCCACGCCCGCCACCGCTTCGAGGCTGTGCGGATCGCCTTCCATGTGGCACGAACGGCAACCGACCTCGGCGTGCCCGCCGATCAGCGGCAGGTACTCCTCGTGCCCGACGGACACATGCGTCTCGAACGAGCTCTGCACGTGGCAGTCGGCGCAACTGCGCCCGAACGCGCCCTCGTGCGGATCCTCGTGGCAGCTCACACAGCTCGTGACGAGGCCCATGAAACGCGTCGCGCCCTCCGGCACGACCTCGTCGAACGCGTGCGCGTGGCACTCCGTGCATTCGAGTTCGAGGTGTTTGCCGTCCATCGGCCACCCGATGTCCGCGTGGTCGAACTGCTGCACGTCGGCGACGCCGGCCTTCGCGAAACTCGCCGCGTTGACCATCGCGAAGTTCGCGCCGTGGTGATCGGAGTGGCAGGTCGCGCAGTTGCGTTGTTCGGGAGCGAGTCGGCCGTGCAAGCCGCGCCCGCTCTCGAGGTGCTCACTGACCGCCTCGTGGCAGTCGAGGCATGCGTTCGACATGTCCTGGAACCAGCCGCCGTGGCACTCGCTGCACGAGTCGCGCTCGGCGAGTTCGGCGACGCGCGCGTGTGGGTTCGCGAGCGGCCCCGGCGACGTGCGCCCCGTGTCGACGATGCCGATCGCGAGCACGACGACCATGCTGCACACCGCGACCCACAACTCGGGCCGCGACCACCAGGGGCCGCGCTTCTTCGCCGCAGCGTTCACGGCGCGCCTCCGTCGAAGAGGTGTGCGCCGTAGGCCAGCGCGTACGCGACGTGCAGCCCGACGAGCACGAGCAACAGCACCGCACCCCAGCGGTGCAGCCAGCGCCAGCTCGCCATCAGGCCGCGCAGGTCTTCGAGGTGCGCGGTCGCGAGCGCGCTGCGGTGCGCGCTGCGCGTCAGCGCCTGCAACTCGTCGATCTGGTCGCGCGACAGTCCGGCGCGCAGACCCTCGTGCCGCACGCGCGCGAGCAGACGGCGCAGGCCGGTCTCGGCGCCGACGAGCGCCAGCAACCTGGCCGGCAGGCTCGTGCGCCACTGACGCTCCTCGACCAGTGCGAGCGTCTCGTCGCGCACGAGCGCCGCGAGCACCGGATGCACACGCTCGAAGCCCTCGGCGACGCGTGTGATGCGCCCGCGCAGCTCGGCGTTCTCGAGTTCGCGCCCGTTCGCCGCGCGTGGCACGTACGCGTACAGGTAGCGCCCGATCGCGCCGGTCGCGAAGAGCGCGATCAGCGCCCACAACGCGTGCCCGCCGACCGTGTCGCCCGCCTGCAACCCGGAGTGCACGAGTGCCGTCAGCAGCGCGAGCACACCCGTCGCGACGTGCACCGACATCCAGTTCGCGAGGCTCCCGAAGCGCTGCAGCGCGCGCGCGCCGCGGCGCAGCACGTACGCGAGATTCGCGAAGACGAGCGCGATCGACGCCACTCCGAACCACAAGCCGAGGCCGAGGCCCGGGCGCAGCGCGTCGTGTTTGGGGTGAGCGGCGCGCTCGAACGCCGGCAGCGTGTAGTAGTCGCGGTGCCAGAGCGCGAAGACGAGCGCGACGACACACAACGCGAAGCCGGCGGCGAGTGCGCGCACGAGGCCGTTGCCCTGCTCGCCGAGCACGGGCGGCGCGGGCCGCAGCGCAGGATCGAACGACACGCCGGCGGCTTCGAGCATCGCGAGCGGCGGCGTGCCGCCGGCCATGACGAAGACGTCGTCGTTGGCGATCGCGATCTCCTCGCGGGGCGCCGTGGTCGTCTGCGGCGCGGCGGTGGCTGCGCGAGCGCTGCCGGAGACGGTGCTCGAGGTGTGCGACGGCGCTCCCAGCGCTGCGCTGCGCCCGGGCCCGCCGGGCACGAGGCTCGGCGGCGCGTTCTGCGCGACGGCGATGCGCACGCGGCCCTCTTCGATCGCGACGACCTCGCTGTTCATGAGGACGCGCACACGTCCGCTCGCGGCGGCCTCTTTGATGCGCTCCTCGTTCGACGGCTTGAGGCGGAAGAAGTCGCCGCGCCGGTAGGAGAGCGTGACCTCGTTCGCGCCGCGCGCCGTGAGGCCCATGGCTGCTTCGACCGCGCTGTCGCCGCCGCCGACGACGAGGATGCGGCGGCCTTCGTACGCGTCGGCGTCGAGCAGGCTGTACGCGACCTTCGTGAGTTCCTCGCCCGGCACCTCGAGGCGCCGCGGTGCGCCGCGCCGGCCGATCGCGAGGCACACGTGTGTCGCGCGGCGGACGCCGCGGTCGGTGCGCACGTCGAAGACGCCGTCCGCGCCGCGCTCGACGCCTTGGAACTGCGTGTCGAGTTCGATCGGCAGCGCGTGTTCGCGCGCGAGGCCGCGCCACAGGTCGACGAGTTCTTCCTTCGCGTAGGTGCGCTGGGGCAAGCGACCGTGCAGCGGCAGGTCGATCGGTTGTGTCGCGACGAGCTTCTTGCGCGGATACCGCGCGACCGTGCCGCCGAGGTCGCGTTCGCGTTCGAGCACGACGAAGGTGAGCCCCGCGCGTTTGGCGGCGAGTGCGGCGGCCAGGCCGCCGGGTCCCGCTCCGACGATCACGAGGTCGAGCACGTCGGCGCCGCGGCGTCCGTCGCGTTCCACCCGATTTGCGACTTCCTCGGCCACGAGCACCCCGTGATCGACCGCCGTCTTCACGAGCGCGTGCGCCGTCACCTCGCCCGCGAGGAACAGGCCGGGCTGCCCGACGGCTTCGAGACCTTCGCCGAGCACCGGCACGTCGCGCCGCGTGCCGAGATCACCCAGCGCGACCGTGATCGCGCCGGTCGGGCACTCGCGCGCACACGACGCCGTGCCGACGCAGCCCGCGCCGCGTACGACCACGGCTTGGCCGTGCAAGAGTGCGAGCACACCCTCCTCCGGACACGCGCGCACACACGCGCCGCAGCCGAGGCAGCGGCTGAGGTCGACGACCGGATGCTGCAGCTCGGCTTTCGCAGCGCCGACCGCTTCCGCGCGCCGCCGCGCGTTCAACGTCGTGTGTTCGCGCGCGCGCTCGCGCTGCTTCGCGAGCACGCCGAACAGCGCCGCACCGAGCAGCGCCGTCAGCACGACGAGGACCGCGAACTCCATGGGAAGCACGAGCGCCTCGGCGACGCTCGCGCGGCGTCACGTGCGACGCGGCGAGCGCCCGCGGTCAGCGCGTCGCCTCTCCCGTGAGGTGCACCTGACCGACCGGCGCCGTCGTGCGCACGAAGTCGCCGGCCGCGCGCAGCAGCGCGTCGACGCGCTCGTCGAGCACGACCGCGTGCGAACGCAGCACCTCGAGTTCCGGCTCGACCTCCGCGACCGCCGACGCGTTCATGTCGTACGACAGGAAGAGCGCGTGGTCGCGCAGCACCTTGTTGAACTGGTCGAGCCCGTCGATCACCGGCTGCATCGCGAACGCCACCTCGACGTAGCGCTGCGCGGCCAGATCGCGCCGCTGCTCACTGCGCGCACGCAGCGTCGGGCTCGTGAACGAGGCGAGGTCCGCCGTCCAGGCCTCGTGCACTTCGCGCGCCCGAGCGTGCATCGGCGCCGTGGCGCGGCGCAACTCGTCCGCCTGCGCCTCGCTGCGTTCGATCGCCTCGACGAACGCCGTGTACGCCTCCGCGACCTCACCCGTGAACTCGCGCCGCACGATCACGCGCAGCGCTGCGACCGCGTCCTGCACGCGCTCGCGCCCGAGCTCCGCGTCGAGGTGGACCCGCTCCACGTGACCGACGAGCCCGTCGATCTTCTGCACGCCGACCGCGTGCTGCGCCCCCATGCACGAGGACAACACGAACACGACCGCACCGGCCGCCATGATCGAACGCGGGTTTCGAGGCATCGAACGAGGACCTTCCTTCTCCCTTGGTTCCTTCCGTCGCGCAGTGAGGTCGCGCGTGGCGCGCCCCCTTTGGCGCGCCGCTCGTTCCCCGTCGAACCGCGGGCCGGCGCGTCTTGACGCGAAGTGGCGGATCCAGAGCAGCCCGGCGCGCAGCGAGGCGCACTTTCCCCCGGGACGCCGGGCCGAACCCGCGGATCAAGGTGGGCTGCGGCGCGGGCGTCTCCGCGTGCGGCACCCGTCCGACCGAACCCGCGACCATGCTCCTCGATCGCTTCGCTCCCGCTCTCGTCGCCGCCTTCGCCCTCGCGCCTGCCCTCGCCCTCGCCGCGGCGCCCGACACGCTCGCGCAGGAGGCGTACATCAAGGCCTCCAACAGCACGAACGGCACCGTCAACGGGTTCGGCGGAGCGATCGCCCTCGACGGCGACACGCTCGTCGTCTCGCAGATCGGTGACGACAGCAATGCGAGCGGCGTGAACGGCAACCAGTTCAACGAGGGCGCTCCGAACTCGGGCGCGGTGTTCGTCTACGTGAAGAGCGGCGGCACGTGGGTGCAGCAGGCGTATCTCAAGGCCTCGAACCCGGCGGCGAGCAACTCGTTCGGCAGCTCGCTGGCACTCGACGGCGACACCCTCGTGATCGGTTCGACCGGCCAGGACACGAGCGGCTCGAACTCGGGCGCGGCGTACGTCTTCACGCGCACGGCGGGTGTCTGGTCCCAGCAAGCGTTCCTCAAGGCTTCGAATCCGGGCGCATCGGACGCCTTCGGCCGCTCGATCGACGTCGACGGCGACACGGTTGTCGTCGGGGCGCCGAACGAGGACAGCAACGCGCTCGGCGTCGGCGGCTCGCAGACGGACAACAGCTCGGCCAACTCGGGCGCCGCGTACGTGTTCGTGCGCAACGGCGCGTCTTGGTCTCAGCAGGCCTACGTCAAGGCCTCGAACACGCAACCCGACGACCAGTTCGGCTTCTCGGTCGCCATCGTCGGCGACACCGTCGTCGTCGGCGCGGTGAACGAGGACAGCAACGCCACCGGCGTGAACGGTGCGCAATCGAACAACAGCCAGAGCCAAGCCGGCGCCGCCTACGTCTTCACGCGCAGTGGTGTCGCTTGGTCGCAGCAGGCGTACCTCAAGGCCTCGAACACCGACAACAACGATCAGTTCGGGATCGCGCTCGCCATGGACGGCGAAACGCTCGTGGTCGGATCGGCCGGTGAAGCGAGCGGCTCGCCCGGCGTGAACGGCGTCCAGCTCGACGAATCACAGCAAGACGCAGGAGCCGCGTACGTCTTCGTGCGCACGGGCGGCGTCTGGGCGCAGGAGGCGTACGTCAAGGCCTCGAATCCGGGCGCCGACGACCTCTTCGGCATCGATGTCGCGCTGCACGGCGACACGCTCGTCGTGGGCGCGTTCCACGAGAACAGCAGCGCGACCGGCGTCGACGCGAACCAATCCGACGAGAGCGCCGACGACGCGGGCGCGGCCTACGTGTTCCGGCGCAACGGTTCGACGTGGAGCCAACTGGCCTACCTCAAAGCTTCGAACACGCAGTTGGGTGACGTGTTCGGCGGCGCTTGCGCGGTGTTCGGCGACGCGATCGTGTGCAGCGCGATCGGCGAGTCGAGCAACGCCACGGGCGTGAACGGCGACCAAAGCAACGACCTCGCGCCTCAAGCCGGCGCGTGCTACGCGTTCGTGATCGAGCCCGGCTCGTTCGCGACTCGCAACGGTTGCTTCGCGAGCAACACGGCCGCACTCACGAGCACGAGCCCCGGCCTCGAACTCGGCCAAGCAGCGCTGCTCGACCTCAGCGCCGGCCTGTACCCCAGCGGCCTCGCGCTCCTCTACTACGGCGTCGACGGCACGAACGACTTCGGTTGCGGCGTCGCGTTGCCCGGCTTCGGCGAGCTGCTGCTCGGCCTCGTCCCATCCCCCGTCAACCTCGCGACGTCGATCGTCACCCTCGGCACGGGTCAGTTCGTCGTGAACGTCCCGAACAACCCGTCGTTCGTCGGCATCGAGATCGTCTTCCAAGCGGTGAACGTCGACCTCGGCGGCGCGGGCGTCGAACTCTCGAACGCGCTGATGAGCACGGTCGCGCCCTGAAACGAACGCCCCGCGCCGTCAACGCCCGAACTGCGCGAGCGCGTCCTTCAGCGCTCCGATCGCGAACTCGTCGCGGGCTTGGAGGGCGAAATGCAGCTCGTTGCGCGGGCAATGGGCCACGCCGAGGTGGTCGGCGGCGAAGAACCACGCGGAAGGGGGCTGGCGCTGCCGCCGATGAGCCTCGACAGTGACGTGCGCAGCCGCCGGCGCACCTCACCCGGCGACTGCCCGCGCCACCATGCTCACCCATCGCCTCGTGCCCGCCCTGTTCGTCGCCGCCGCGCTCGCGCCCGGCCTCTTCGCCGCGCCCGACACACTTGCCCAAGAGGCGTACCTCAAGGCCTCGAACAGCGCGAACGGCGACGTCAACCATTTCGGCGGAGCGATCGCCCTCGACGGCGACACGCTCGTCGTCGGGCAGCCCGGCGACGACAGCGATGCGGTCGGTGTGAACGGCGACCCGTTCAACACCGGCGCTCCGAACTCGGGCGCGGTGTTCGTGTTCGTGCGGAGCGGCGGCACGTGGGTGCAGCAGGCCTACATCAAACCCTCGAACACGGGGTGGAACGACGCGTTCGGCAGCTCGGTCGCCATCGACGGCGACACGCTCGTCGTCGGATCGACCGGGCAGGATTCGAGCGCCACGAACTCGGGCGCGGTGTACGTCTTCACGCGCGCGGCCGGTGTGTGGTCGGAGCAGAGCTTCCTGAAGGCTTCGAATCCGGGCGTGCTCGACGGCTTCGGCTTCTCGGTCGACGTCGACCGAAACACCTTGATCGTCGGAGCGCCGAACGAGGACAGCAGTGCCGTCGGACTCGGCGGTTCGCAAACGGACAACAGCGCGCCCGACGCGGGCGCGGTCTACGTGTTCAAGCGCACCGGCACGCTCTGGTTGCACGAGGCCTACATCAAGGCCTCGAACACGGAGAGCGGCGACAAGTTCGGCTCCGCCGTCGCACTCGTCGGCAACACGGCTGTCATCGGCGCGGTCGACGAGGACAGCAACGCCGTCGGTGTGAACGGCTCGGAGACGGACAACAGCGAGAGCCAGGCCGGTGCGGCCTACGTGTTCACGCGCTTCGGAAGCCTGTGGACACAACAGGCCTATCTCAAAGCCTCGAACAGCGACGGCGGCGATCGGTTCGGCAGCGCGCTCGACTTGGACCGCGACACGCTCGTCATCGGTTCGGCGGGTGAGTCGAGCGGTTCGACCGGCGTGAACGGCGTCCAGCTCGACGAGAGCGCGCCGAACGCCGGCGCCGCCTACGTCTTCGTACGCACGAGCGGCGTCTGGGCGCAGCAGGCCTACGTCAAAGCCTCGAACCCGGGCGTCGACGACCGGTTCGGCAGCGCCCTGGCGCTCCACGGCGACAAACTCGTCGTCGGCGCGTTGGGCGAGGACAGCGTTGCAACGGGTGTCGACGGCAACCAAGCCGACGACAGCGCCACCGATGCAGGCGCGTCCTACGTCTTCGAGCGCAACGGCACGACGTGGAGCCAACTCGCCTACCTCAAGGCCTCGAACACGCAATCAAGCGACCTCTTCGGCAGCGCGTGCACCGTGTTCGGTGACGTCGTCGTCTGCTCGGCGATCGACGAGGCGAGCAACGCCACGGGCGCCAACGGCGACCAGTCCAACGACTTCGCGCCCCAATCGGGGGCGTGCTACGCGTTCGAGATCGTGCCGAGCCCGTTCACGGAGCTGACCGGCTGCCTCGCACTCGATCCGGCTGCGCTCTCGAGCACCAGTCCCGGCCTCGTCCTCGCCCAGACGACGTTCTTCGACCTCACCGCGGGCCTGTACCCGAACGGGCTGGCTCTCCTCTACTACGGCGTCGACGGCACCGACCTCTCCGGTTGCGGCGCCTTCCTGCCCGGCTTCGGCGAGCTGCTGCTCGGCCTCGCGCCGCTCCCTGTCCAACTCACGACAACCTTCGTCACCTTCGGCACTGGCCAGTTCGTCGTGAACGTCCCGCCCAACCCGTCGTTCGTCGGCATCGAGGTCGCCTTCCAAGCCGGCAACTTCAACCTCGGCGGCGGAGGAGGAGTGGAACTCTCGAACGCGCTCGTGGGCACGATCGTGCCGTGAGTTCGCTGGTGGCGGGGCGCAGACGCTCTCAGGCCGCCAGCGACTCGTCCGCGCTCGCGGGGCCCGCACTGGGGCTCGCGAGGCGCGCGCGCTCGCGGTACCAGACGACGGCGCCCAGCGCGCACACGCCCCACTGCAGGAGGTAGTAGGACCAGAGCGCGCGCGAGATGCCGCTCGTGAAGCCGTAGCTGTGCAGGCCGACGCCGAGCAGGTTCACGCCCCACCACGAGAAGGCGACGACCGTGCCGAGGAAGGCGGCGGCGACGGCGATGCCGACTTCCTTCAGGTGACCGGCCATGCGGCCGTGCAGGATCGACGTCATCGCGAGGCAGATGAGGAGCGCGCCGTTCTCCTTCGGGTCCCAACCCCAGAAGCGGCCCCAGGACTCGTTGGCCCACAGGCCGCCGAGGATCGTGCCGACGAGCGAGAAGAGCAGGCCGAAGCAGACCGTGCCGTAGGTCATGCGCGTCAGCGAGCGGAAGAGTTCGGGCGCGGCGCTGCGGCGGCGGAAGAGGCGCAACACGATGTGGGCCGATCCGAGGAGCGCGGCGAGCATGCCCGCGGCGTAGCCGATCGTGATGGTCGTGACGTGCGTCGACAGCCAGAAGTTCGTGTCGAGCACGGCCACGAGCTCGGGCATCGTGTCCTGAGCGTCGAGACGTTCGTAGCCGGCGGCGAGGAGGAGGCCGACGACTCCGAGCGCGGCGGCGGCGGAGACGGCGATGCGGCGGCGGTCGATCAGTTCGGCGACGAGCGCGAACAGCGAGCCCGTCGCGGTGACGAACAGCACGGTCTCGTAGAGCGTGCTGACGGGCGGGCGCTCGCGGATGATGCAGCGCACCGTGATCGCGGCGACGAGGAAGGCGAGACCTCCGAACGTGAGCGCGACGGTGGCGCGGTGCGCGATCTTCGAACGCGGGCGCAGCCACGTGAAGGCGGCACCGACGAAGCCGAGGATGTAGAGCATCGTCGACCAGGTGAGCGGCTTCGCGGCGTAGTAGCTGCGCTCGAGGTCGATGCTGTGCAGTTCGCCGCGCGCATCGGCGCGGGAGCGTGTGGCCGCGCCGACGGCGAGCAACGCGGTGCGCACTTCGTCGTCGTTCGTCGCGCGGGCGGCGTCCTCGAAGCCGCGCAACGCTGCCAGCACCTCGGGGCCGACGGCTTCGCCATCGAGGGCGGCCATCAGCACCTCGTTCGGCGTGATCCACTCGGGCCGCGCCTCCGCGTCGCCGGTCGGCGGCAGCAGCGTGAGTGTCTTCGCCATGCGCGCCACCTCGGCAGCGAGTCGCAACGTCACGTCGACGTCGGCGAGTTCTTCGCGCACGAGCGGGTCGCCGCTCGATGCGAGTTCGCGGTACAGATCGCCGAAGGCGGCGCCGTGTTCGACGAGTTGCGAGTAGCGCACCTCGCCGTCGTCGTCGCCGAGCAGCGCAGCGAAACGACCGCCCTGCGGCAGCGGCAGGTCGACGCGCGCGAAGTCGAGGTGGCCCGCGAGTCCGAGGAACGTGTCGACGTTCTGGGCGAGCGACACGACCTGCGCTTGTGTCGCGGTGCGCAGCTTCGGATCGACCGCGCCCCACTCGTGCGCGAGTTCGAACAGGCGCGGCACGGCCGGGCGCAGTTCGTCGAACGTCCAGCGCGCGCGGCGCTTCTTCGCCGACGCGTCGAGACCGATCGCATCGATGGCCGCACCCTCGGCCACGAGGAACAGCGGCAACGTGGCCGCGACCTCGGGGCGCATGAGCGTCTCGAACAGGAACGCGTCGGGCGAGAGCTTGTCGTCGCCGTTCGCCACCTCGCGGCGGCCGTTGACGCGCAACAGCGTGAAGCCGGCGAACGTCGAGAGCGGCTTCACGCGCCCGCCGTCCTGCACCGGCAACCGACCGAGAGCGTCGAGCGTCGCGTCACTCGCCGCGAAAGCTCCGGAGTTCGGCGCTGTGACCGGCGGCGCGTATCCGTCTTGCGCGCGAGCGTGGCTCGCGCAGCCGACCAGGACCAGAAGAGCTGTGACGAGTGCTTTCACGCGCGCACCTCACGACGGACGTGTTTCACGAGCATGCGCCCGAAGTGGTAGAGGAGTCCGGCCGCGATGATCACACACGACACCAGCGGCCACTGGTCGGCCGGGTTCGCGACGACGGCCAGCGTCGAGAAGAGCGGCGTCCCCGGCGGCGAGTTCGGCGGTCCCCACGAGGCCTGGTAGGCGACGACGCCGCTCTCGCGCAGCGGTTCGTTCATCGAGATCAACACCGGGCGCGACACACCGCCGTTCGTGACGGTCACGTCGCTCGAGAACCACGCGGGCATCGTCGTGCCGGGATGGTCTTCCTTCTTGAAGTCGTCGAGGCGCACCGTGAACGGCAGCGCGTGGCGCGCGCGTCGCAGGTCGATCGCGTACGTCTGCCCGTCGACGTCGACGGTCCACGGCGCAGCCGAGAACGACCACAACAGTCCTTCGCGCGTCGTTCCGTTCGCGTCGATGCGTGCGACGGCCGCGGTGCCGTTGCGTTCGGCTTCCTTCGCCTTCGGCAGCGGCGTCAGGTAGTAGCCGTCGACCACGGGCACGTCGACCTCGAACATCGGCCCCTTGCGCGCGACGTCGGCGTTCACGAACCAGTGCGTGACGGACAGATCGAACGGCAGGCCTTCCGCTCGCACGGGCGCCGAGGGCGTCGCGCGCTCGAACGCACGCGCCGGAACGACCCACTCGCGCGCGGGAGCGCCGCCGACGAGTTCGGCGACGAACAGCTCGTTCTCGGTGTAGCTCTGGTACCAGTCGGCGCTGCGTCCTTCGTAGAGCGTCGTGTGTCCGTCGACGCTTTTGGCGAACTCGACGAAGCCCGAGGCGAGGAGGACGAGCATGCCGACGTGCGCGACGACCACACCCGCGTTGCGCGCGCCCTTCTTCAGCCGCACGACGCCGCCGACGAGCAAGTTCACGAACAACATGCCCATCACGAGGCCGCCGCCCGGCAGCGGAATCGGCACGGGACCCGCGTGGTGCACGAAGAACAGCGACTCGAAGTAGCGCCCCTGCACGTCGTACAGGCCGTGGTCGACCTGCGCGATCGTTCCGAGGAACGTCAGCAGGGCGAGCAGGCCCAGCAACACCCCCGCGAGCGTCAACGACGAGAAGAAGGCCACGACGCGCTGCGCGAAGGAAGTTGCATTCACTGAGCAAGCTCCAGGCTGGAGACGAAGGCGCGGAACGCTTCACGTTCGCGCTGTGCGACCGGGGTCGGTGCGACGAGTTTGACGAACACCGTTGCGTCGTCCTGGGCGATGACCGCGCCGAGCATCAGTGCGTCTTCGACCTTCTCGCCGCTCATGCCTTCGAACGAACCGCCGATCTCGATCAGGAGCGCGGTCGCTCCGAGGCTCGGAGCGCGTTCGAGCGCGGCGAGTTCCTCCGACGAGAGCGGCGCCGCGCCCATCTGCGCGCGCCAGCGATCGAAGTTGGCGCGGATGCCGCCGCCGTCGCCCGCGAGGATGCTGATGTAGCAGTCCATGCCGTCGGGCGTCGTGTACGTGACCTCGCGCATCATGCGCGTGGGCCCTTGTGTCCACGTCGGCGGCGCCTGCCAGCGCAGCTTCGAGTTCGAGCCCGCCACGCCGCCACTCTGCGCGGCGGCCGGTGCGGCGGCCGGCGCGGTCGGCGGCGCCGCGGAGACGTCGACATTCGCCACCGCGTTGTCGCGCACGCGCAGCGAAGCCGCGACCGCATCGAAGGCCGCGAGTTCGGATTCGACCACCGGCGCGGGACCGACGAACTTCAGGAACGCGGAGCCCTCGGTCGCGACCGCGAGCAGACCGACCATGCGGTAGCCGCTGCTCGCCGTCGAGCCCATCCCCGCGTAGTCGCCGCTGAAGTCGACGCGCACTGCGGATCGGCCGAGCAGCTCGCCGACCGGCAGCGCCGCGAGTTCGGCCGGCGTCGAGGCACCGAGTCCCATCTGTCCGCGCCAGCGATCGATGTTCGCGGCGAGTCCGCCGCCGTCGCCCGACAGGAGCGTCAACGTGCACTGCGCCGCGGGTTCGCGCGCGATGGCCAGGTTGACGGCGCGCATCGAGGTCGGCGCGAGATTCGTCCAACCGTCCGGCACGTCGAAGTCGAACTGCGCCTGGGCGGCAGTCGGCACGGCTCCCATGCCGCTCATGTCTCCGCCGGCGCCTCCACTTCCTGGAGTGAACCCGAAGCGCTGCGCGCTCGACGCCTCGGTGACGAGCGCTCCGCCGACATAGGGGCGTTCGCTCGCGACCGGCGCCTCTCCGGCGCACGCAACGAGCACGGTCGACCCGACCGCGGCGATCACTCGACGCAAGGACACGAAACCGTGGTGCACACTCCCCTCCTCTTCTGGTTGCCCGCGCCGACCGCGCGCCGTGTGCGCGAGGACCCGGAGCGTTCGATCACCGACGCCGCTCGCTCGGGAACACGTGCCCCCTCGAACATCGGCTTCGGCGTCGTTGTGATGACTTCTTGAGCCCCGCGCCGGTTCCCGCCTCCGCGCGTTCGCTGTCACTCGGCTTTGTAGCCGAGGCGTTCGAGGAGAAGCGCCTGCGCCTCGCTCAACTCGATCGAATCACGTGGGAGCTGGCGCGCCGCTGCTCCGGCGAACCAGTCTCGCAAGCGTACACTTCGCGCGCGCGCGACGTCTGGGTGCATGTTTGCGACGTTTTCGCGCTCCCTGGGGTCCCTCACGAGATCGTAATGCTCGAGCGCGCGCACTCCGCCGTTCGGACCGCGCAGCACGATCGTCTTGTCGCGGTTCGTGCGCAGTGCGAGATCTGGAACGTCCTCGTGCGTGCGCAGGATCAGCTCGCGTGTGCCGTCGTCGAACGCTGCACCACCCAGAGTCGGATCGGGTGCCAGCAGCGGGGTGAGCGCTCGTCCGTCGATCGGCTCGAGAGGCGCCCCGAGTCCGCACCATTCGACCAGGCTGGGCAGGATGTCGAGCGTCGAGACGAGCGCCGGCTCGATGCGTGAGCGCGCCGCCACGCCCTTGGGCGGTTTGACGATCAGCGGCACGTTCAGCATCTCGTCGAAGAGCTGCAGGTTGTGCCCGAACTCGCCGTGCTGCCACATGGCCTCGCCGTGGTCGGACGTGACGACGATCCACGCGTCGTCGTACAGACCGCGCGTTCGCAGTTCGTCGAGCACGTCGCCGAATTGCGCGTCCGCGTACGCGAGGCTCGCGTCGTAGAGCGCACGCACCGCCGCACGATCCGCTTCCGAGGCCTCGATCTCGCCCTTCGTCTCCTGGATCAGATACTTCGTGATGCCGCTCGCGAAGATGCCGTCGTACGCGGGGTCGAGCCAACGCTTGCGATACTCGGGCGGCGGGTCGAACGGCGGATGCGGTTCGAGGTAGTGCAGGTAGTAGAAGGCCGGGCCGTTCGCATCGGTGTCGAGCCAACCGCGCACGCGCGCAGTGAACTCGTCCGCACTCGGCTGATGGAACGAGTTCTCGCCCAACGTGATGTCGGCCGAGCGCCCCTCCTCCACCAGCATGTGGTTCCTGAACTCGATGAAGCCCTGATCGAGGGCGTAGATCTCCGAGCCGTTCAGGTTCGCGATCGCGGCACGCGTGGGCAGATCGCGTTCGGCGAACAGCTCCGCAATCGTCGTCTCGCCGCGCGCGAGCACCGCTCCGCCGCCCGTCACGCCGTGGTGGTCGGGCAGACGACCGGTGAGGATGCTCGGGATGCCGGCGCGTGTGTACGGCGCCGGTGAGAAGCAGTTCGAGAAGCTGATGCCGTCGCTCGCGAGTCGATCGAGGTTGGGAGTCGTCGCTCGTTCGTAACCGAGGTGCGAGAGGTGGTCGGCGTGCAACGCGTCGAACACGACCAACAGGATCACACGTTCGTGAGGCGCGGCGTGCGGCGCGGCGGCGTCCGCTGCGGCGGGCACAGTCTGTTCACCAGAGCCGCACGCGGCGAGCGCCGCCAGTAGTGCAGCCAGCTGCGCCGCTCGGGCGCAACTGCGCGTGTGTGCTGCGCCGCGACGCTGCGTTCGAATCACCGGCTTCACGTGCGAAGTCTACTCGCCGCGCACGCGCGCACTCGACTCGGCCAGCCACTGCGCGACCGCACGCGCCTGCACTTCGTTGCCCTGTGCGTCGTAGTGGTAGTCGTAGCGCACGTGCGGGTGACGACCGAGCCGCGGCAGTTCCGCTTCGAGCGCCGCGCGTGTCTCGAACGTCGGGAGGCCGCGCTCGCGGAAGAAGGCTGCGCCGCGCTCCTCGAGCGGCCGGCACGCGTTCTCGCGCGCCAAGCTGACGGAGAACGGAACGACCACGACGTACAGCTCGGCGCCGAGTTCGGCGCAGCGCGCTTCGAGGTGCTCCATCCAGACCGGCAACGTGGCGAAGCCGTTCTCGAAGCCTGCGAACACTCCGTGGCGGCGGTAGTCCTGCTGCCAGTGCAGATACGCGAAGACGGCCGACGAGCGCAGCGCCTCGACGATGCGCCAGCGCGTGCGCGGCCAGCCCGCGAACGGCCCCTGCGTCTCGAACGCCGACGGTCCGACCTGCGCGAGGCGCTCTGCGCGCGCCGGAATGGCCTCCTCGACGAGGTCGTTGAAGAACCAGAAGAGCACGACGACGTCGGGATCGAGGCGCTCGCCGAGTTCGTGGAGGAGCGCGACTTCTTGGTTGGTCGAGTAGGCCGCGTGCCCCGTGTTCACCACGGTCACGGGGCGCGCGAGACGCTCTTCCAGTGCGAGTTCGAGGCGCGCCGGCAGCGTGTCCGCGTCGGCCACACCGACTCCGAACGTCGTGCTGTCGCCGAGCGCGACGATGCGCAGCTCGCCCTCGACGCGCGCTTCGACTTCCGGGCCGCGCAGTCCGAGTGCGTTGATGCACGCGAGGTGCGTGAAGGTGTGGAAGTCGCGCGACGGAACGTGTTGCCAGCCGCGCAGCGCATTGCTCTCGACGAGCATCAGCGGTTCGCGCTGGGCGAGCGGCGCGCCGTGCACGAAGCGCACCGCGATCTCCAGCAGCACGAGCGGCACCGCGAAGCCCAGCGCGAGTGCGGCGAGGCGTTGCTTCCAGCGCGAACGCGGGCGTTGGGGCGCGGAGGTCACCGCCGCATGATAGATGCGGCGTCAGCAGCCCGATGAGAAAGTCGCTGCCGGCCGCCGACCCCATGTTCGAGATCCTGCGACACGACGTGCTCGATTCGACCTCGAGCGAGGCGGCGCGGCGCGTGCGCGCGGGGCTCGCGCGGCACGGCGAAGTGCACGTGGCTCGGGAGCAGACGGCGGGTCGCGGGCGGCAGGGACGTGTGTGGCACTCCGAGCCCGGCGCGGGGCTGTACACGACCGCGATCTGGTTCGCGGACACGCGCCCGTCGGGTGCGGCGGTGACGATGGCGGCCGGGCTCGCGACGCTGGCTGCGGTGCGTGCGAGCGGTGTCGCGACGGCGCGGCTCGACTGGCCGAACGACGTCGACGTCGGTGGTGCGAAGCTCGCGGGCGTGCTCGTCGAGGCGCTCGAGAGCGGCGGCCGCGTCGCGTTGCTCGTCGGCGTCGGCATCAACGTGGCGCAGCGCGAATTCCCGCCGGCCCTGGCCGCCGAGCGGCGTGTCACGAGCCTCGTGCTCGCAGGCGCGCGCGGCGGCGCGGAACTGGTCGACGCGACGCTGGCGCACCTGCTCGCGGCGCTCGCGTTCGAACTCGAACGCGCGTGTTCCGCGACCGACGGCCGCGCGGCGCGCACGGCGCTCGCCGCCGACTACGCAGCCGCGACGGGGCTGGTCGGCCGCGACGTGCGTGTGCTGCGCGCGACGCCGACCGGCGAGAGCGAAGTCCGCGGCCGCCTCGTCGCCCTCGACCTCGAGCGCGGCCTCGTGCTCGCCGGCGCGGCGGCGCCGTTCGCGCTCGAACACGTGCGCGCGCTCGACTCGTGTGATTGAAGGGCTTGCGATTGGGTGGCGCCGCGATTGAATGGCGCGCCCATGCCCCGCCAGAACGATCGCTCGAACCACTCGATGCGGCCCGTCCGCTTCGAACGCCACTTCACGACGAGCGCACCCGGCTCCGTCCTCGCGTCGTTCGGCGGCACACGTGTGCTGTGCACCGCAGTCGTCACCGACGGCGTGCCCGCCTTCCTGCAGGGCAAAGGTCAGGGTTGGCTGACCGCCGAGTACGCGATGCTGCCCAGCTCGACGCAGGGGCGCAAAGCGCGCGAACGCGCGGGCAAGGTCGACGGCCGTTCGATGGAGATCCAGCGTTTGATCGGCCGCGCGCTGCGCAGCGTCGTCGACCTGAAGCTGGTCGGCGAACGCACGATCCACCTCGACTGCGACGTCATCCAGGCGGACGGCGGCACGCGCACCGTCTCGATCAGCGGCGTGTGGGTCGCGCTGTGCGACCTGTTCACGCACATGGAGCGCCGCCGCCAGTTGCGCGGTTGGCCGCTCCTGAGCCAGGTCGCTGCGGTGTCCGTGGGCCTGGTCGGCGGCGAGGTGCTGTGCGACCTCGACTACAGCGAGGACAGCCGCGCGGAGGTCGACCTCAACCTCGTGAAGAACGGCGAGGGGCGTTTCGTCGAGGTGCAGGGCGGCGGCGAGGGCACGACGTTCGCGCGCGACCAACTCGACGCGCTGCTGGCGTGCGGCGAGGAGGGCATCGCCCAGGTGCTCGAAGCGCAGCGGGCGGCACTGGCCGTGAAGACGTGAGCGGCGCACAGCTCGCAGGACTGGAACTCCTGGTCGCGAGCGGGAACACGAAGAAGCTCGCGGAGCTCGTGGCGCTCCTCGAGCCGCTCGGCGTGCGCCTCCTCGTCCCGGCCGACGTGGGCGGCTTGCCCGAGGTGGACGAGGACGCGCCCGACTTCCGCGGCAACGCGGCGAAGAAGGCGACGAGCGGCGCCCGCGCGGCCGGTCGCTGGTGCCTGGCCGACGACTCGGGGCTGGTGGTGCCGTCGATCGGCGGCGAACCGGGTGTGCGCTCGGCGCGTTACGCGGGTCGGCACGGCGACGACGCGGCGAACAACCGGGCGCTGCTCGCGCGCCTGGCGGGCACGACCGATCGGCGCGCCGCGTTCGTGTGTGTCCTCGCGCTGGCCGCTCCGAGCGGGCGCGTCGTCGCGACCTTCGAGGGCCGCGTCGAGGGACGCATCCTCACCGAACCGCGCGGCGCACACGGCTTCGGGTACGACCCGCTCTTCGCCGTGGGCAATCTGGGCGCGCCGAAGGACGAGCGCTCGTTCGCGGAGTATTCACCCGCAGAGAAGGCGCAGGTCTCGCATCGCGGTCGCGCGCTCGCGGCGTTCGCAGCGCTCCTGCCGCAGTTCGTGGCCGCGTGCGGATCGACGTGAGGCGGGACGTTCGAGTGGGGCGCGGATAGACTTCTTCGCTCGCCAACCGGCCGAGCCCCCGTGGAACCCCGCTTCATCCGCAACTTCTCGATCATCGCGCACATCGACCACGGCAAGTCCACGCTCGCGGATCGCATCCTCGAGCTGACGGGCGCGGTCGAGAAGCGGAAGATGCGGGCGCAGATCCTCGACAGCATGGATCTCGAGCGCGAGCGCGGGATCACGATCAAGGCGCACGCGGTGACCGTCTTCCACATGAAGGACGGGGTGCGCTACCAGCTCAACCTGATCGACACGCCGGGCCACGTCGACTTCAACTACGAGGTCGCGAAGAGCCTGCAGGCCTGCGAAGGCGCGATCCTCTTGGTCGACGCGTCGCAGGGCGTCGAGGCGCAGACCGTCGCGAACGCCTACCTCGCGATCGAGGGCAACCTCGAGGTCATGCCGGTCCTCAACAAGATCGACCTGCCGCACGCTCGGCCGCTCGAGGTGGCCGAGGAGATCGAGAACAGCCTCGGGATCGACGCGGCCGACGCGCTGCACATCTCGGGCAAGACGGGCGTCGGCGTTTCGGCGGTGCTCGACCGCATCGTCGAGCGCATCCCGCAGCCGAAGGGCGACCCGGCCGCGCCGTTGCGCTGCCTGATCTTCGACGCGGTCTACGACGAGTACCGCGGGATCATCGTCTACATCCGCGTGGTCGACGGTTCGATCGAGGAAGGCGAGTGGGTCGAGATGCTCGGCACCGGCAAGGTGTACGAGACGATCGAACTCGGCCAGTTCCAGCCGGCGATGACACGCACGCGCAAGCTGTCCGCGGGCGAGGTCGGCTACTTCATCTCGAACATCAAGATCCTCGGCGACGTGCGCGTCGGTGACACGCTCACCCACCACAAACGCGCGAAGGTCGAGATGCTGCCCGGCTACCGCCCGGCGCAGCACATGGTCTACGCCGACTTCTACCCGACGAACAACAGCGACTTCGAGAACCTGCGCGAGGCGCTCGCGACCCTCACGCTCTCGGACTCGTCGCTCGCGTATCTGCCGGTCACGTCGGAAGCGCTCGGCTTCGGGTTCCGCTGCGGCTTCCTCGGTCTCCTGCACATGGAGATCATTCAGGAGCGGCTCGAACGCGAGCACGACCTCGATCTCATCCAAACGGCTCCGACGGTCACGTACCGCATCGAGATGCCGGACGGCGAGATGAAGGAGATCCACTCGCCGGGTCAGTTGCCGTCGCCCGACAAGTACAGCCGCATCCTCGAACCGGTCGCGCGGGTGACGATCATGGTCCCGACCGAGTACATCGGCGCGATCATGCAGATCGCCGTGGACCACCGCGCGACGTACGTGCGCCAGGACCACCTGTCGACCACGCGCGTGCAGATCGAGTACGACGTGCCGATGGCCGAGCTGATCTACGACTTCTACGACAAGCTCAAGTCGGCGACGCGCGGCTTCGGCACGATGAACTACGAGCTGCGCGACTTCCGCGAGGACGACCTCGTCAAGTTGCGCATCCTCGTGAACGGGTCCGAGGTCGACGCGCTCTCGTCGATCGTGCACAAGACGCAGGCCGACCAGCGCGGTCGCATGGCGATCCGCAAGCTGCAGAAGGAGATCCCGCGCCACCTGTTCGAGATCGCGCTGCAGGCCGCGATCGGCAGCAAGATCATCGCCCGCGAGTCGATCCGCGCGCTGCGCAAGGACGTGACGGCGAAGTGCTACGGCGGCGACGTGTCGCGCAAGCGCAAGCTGCTGGAGAAGCAGAAGGAAGGCAAGCGCCGCATGCGCGCCGTGGGCAACGTCGACATTCCGCAGAAGGCCTTCCTCGCGGTGCTCGGCGGCGACGAGAACTGACGGGTTGCCGGTCGAGCTGGCGGTACGGTGTCGGACATCCAGCGGCGGTACCGTGCCGTAGCAAAATCCGCCGCCATTCCGCACTTCGTCGAGCGCCCCGATCGGAGCAGGGCGCGCAAAGCGCGCCC
>JBIKNC010000365.1:0-2627 GCA_044358925.1 Planctomycetota bacterium | reverse complement strand
TACCGAGCCGCGCGAGCGGCGCCGAACTCGTCGCACTGGGCCGCGCGCTCGCGCCGCTCGCGAACGAGGGCGTGCTCGTGCTCGGTAGCGGCGGCCTCGTGCACAACCTACGCGCGCTCGATTGGAGCGGCGCTGCGCCGCCGCCGAGTTGGGCGACCGCGTTCGAGTCGTGGGCGCGCGCTGCACTCGAGTCGGGCGATCTCGATGCGCTCGCCGACTTCCGTCAGCGAGCCCCCGACCTGTCGCTCGCGCACCCGAGCCTCGAACACTTCCTGCCGCTGCTCGTGGCGGCGGGCGCCGGCCTCGAGAACACGAGCGCCGTCTCCTACCCGATCACCGGCTTCGAGTACGGCAGCCTTTCGCGTACGGCGGTGCGCTTCGGCTGAGGTGCGTAGGAACACACGCGGCCGCGCTCGGATCAACCGAGCGCGGCCGCGTTGCTCCATCGTCGATCAGCTCACTGGTAGGTGAGCTGCACCGACCACGACGTCAGGTTGCCGATGTCCTGCGCCGCGAGGTCGCGCACGCGCAAGCGCCACGTGCCGTTCGGCGTCTTGGCGTTGAAGGCCGCGAGGCTCTGCGCCGGCGCGGTCAACGTGTCGAACGTCGTGACGATGTTGTCGGTCGAACCACCCGACAGGTTGTGCAGCAGCACGATCGTGCCGTCCGGGTGGATGAGCGCGACTTCGAGGTCGCCCTTGTAGGTGTGCGTGATCGCCACCGACACGTTCACTTCCGTGAGCGTCCCGACGAGTCCCGAAACGACGTTGGTCGACGAGATGCCCGTCGTGTTGTTGTCCGGGATCGCCAGCGGCACGTTGATCGACGAATGCGTCGTCGTCGTGCTCGTCGGCGGGGGCGGCGGGGGCGTTCCACCGGCCGCGAGCACCGCCGCTCGCGCGTTGACCTTGCCGTAGCCGTAGTTGTTCGAGAACCCGTTCACGTAGCCCGTGCCGATCTTGTCGGCGGTGCTCGTGATGTTGTTGTAGGCCTGTTGCCAGGTCAGGTTCGGGTTCTGCGAGAGCACCAGGGCCATCACACCCGCGGCGAGCGGGCACGCGGAACTCGTGCCGCCGAACGTGCTCGTGTAGTCGCCCGTCGAGTAGCCCGACGTGCCCGTGCGGTCGGTCGTCCAGATGCCCGATGTCGTGCCGCCGTTGCTCGGCGCGACGCAGTCGAGCGACGGGCCGAAGTCGGAGTAGTACGAACGCACCGCTTGGTCGTTCGACGCGCCGACGGCGATCACACCCGAGTACTTGGCGTAGCCGTCGAGTTCGACCGACTCGTTGCCGTTGCCGGACGCCCAGAAGATGAGGCAGCCCTTGCCGCCGCGGCCGTTGAGCTTCGCGTCGTCGATGGCCGACTTCACGTTCGCGGGCAGCGGGTAGTTCACGCCGGTGCCGTCCGGCGGGCCCCACGAGTTGCTCATGATCGCGGCGCCGTTGTTCTTGGCCCAGGCGATGGCACTCGCTTCCTTCGCCGTCGTCATGCCGGTGCCGACGAGGCGGATGGGCATGAGCTTGCAGAACGGCGCAATGCCCGCGACGCCGATGCCGTTGTTGTGGCGCGCGACCGCGACGCCGGCGCAGGCCGTGCCGTGGTTGTCACCGGAGCCCGACGGCAGCGGCGTGGCGTCGTTGCCGAGGAAGTCGTAGCCCGCGACCGCGTTGCCGGAGAAGTCGGGGTGGTTGTACTGCACGCCGCCGTCGATGATCGCGACGACGATCGAGGTCGAGCCCTTCTGCGTGTCCCAGGCCTGCGGGGCGTCGACGTCGGCGGTGAGTTTCGCGCCGCCTTGGCCGGTGGAGTTGAGGTGCCACTGGCTCGGGTAGTTCGGGTCGTTCGGCGTGTAGCGCGAGACGCGTTCGACGACGAAGTCGGGCACGCTCCACTCGAACAGACCGCTCTCCATGAGATCGGTCGAGACGCCGAGTGCGGTGCGGCGAGCGGCGCGCGGCAGTTCGAGGACGTAGCCCTCTTCGACGTAGTCGATCGACTCGACGATCGACGTGCCGTGCGGCGCCATGAGCGACTCCAGCTGTCCGCGCGAGACGTTCTTCTTCAGCGAGACGAGCAGGCGGTTCGTGAGGCCGAGCGGCTCACCCGTGCGCACGATCGCCGGTTCCGCGTAGACGACGCGCGCGTCGGCGTCGAGCGTCGCTTCGAAGCGGCGCACTTGGCTGTCGGTGAGGCCGGCGACGAGCGGCACCCACAACCAACCTTCTTCGGAGACCGGACTGCGCGCGAGTGCATCCGCGTCGACCTCCGGATGCTCGAGCAGCGCCGCGCGCAAGGCGGCGACGTCGCGCGCGTTCTCGAAACGCACCGAGAGGCGCGTGAGGTCGTGCTCGACGGTGTAGTGGTCGCGTCCGTTGTAGTAGCGCCAGTCGTTCTCGGGCGAGCCGTCCTGCGTGGAAGCCGTGTGGACGAGCGCCGTGCCGGCGAGCACGAGCGCACCGAGAGTCGTGAGCGTGCGAATTTCGATCATGTGGTTCCCGAAGGGGTTTGGAGACGCCCGCTCCGACGCGGGGGCGGCGGAGCGTGTTCCCTGGCGATGCTACTGCGCCGCGTTCGAGAGCGGGGGGGCGTGGCGCGTACGGTGCCAGGCACCCTGTCGCCAGATCCGG
>JBIKNC010000168.1:0-9938 GCA_044358925.1 Planctomycetota bacterium | reverse complement strand
TGCGCAGGAGTCGTCCGAAGAGTTCGGACTCGACACCGGGCGCGGGCGGCGGAGCGACGGCGGGCAGCGGCGGCAGCGGCGGTTCGACGAACGGCAGCGGCGGCAGCGGACGACTGTCGCGCGGCGGCGAGAACAGCTCCTGTTCGTGACGCGCCACGGTTGCGTCGGCCAGCGGCGTCGGCGCGGCGTGGCGCACCAGCTCCTTGTCCGTGCCGCGACGCGTCGCCGGCGCTTTGCCCTTCGAACTGCTCGACGCGAACAACGCGGCGAGGATCACGAGCACGATCGCGAAGACGATCTGTTCCTGTCGCAGTTTCATGCCGGGTCCTCTTCGTCCTTCGCCACAGCCTTGACGCGCGGGATCAACACGACGAGTTCGAGTGTGACGACCTGCGGATCGCGTTGCGAACGCACGAACGTCGCGGACTCGATCACGAGCGGCGCCGGCGCGTCGTCCTGCGTGCGCACGACCAAGCGCTGCAGCGCGAGGTCGTCACCTTCGATCTCGAAAGTCACACGCGTGCGTTCGATCGCACCGACACCTTTGCGCGAGTTGAGCGCCGGATCGGTGCGCACCGTGATGGCGGCGACCTTCTTCACTCGTTCGTCGATCGCGACGCGCACGACGCGCTCGACGACGTCGAGCGCATCGAGGTGGCGCTCGATCAGATCGCCCTGCGTGGGCGTCGACTCCGGCATGCCGAGTTTCGGATCGATCGAGACGTTGCGGCGACTGGCCAGCGGCATGATTTCGCTGCGCACGCGGCTCGCGACGTTGATGAAGCGCGACGCGTCGACAGGGCCCGTGCCGCGGAACTCGGCGCGCGGCTGGAACTCGACCTGCGCACGCAACGCGGCGACCGTGGCCGCGAGTGCTTCGTTGTCGCCTTCCGCGTTCCGACGATCGTCGGCGCTGTAGAACGGCGCCGCGAGTTTGCCTTGCGTCGAGGTGACGGTGCCTTCGAGGCGTTTGCGCTCGGCCCCGACGGTCGCGTTCACGACGCCGAGGCCGACGAGGAACACGGCGCAGCCGATGCCGATGCGCGCCAGGAAGCGCTTGTTCTCCTGCCAGTACTCTTCGAGATCCATGTTCGTCGTGAGCGTCGGTGAGTCGTGCAGCGTGCGTGCTCCAACCGCGACAGCGATTGGGCGATGGGCCTCGAAGAGAGCTTGTCCGGCGCGAAGCGTCGATCTTCTCTCTCTGTCAGCGGCCGCTCGCGGAGTTCGATTCGTCGGTGTCGTTCGGTTCGGCGTCGGCGGTTTCGGCCACGGCCGGCTTCGCCGCGAAAGCCGTCACGTCGAGCGAGAAGGTCGTGTTCGTCGCGCCCATGCCTTCGCGCACCGAGTAGCCGGGCAGTTCGCCGCGCAGCCGCTCGACGAAACGCAGGAAGACCTGGTTGTTCGGTTCGACGCCTTCCTCGGCCGTGCCTTCGATCACGACGATGGGCGCCTCGCTGCCCTTCGCGATGCCGAATTCCTGGTCGATCGAGAGGCGTGTGTCGAGCTTCTTGATCGCGAAGCCGCGCGGCTGGAGTCCGTCGAGCGCGTCGAGGACCGTCGCGAGTTGGCGACCGGTGCCGGCCACCGCGCGCAGCTCGCGCGCGAGCTCCGCGAGCTTCGTGTTCTCGAGCAACAGCTCCTCGGTGGCCGCGTCGTCGCGCTTCTTCTGGTTGAGTTGCGACGTGAGTCCGTTGGCACGCGTCTCGGCGCTCGCCGCGCGACTCTTCTCGTCGGCGAATCGCCAACCGAGGAAACCGACCGCGAGCACCGCCGCCAGCACGAGGAACAGCGTGCCCTGCTGGAAGTCGCGCTTCGCGAGCACGGCTTTCGGCAGGATCTCGACGCCGTAGCCGTTCGGATCGGAGGCCGCGGTCGCGAGCCCCAGTGCGACGACGGACGCGCTCTTGTGCTGCTCGAGGAGTTCGGCGGCGTCCTGATCGAGCTTGCCGGTGTCGACGACCGTGAACGGATCGAAGACCTCGGTCTTCACACCCAGGCTGCCGGTCAACTGCTCCGCGAGGCCGGCCGTGTCGGCCAGATCGCCGCACACGAACACGCGATCGAGCCGCAGGCTCGACACACGCACCTGCGACTTCGCGAAGGTCACGCTCGACTGCAACAGGCTCGCGATCTGACCGGCCGGCGCGGCGCACGCACGCGAGGCGCGCTCCGCCGCTTGGTCCGTGAACGTCGCGCCCGGCGCGAGGTCGACGAGTTGGCGGCGCACCTTCGACGCGCGTGCCAGGTCGATGCCGAGTCGATCCGCGATCGCGCGATCGAACAGGCGCGAGCCGCCCGACAGGTTGCGCGCGAAGACGAGGTCGCTGCCGCGCACGATGACGACGTCGACGTCGTCGCCGCCGATGTTCGCGATCATCACGGTGTCGTCCATGACGACGCCGAAGCGCACCCACACGTTGTAGAGCGCGACCGAGTTCGGCGTGAACGCGTCCAGTTGGCCGCCGATGCTCTGCGTGTTCTCGAGCAACGTCTCGAGCAGCGACTCACGCGCCATCGCCAGCAGCACGACGTCCTCGTCCTCCACTTCGGGCAGCGGCGGCAGCACGTTGAAGTCGGCTGCGACCGAACTCTCCGACGCACCGCCGACCTCCTCCACCTCGAAGCGCATCAACTTGCGCAGTTGCCAGTCGGGCAGGCGCGGCACGCGCACGTACTTGACGTTGACTTCGCGGCCGGTGACGCCGACGCGCGCGAGTTTGGGTGCGAACGGCACCTCGAGCGCGTCCCAGGCCTCGTTCGCGTCCGTCGCATCGAGGTACTGGTGCCCGTAACCGGTCGCCGCGAACGTGTTGCCCTTCACGTGCCCGCGCAAGAACACGGCGGCGGCGGTGTTGACGTCGATTCCTGTGACGGTGCGCGGCATGGGCTCTTGGATCCGAAAGTTCGGCGCGCTTCGTGGACTCGAGCAGTGCTCGTGCGCGCTTCGTGGTTGGTCGCTGGTCGTCGCGGAGGTCGGCGGGCGGAAGAAGAAGGCTCGGTCAGTCGCGCTTGATGCGCTGCGCGAGGCCGCCGAGGCCTTGACGCTCGAGGTACGCGGCGATCGCGGCGCTCGCATCGGTCGCAGCACTCGTGGCTCGCGTCGCGAGCTCCGCGCGACTGGCTGAGATGCGCGCGGCGAGCGCATCGGCCGCTGCGACGACGGAGTTCGGAGCGTCGCTCGCGAGGGCGCCCGACGGCGCGAAGCGCGTGCGCAACGCGGCTGCGCGCGCGGCGCACTCCGCGTAGATGCCGTCGAGTCCGAAGAAGTCGGCACGTTCGACGTCGCGCGCGATCGCCTCGAGTTCGGCGCCGCCCAGTGCGGAGAGGCGCGCGAGCGCCGCTTCGCTCTCGGCGACGAGCGTCTCCTCGAAGCCGTACGTCGCGAGCAACGTCGCCCAACCGGCGAGCGCGTCGCCCAGTTGCCCGTCGCGTTCCGCGCGGCGGTTCGCGGCGGCGAGTGTGACGGCCGCGTCGCGCTCGGCGCCGAACGCCAGTTGCAGCGCGACCTTCGCACTCGAACCGAGGTCGATCTCGAGACGCGAGGTGCTCCCGTCGACGCGTCGACGGATCGCCACCGGCGCGTCGAATTCGAAGCGCACGAGTTCGAGGCCGCGCCCCGCGAGGATCTGTGTGACGCCGCTCGCCTCGAAGTCGCCGGACGTCGCCGAGTAGCGCCCGTCGGCCACGTAGGCGATCTGACGCGGGCCGGCGTCGGTCGACGGCGAATCGACGAACAGCGTGCGCGGTGCAGGTCCGGCGAGAGTCACGTCGAGACGCGGCGCACCGGCGACCGCGCTCACCGACAACCCCGCACCGCTGGTGTGCGGCGCGTCCGCGCGTTCGCCGCGCAGCGTCGCGACCGGCGTGTCGAGGCGCGTGAGCACGAGCGTGCCGTCGCCGTCGCCCGTCGTGGTCGCGGTGAACTCGCCGATCGCGCCCGGGCCGCGCGCGCTGTTCGCGACGACGAGCGCCGCGTCGTCGAACGTGACTTCGCCGTCGCCGCCTGCGACGAGCACGAGGCGCGCACTCGTCGCGCCGCTCGGCACCGGCGCCGAACACACGCTGCGTTCGCCGTCCGCGGTCGCGATGCGCGGGCCGAAGAGCGGCGCTCCGATCGGCGTCGCGCCGTCGTCGCCCACGAACGCGATGCCGACGCGCGCGAACGCGTCGCCTTCGACGAGCGCCGCGACCGAAGCCTCGAGCACGCGGCCCGGCTGAACGCGCACGGCCGCCGACTCTTCGAGCGCCCAGTCCACGGCGCCTTCCAGCGCGGCGAACGAGCCCGACAGGCCCGCGCGACCCGACAGTGCGCCGCCACGACCGCGCGTGAACACACCCGGCGCGAGTTCGGACGACGTCCAAGCGCTCGCGCTCTCCGCTTCCTCGAACGACCAGTCGGCGCCGAGCAGGTTGCCTTCGACGGGCACGAGCGCGACCGTCGGTCCGCCGCCGGCCTCGTCGCCGCCGCCGCGTCCGAACGCGAGCCACGCGCCCGCCGCTCCGCCGATCAGGACGACCGCGCCGATCGCGAAGCCGACCACTTTCGATCCGCCGCTCGAGCGTTCGAGTGCCGAGAGGTCGGCGCGCAGCGGTTCGTCGTCCTCGGGCAACGCCAGATCGGTCGCCGCGGCTGCAGAGGCCTTCGCGGCGGGCGCCGGGGAACGTGCGGACGGCGGCCGAGTCGCCGGTGTGGCCGCGGGAGCGTTCGCGCGGGCCGGGATGGCGGCGGGCGCAGGCTCTTCGAGACTGATCTCGTCGATGTCGTCGAGGAACGACGGCACGCTCGCGGGCGCAGCAGGCGCATTCACCTGCGCATGCGCCGCCGCGTCGACCTCGACCACCTGGGCGCGCACCGAACCGAAGACGATCTCGTCGCCCGGTAGGAGTGACATGCGCTCGACCTTGCGGCCGCCGACCTTCGTGCCGTTCGTGCTGCCGACGTCCGCGACCCACAGGTCGCCCTTTTCGAGGGTCAGCTTCGCGTGCTGCCCCGACACCGACGCATCGTCGAGGACGAGGTCGTTGCCCGCCCGGCGCCCGACCGACAGGCCCGCGTCCGGCACGGGTACCGTCGTTCCTTCCTTCGTACCCGAGAGCAGGCGCAGGGCGAGTCGCTTCGACATTCGGCTTCTTGCTGTCGCGAAGAGCTGGGGGACGGTTGCGCCGCGGCGTCCCGAACGGACGACGACCAGCGCGTGGGGCGGCGCGGCTCCGCGCGACGACAGCCGTAGCCGCCGAGCGCGTTCCTGTCACGCATCCGCGACGCGAGCGGACGCTCTGGCGCTGAGAGTACCGGCCGAGGTGGGCGATGGCACGCGAGCCCGCAGGCTTCCACGTCGCGCGCCGAGTAGTCTCTCGCGCGTGCTCTTCCTCGCAGCGACTCCGCCCGCGCGCGTCGGCGCACCGGTCGAACTGAGCGAGTCCGAGGTGCACCACGCGTTGCGGGTCCTGCGACTGTCCGTCGGCGACGAGGCCGACGCGCGCGACGGCCGCGGAACCCTGTGCCGCGTGCGCGTCGTGAGCGCCGACCGACGCGACCTGGCCGCGGTGCTCGCCGAGCCGCCGCGCCACGAACCGCCGCCCGGCCAAGTCGGCGCGCCGCTGCCGCACATCGAGATCGCCACCGCCTGGCCGCGCGACGCACGCGGCGAGGACATGCTCGCGCGCCTCGTGCAACTGGGCGCCGCCGCGGTCGCGCCGCTCGAAACCGAGCACACCGGCGAGCAGCGCCGCGCCACGCGCCGCGACCGACTCGAGCGCATCCTCGTCGAGAACCTCAAACAGTGCGGCCGCGCGTGGCTGCCGCAGTTGCACGAGCCGCGCTCGCTCGCTGCGTATCTGAAAGACCTGGACGCGGACGACGCTGCGCCGCGCTTCCTGCTCGACCCGCGCGCGAACGAGCACCTCGCCGCGGCGCTCGCGCGCGAGCCGAGCCCCGACCGCGTGCACCTCTTCATCGGCCCCGAGGGCGGTTGGTCGGCGGCCGAGCGGCTGCTCCTCGATCAGGCCCACGTGCGCGCCGCGCGCCTCGGCCCGCACGTGCTGCGCATCGAAACCGCCGCCGAGGCCGCGTGTGCGCTGGCGGCGTGTCTCTTCGAGCGGCGCTGAATCGCCGTGGGCGCTGTGCCGTGAGCGAACCTTCGATCCGAGCGCCGCAGACGGCTGCGGCCCATCCGCACCGAGCGTTGCTGTGGCTGGAGTGGAGCGCGCTGTTCGTGCTCGTGCCGTTCGTCGCGTGGCTCGACGTCGTGCACGTCTCGAAGTTCGCGATCTTCGCGCTGCCGGTCGTGTACGCGGGCGTCGTTGCGCTCGTCGTGCGGCGCGCGCGTCGGCGGAGCGCGTTGAACTCGGCTGCGATCGCGGCGGATCCGAAGCGGCCGCACTCGCCGCTCGCCGCACACGTGCGTCGCGGGCTGCTCGTCGGTGTGTGCGCCGCGGCGGCGCTGTTCGCCTTCGCCGCGCTGTGGAACCCCGAGCGCTTCCTGCACCTGCCGCGCGAGCGACCGACGCTCATGCTCGTGATCCTCGTCGCCTACCCGTTCGTGTCCGCGGCGCCGCAGGAGTTCCTCTACCGCTCCTTCTACTTCGCGCGCTACCGCGCACTGGTGCCGGGTCGGCGCGCCTTCGTCGCCTGGAACGCGGCGAGCTTCGCGTTCCTGCACGCGATGTACGACCACCCGCTCACCCTCGCGCTGACGCTGCTCGGCGGGTTCGTGTTCGCGCTCGAGTACGAGCGGCGGCGGAGCTTCCTCGCCGTCTGGCTCGTCCACGCGCTGGCGGGCCTGGCCGTGTTCGCCTCGGGCCTCGACCTCTACTTCTACGAGCCGATCACCGCAGCGGCGGGGGCGGACTGACCGGGCGGACTGGCCGAGTGGAACGAAGGGCGCCGATCGCCCGCGCAGAAGTGCCCTGCAAAAGGAGGAGGCCGGCACCCCCCAGGCGCCGGCCCCCATCACGTCCCAAACCCACAACAAGGAGGAGAGTTGCTGCGCGGCTTTCGCCGCCGGCTTCTCGCCCGGCCGGGGGGAGCGGCCCACTCGCCGGCACCGAACGGGACGTGTGGAAATTTCCTCGGCCGGCGGTCGCGAACCCGGGAGTGCCCCCGGGAGGTGGGCTGGGAACCGCTCAAGTCGAACGCAGCTCGTCCTCACCCGCGAGATCGCGGCGCTGCCACAGGCCGCTGTCGCGCCGGAGCGAGCGGCACAAAGCACCGGCGACGACCAGGTGGTCGACCAGGGCGATCCCGAGCACCTCGCCGGCTTTGACGAGGCGCTCGGTGACGGCGAAGTCCTCGGGGCTGGGCTCCGGGTCGCCACTGGGATGGTTGTGCGCGACGATCAGCGCGGCCGCGCCCTCGCGCACGGCCGGACCGAAGACCTCGCGCGGGTGCACGAGCGACGAGGTCAGCGTGCCGCGGGTCAGCGGCAGGAGCTTGCGCACGCGGCCGCGCACGTCGAGCAGGAGCGTCGCGAACGTCTCCTGCCGCTCGCCGCGAAAGAAGGGCTCGAACCAACGCATGGCGGCGCTCGGACCGTCGATGCGTTCGTGGGCTGCCGCGTGGCGCCGCACGCGTTCGATGCGCCGCCCGAGTTCGAACGCCGCGGCGAGGCGTGCGGCGGCCTGCACCGAGACCTCCCCGCCGCGCGCGCGTTCGAGCCACTCGTCCGCCGTCGCCTTCGATGCTTCCGCGTCGAGCACGAGCCCGCGCGCGAATGCCGCTCCGGCGACGATCTCGACCAACTCGCGGTCGCCGAGCGTCTCGACGCCGTCGCGGCGCAAGCGCTCGCACGGTTCGTTCGCCGGTTCGTTCGCCGCCGCCCGCCCATCCAGTTCGCATGTCGTGGTGCCGTTCACAGACGGCATGGATGACAGCGAGGTGCCCGCGGTGTCGGCTGCGCCGCGAACTTCTTCGACGAACTACTCGAGAGCGTCGGCGAAGTCCTGGTGCGCGACGGCGAGGTCGAAGCCGACCAGCTCGCGGAAGCGCGTCGCCACGTCGACGTCGCGACCGAGGCCGAACACGAGTTCGCGCACGACGTGTTCGCCGTGCGTGCGCACGAGATGGTCGGTGAACGCCAGCGCCTGCGCGTAGCCGCGGCGGATCGCGCCCTGGTCGCCGAGTGAGTTGAACGCACCTTCGAGCGCGGCCAGCGGGTGCAACGCCTCGGGCGAGAGCGACGCTCGCGCGCGCGCCGCCGCTTCGACGCCGCCCGGTTCGAGGTACTGCGCGAGCCCTTCGTCGAGCCAACCCGGCAACCCGCGCGGCGCGATGTCGTGCAGGAACGCGTGCGCGACCTCGTGCCAGAGCGTGTTCGTCCAACGCGCTTCGTCGCCGTCGAAATCGGCGACCGGCACGCGCACACGACCGTCGTACGCGCCGCCGGCCCAGTGACCGAGTCCGGTGAGCGCGTGGAACTGCTCGGGGCTGTAGAGCACGACCGCGATGCGCTCGCCGTTCGCGACGGCGTCGTGCCCGAAGAACAACCAGTACTCGCCGTACGCGGCCTCGAGCACGTCGATCGCGCGTTGCGCGCCGCCCAGGATCGCGGAACGTTCGCCGTCGAACGAGAGTTCGAAGCGCTGCGACGAGTAACTCGCGAAGTCGCCCTCGACGGCGCGTTCGTCGCGCAGGCGCACGAGCCACGCGGCGAGGTCCGTTCGCTGCGGGTCGAGTTCGACCGCGCGTTCCAAACTCGCGAGTGCGTCGTCCCACGCCCGTGCGTCCGCCAGCGTGCGCGCGCGCCGCGCGAGCGCCTCGGCCAGGTTCGAACGCGCGACGGTTCCGTCGGCGTCGCCGAGTTGCGTGAGCGCGAACTCGAAGCGCTCGATCGCAGCAGCGACGTCACCGCCGTCGAGCAACCGGACACCCGCGTTGTTCGCTGCGACCCACGGCGCGTCGCCCTGCACCTTCGCGCCGTCGCGCGGTTCGAGCAGCACGGCGCGGCGCTCCCCCATCGGTGCGACGACGATCGGCGCCGGCGCGGGCTTCACGACGGGCGGCGCGGGCGACGGCTCGACGAAGGTGTAGACGAGCGCCGCGACAAGGCCGAGCGCGAGTGCGATGACGACGTGCTTCACGACGGTTGCTCGCCGACGCCGCGCGCGCGCAGTTGTTCCGGGAACGACGCGTAGGTGCTCGGGTAGCCGTTCCGTTCGGCCACGGCGCGGATGCGCGCGAGGAAGTGCTCGTGATCGACCTCGAGCGCCGCTCCCGGCCCAGAGTCACAGAAGTACGTGCGACAGCCGAGCGGCCGCGCCTCGCGCGCCGTGCAGCGACCGGCCACGTGGTACGGACAGCGCCCGGGCGCCTCGGGCGGCGGCGCGTGCGGCGTCGTCGCCGCGGCGAAGTCGGCTTCGAGCGCCGTGGCGTACAGCCGATGCCCGGCCTCCTCGAAGCGACAACAGACACCGCGCACGATGCACACGGCGCGCGAGTTCGCCACGACGCGATCGACGTCGCGGTAGATCGCACGCAGCTCGTCGAAGGCGCGTTCGCGCTGCAGCGGATCGACGACCGGCTCGATGCCCGGACACACGGCGCGCGCGCGTTCGAAACCGTCGGCGTCAGCGAGCACACTCGGCCAGAACGGGAACGTTCGGCAGTGCGTCGGTCGGTCGAGGTACACGCTGCAGTGGTTCGCACCTTCGAGGAACACACAACGACCGGAGCCGCGCGGCTCCTCCACCAACGCGCGCCGCAACTCACCCGTGCGCGGATCGGGCACGGTGCGCACGAAGCGCCGTTCGAACACGTCGTTCGCGAGACCGAGGCGCGCGGCGAGACGCTCCGCCTCGCCGTCCGCGAGCCACACGTGCCCGTCGCCGTGCGAACAGCAGTGCCCGCAGCGGTGGCACGCGAACTTGAACGGCACGACGCCGGCGAGGCCGGGCTGCGACGCGTCGCCGTTCATCGGCGCCGCCGGCCGCGCCTGCCGCGC
>JBIKNC010000167.1:0-9995 GCA_044358925.1 Planctomycetota bacterium | reverse complement strand
CATGTTCGCGCTCGTGTTCGGCGCGGCGGTCCTCCACCTGGAGGAGCGCAAGCGCACGGCGCTGGTGACGGTGCTCGAGGGATTGGGCGACGCGATGGTCGCGATCGTCGGCTTCGCGATGAAGCTGGCGCCGTATGCCGTCTTCTGCCTGATCTTCGGTGTGACGGCGCGCTTCGGTGTCGGACTCCTGCAGAAGCTGGGCGTCTACTTCGTCTTGGTCATCGCCTGCTACCTCGTCCAGCTCTTCGTGTTGTACCCGGTGCTCCTCGCTGTGCTCGCGCGTCGCTCGCCCGTCGAGTTCCTCAAGCGCGCCGCGCCGATCATGATCACGGCGCTGTCGACATCGTCGAGCAACGCCACGCTTCCGACCGCGCTGCGCGTCGCGAAGGAGTCACTGGGCATCCGTCCGCAAGTGGCCGGGTTCGTGCTGCCGCTCGGCGCGACGATGAACATGAACGGCACGGCGCTGTTCGAGGGCGCGGTCGTGTTGTTCGTCGCGCAAGTGTTCGGCATCGAACTCTCGCTCCAGCAGCAACTGCTCGTCGTCGCGATGTGTGTCCTGACCGCGATCGGCGCCGCCGGTGTGCCGGGCGGTTCGCTGCCGCTCCTGATGGGCGTCATGGCCCAGGTCGGTGTGCCGCCGGAGGGTATCGCGATCGTGCTGGGTGTCGACCGTGTGCTCGACATGGGCCGCACCGTCGTCAACGTGATGGGCGATCAGGTCTGCGCCGCGTGGATCGAACGCGGCGAAGCGGCGCGCACCGGCTGAGGGCCGGTGCGCGCTGCATGGGAGCCGAAGACTCGCTCAGTTGCGCGAGATCACGAGCGCTTCACTGGTCGCCAAGTGGAGAGCGTTCGTGCTGGGGACGATCGCCTGCAGCCAGACGGGCGACAGGGAACCTGCCAGCGTCGCGGGGACGCGGAACGTGCGCTGGGTGCGGCCCGTCGCATCGAGCGGCAGGACCTCCAACACACGCGGATCGACGTAGAAGAAGCAGCCCGGCGCGCCGAAGTGCGTCGCGTCGAGCGGGAGCGCGAGCGTTCCGCCCCACACGAGGACGGCGCCCGAGTTCGCGAAGCCGTTCTCGATCGTCACGTCGAAGCTCTCGCCGAACTGGAAGCACGACTTCGAGGACGCGATGCGCGGGCCGCACGAGCTGCCGAAGCTGCGCGCGAGCAGCTCGGAGGGCTGCGTCACGCCGGCGAGGTCGATGGAGTCGACGCCGACGGTGAAACTCGATCCGAGCGTGCCCAGCGCTTGCGCGATGGTGCTCGTGCGCGCGGCGAACACGAGCGGCACCGGCCCGAAGACCGGCGTCGTCGTGCCTGCGGGGGCGATGGCGACTTCGTACGCGCCGCCGGGGATCTCGACCGCAACTTCGTCGCCGTTCGACAGGCCCGCGAGCGTCGCGAACGGTGCGCCGCCCTTCGTGACGATCACGTCGACCGTCGGTGCGAGTGCGAGGTGGCGCACGGTCACGCGGGCGTTGCTCGCGAGCTGCAGTGCCGACACGTCGTTCGCGAACTCACCGAAGCGGAAGAGCGTGCCGAAGCCGAGGTGCGGCAGCAGCTCGAGGTCGTCACCGCGCGCGAAGTTCACGACGTTCGAGAGCAACGTCGTCTGACCGTTCTGCACACGCACCTCCACGGTGCGCGCGCCCGGCGCGACCGCGATCGGACCTTCGACGAGGCTCGCGTAGTCGAACGCGAGTGCGCCGTCGATCCACAGCGAAGGGTCGAGTCCCGGGAACTGCAGGCCCTCCATCGAACGCACGAATGCGGCCAGCGGATCCTGCTGCACGAGCAGGCCGAAGTTCGACGTGCCGACCTCGCCGACGGCGAACACGCCGTAGCGCACACCGTCCTTCACCGTCACGGGCACCGGCCCGAACGCGACGGTGGCCGTGCCCGCGACGCGCAGCGCGACGTCGTACGTGCCCGGCGGAACGTCCGCGGCTGCTTGTGAACCGTTCGAGAGGCCCGGGATCGTCAGCACCTCGTTGCCGCCGACGAAGAAGGCCACGTCGACCGCGGGCGCTTCGGCCGCGTGGCGCACGGCGACGCGCGCGGCGGGAAGTGCGAGCGCCGCGGAGTCGTTCACGAACGCGGAGAGGCGCGGTGCGCCGTTCGCGTCGAGGTGTGCGGCGACCGAGACGTCGTCACCAGCGGCGAGTGTGAAGCTCTGCGAAAGAACGGTCGCGCCGAAGAGGCGCACGTCGACGGCGTAGGTGCCGGCGGGCAACGAGAGCGGTCCGCGTTGCTCCTCGAAGCAGAAGCTGAAGAGTTGGCTGCCGTTCGCGAACACGTCCACGGCTTCCGGCAATCCGGGTACGCCGTGCACGACGGTGAGGGTGGCGTTCTGTGCGAAGGCCGGTCCGATGAGGAACGTGAGCGCCGCGAGTGAGGGAAGGAGTCGCATCGTCGTATGGGTGTGCTGCAGAGGTCGTCGAACGCGCACGACGTGCTGTCGTGCGATCGCGGCCTCGTTCGCCCATGGACGGATGCGCGGATTCCGCGATCGACGGGCTTTTCGCGTGGCTCACGACGCGTGTTGCCGCGCGCGTGCACGTGCGTTCCACGCGCGTAGCCCGTGCGGTTTCGACGTGTGCGAAGCCGAGCGAAGGGCGAGCGCTGTTGCACACCGCACCAGGGTCCTCACGGGGCGTGCGGAAAACGCCCGACAGCGTGTGCTCTGCGCCTCAGCGCACCTCGCGAACGGCGGCGTGCGGTGCGCACTGAAGGCCGGCGAAGCGCGTGCGGCCTCGCGCGCGCCCGAGGCGCGACACGCGCTTCGCGAGTGCATACAGCGTGAAGAAGCGCTCGATGCGGCGGCGCAGCGCGGGGTCGTCGAGCGCGCCCGGCTCGCCGCACACGAGTTTGTCGTCGACCACTCCGTCGTCCTCGAAGCACACGCGCCCGAGCACGACCGCTTCACACACCTCGCCGCGCCGGCGGGGGGCGCCGCCCAGGACGAGCGCGTCGAGGAGGTCGCCGTCCGCGCCGTGGGTGCCCAGCACGCCGCCGTAGTCGAACGGGCAGGGCAGCGGCGACACGAACGCGATCCGACCGTCGGCTCGGCGCTTGGCGAAGCTTCCGCGCGGTGTCTCGACGACCACTCGAACGACGGTGCCGGGCTCCACGCGCGCACTTTCGCAGGTCGGGGCGGCGCGCCGATCGGTGACATCGACGCCCGCGCCCGTCATGCTCTCGCGCCACTCGAACGTCCCGCCCGCGGGAGGCCGAGACCGCGCGCCGGGGCAGCTCGGCGCGTCGTCCGGTCGATCACGGCAGGGCACCGCCCCTCCCCCCGATGTCCAACGAAACGAGCGCTCCGGCCGTCCCCGTCACTCCGCGCCCCGGCCCCCTGAAGCGCCTCTACCTGTGGGTGCTCGGCTGGGCGGACACGCCCTACGGCGTGCCGGCGTTGTTCGTGCTCTCCTTCATGGAGAGTTCGTTCTTCCCGATTCCGCCGGACGTGCTGCAGATCGCGCTGTCGACGAGCAAACCCAAACGCTCGTTCTTCTACGCCGCGGTGTCGACCGTCGCGTCGGTGCTCGGTGGCGTCTTCGGTTGGTGGCTCGGCCTGACGTTCTGGGCGCAGGCGCAGGGCTTCTTCTTCGAGTACGTGCCCGGCTTCACGCAGCACAACTTCGACATCGTTCAAGCCAAGTACGACGAGAACGCCTTCCTCGCCATCTTCACGGCCGCGTTCACGCCCATCCCGTACAAGATCTTCACGCTCGCGTCGGGCGCGCTGGGTGTGAGCCTCGGCGTGCTGGTCGTCGCGTCGATCTTCGGCCGCGGCGGACGCTTCTTCATCGTGGCCACCGCGATCTACTTCTTCGGACCGACCGTGCGCGGTTGGCTCGACAAGTACCTGAACCTGATCACGATCGGCCTCTTGGTGGCGATCGTGCTCGGCTTCGCGTGCGTCAAGTGGCTGATGTGAGCGTGGGCGGCGCCTGCCGCTTCCGCTCGATCACCTGGATGACGTAGTTCAGGACCGGCACGCCGAGGATCATGCCCCAGATGCCGAACAGGTGGTGCCCGATGACGAGCACCGCCAGGACGACGACCGGGTTGATGCGCAGGTAGGCGCCGTAGATGCGCGGGTTCAGGATGTAGGCCTCGATCGCGTGGATGATCGTGATCAAGAGGATCGCCCACAGCATCAGGCTGATGCCGGACTCCGTCAGCGCGGCGAGGCAGATCGGCACGCTCGACACGAACACTCCCGCGACGGGTACGAAGCTGCACACGAACACGACGGCGGACAGGAACACGACGTTCGGAAGGCCGAGGATCGTGAGGCCGATCGCGGTCAGGACCGTGTTGACGATCGCGATCATCAGCTGCACTTCGAGCGCGCGGCCGAGCACACGCCCGAACTGGAAGATCGAGTCCGAGACCTCGTCGTAGAAGACGGAGAGGCGCGTGTCGTGCAGGCTGCGTGTCTCGGCTTTCAGCTTGGGCAGGTCGAGAACGACGAGGAACGAGAACAGGAGCGCGAGCAGGAACGAGCCGCCGATCCACATCGACTTGCTCGCGATACCGACGATGCGCGGCAGGAGGTCGTGCAGGCGCTGTTGTTCGTCGCCGCCGACGATGCCTTCCGGCACCATGATCTGGCGCAGGATGTCACCCGCGCGTGTGTCCTCGGGGACCATGTCGCGCACGAGGTCGTATTCGGTGCGCAGGTCCGCGAGGCTGCGATCGAGCGCGACGAGGTGGGTGTCGATCTCGGTCGGGAACTGCACCGCCTGCTTCGCGAGCGACGGCCCGATCTGGTAGCCGAGGGCGAGGAGCGCTCCGAGGAAGATCAGGAACACGATCACCGCGCACTTGCGGCGCGACGCGATGCGGCGGTTCAGGACTTCGACGCCGTGCTCTTGCACGTAGCCGAACACGAAGGTCAGGAAGACGAGGAAGAAGAAGGGCCGTAGGAACCAGAGGATCACGAAGAACGTGACCCAGATCGTGAGTTGCCGCACGAGCGGCACGAGCATGTTCCACGGCGCCGGCAGCGCGCGGTCGCGCGATGCGATGTCGTCCTGTTCGAGCTTCGTCTCCATGGTGGGCGCGCGGTGTGGCGCGAGACGATACACGGAGGCGCTCTCGCGCCGTCACGGAGCGGGCGGCCGCAGCAGATAGGAGAGGTCGGCTGGGCCGCTCGTCCACAGGAAGACGTGGCGGCGCAGGCCGGCGGGCGACGTGA
This sequence comes from Planctomycetota bacterium, assembly GCA_044358925.1. GTDB lineage: Bacteria > Planctomycetota > UBA1135 > UBA1135 > Rohdeia. Next base: position 4,780 of record JBIKNC010000167.1, on the reverse strand, counting down.
CCTCGAGGTCGTTGCGCTGCGTCGCGAAACGGTCCATCAAGACGTCGATCGAGCCCGAGAGGCGCGCCGGTTCGGCAGGCAGGTCGATCTGTGCGAACAGCCACGCGTCGGGGCCGTCGAACTCGCAACCGACGTAGCGCACGCGGCAGCGCTCCCAACGCGCCTCACCGCCGCGTGCGCGTGCGTACTGGAAGACCAAGCCCTCGGCGAGGTAGGCGGCCGCGGCGACCTCGCCCTTGGGGTCGTCGAGCTTCACGTCGCGTTCGACGAAGGCCGACAGCGCCTGGTCGAACGTGAGCCCGTCGACGCGCACCGCGATTTCGAGCACGGCGTGTTCGGGCACGTACTGCGCTTCGACCCAGCACTCGTCGGCCGGGTGAGGGCGGGCGAGGCGTGCATCGGCGCCGCTCACGCCGGCCTGGCTCGCGAGAGCCCCCGCGACGGCGAGGAACAGCGCGAGCGGGCCGCTGCGCTTGGGTGACGGAGCGCGCACGAGAGGATCAGCCGCCGCCGGCGCTGCCGGAGGAGTTCGGGCCCGGGCCCGTGCCGGGGCTCGAGTCCGCAGCCGGGCCGCCGCCCGCGGCTTCCTGGGCCGCGGCCTCGGCTTCCCGCACGGCGCGCTCCGCCTCTTCGCGTTCGCGCTGCATCGGGTTGGGGCCTTGAGAGCCGCCGAACCCGCTGCGCTCCGTGGGTTGGAAACGCTGCGTCTCGAGCAGCGGCGGCCAGACGTTGTTGCTCGTGTCGACGTCGGCGCTCTCGTCGCGCGGATCGAAACGCACACGCACGATCGGCCGCGGCGTGATCACGAGCGCCGCGACGCGCTCGCTGTTCTGGTTCCACAACTCGGCCGGGATGCGGCGCTCGATGCGCGTGCCGTCGTCGAGTTCGACCTCCAAGGTCACGGGGCACACGAGACCGCCCAGGTTCTCGAGGTGGACGACGACGAAGTGCGAGTCGAGTGCGTGCAGCGCCTCGTCCGCGTCGTCGAGCCGCTCGACGAGCGCCGCGAACGCGCGCCGATCGGCCGGAGTCACCGCGAACTCGTCGAACGTGTTGTAGAAGTCGAGCAGCTCCGGGAAACGCGTCGTGCGCTTCTCCAGTGCTGCGTTGCGCTCCTGACTGAGCGTCACGGGCCGCGCTTCGTCGTCCGCACGAGCATTGAGTTTCGCCACGTCCGGATCGGGCGACTCGACGACGAACACCTCGACGCCGCTGACGGCCAGGTCGACGTGATCGGTCGTGTAGAACCAGCCGCGCCAGAACCAGTCGAGGTCCTTCGCCGATGCGTCCTCGAGCGTGCGGAACAGATCCGCCGGCTGCGGGCGTTTGAACATCCAGCGGCGCGCGTACTCCTTGAACGCGAAGTCGAACAGCTCGCGCCCCATGACGGTCTCGCGCAACACGTTCAGCGCCGTCGCCGGTTTGCCGTACGCGTTCGCGCCGAACTGCAGCACCGACTCCGAGTTGGTCATGATCGGCACCTGCTCGGCGCTCTTCATGTACGCGGTCATGTCACGCGGCTCGCCGCGCCGCGACGGATAGCCATCCTCCCATTCCTGTTCGGCGAGGAACTGCACGAAGGTGTTGAGCCCTTCGTCCATCCACGTCCACTGGCGCTCGTCGCTGTTCACGATCATCGGGAACCAGTTGTGCCCGACCTCGTGGATGATCACGCCGATCAGGCCGTACTTCGTGCGCGCCGAGTACGTGCCGTCCGCTTCGGGCCGCGGCCCGTTGAAGCAGATCATCGGATACTCCATGCCGCCGACCGGGCCGTTGACCGAGATCGCGACCGGGTAGGGGTAGTCGAAGGTGAACTTGCTGTACACCTCGACGGTGTGGGCGATCGCCTGCGTCGAATAGCGACTCCAGAGCGGCTCGCCTTCGATCGGCCAGTAGCTCATCGCCATCACGGTCCGGTCGCCGAGCGGCACACCCCACGCGTCCCAGATGAACTTGCGCGAGCTGGCCCATGCGAAGTCGCGCACGTTCTGTGCGCGGAAGCGCCAGGTGCGCGTGCCGGTGTCGGCCTCGGCTTGGTTGGCGAGCGCCTCCTCGGGCGTGATCACGAAGCTCGGCCGCGCCGCCGTGCGCGCAGCCGCGAGGCGCGCTTGCTGTTCGCCGGTCAGGACGTCGTCCGGGTTCTGCAGTTCACCGGTCGACGCGACCACGTGGTCCGCCGGCACCGTGATCGCGACGTCGAAGTCGCCGAACTCGAGCGTGAACTCACCCGACCCGAGGAACTGCTTGTGCTGCCAGCCGTTCACGTCCGTGTACGCCGCCATGCGCGGGTACCAGTGCGCGAGCTCGTAGATCCAGTTGCCGTCCTTCTCGAAGAACTCGGCCGCCGTGCGACCGCCGACCTCGTCGGAGCGGTTCATGCGGTAGTTCCACGCGATGTGGAACGCGAAGCTCGCGCCGCTCGCGAGCGGCTGCGGCAGGTCGACGCGCATCATCGTGTCGACGATCGTGTGCGGCAGCGCCGCGCCCGCGTCGTCGGTCACCGCCGTCACGTCGACGCCGCCGTCGAACGCGCGCCGCACGAGCAGGCGGCGCAGACCCGAGTAGCTCATCTCGTCGAAACTCGGCGCCGGCTCGGTCAGCAGCGCATCGGAGTGGTTCGAGAAGATGTTGTTGTCGAGCTGCACCCACAGGTAGGTCAGCTCGTGCGGCGAGTGGTTGTGGTAGTGGATGCGCTCGGTGCCGGTGATGTGCTGCTGCGCGTCGTCGAGCGCGACCTCGATCGTGTAGTCCGCGCGCTGCTGCCAGTACTGCGGACCCGGCGCGCCGCTCGCCAGTCGCACCTCGGTCGGTGTCGGCAGCAACTCCTCGAGTTGGCGGAAGACGTCGGGCCGCGACTGCTTCGGTTGCGGCGGCGCGTCGGCGGTCGGACCCGCCTGTTGGAACGCGGTGACGAACAGGAAGGCAGCGATCGAGGCGGTCGACATGGCGGGGGGGGACGGAGAACGGCTCGTCCTCGGTGAACGCACGGTGCAGAGTCGAGTGCAGCGCTGAGTGCAGCGCGGCTCCCGAAGTGGTCCGGGTGCGGCCGCTATCATCCGCGCGCACCGCCGCCTCGGCCAGACTCGGCCGCTGCGTTCGTCCCGCGGCAAGGGCCCACCGATGCTGAACTCGATCGCCGCACTCTGGTTGTTCCCGAGCTCGTTCCTGGGCCTCGGCCTGGACGTCCCGCCGCCGTTCCCGCAGGTGCCGAGTGTCGCGCCCGACGGCTCGACCATCGTCTTCAGCTCGGCCGGCGACCTGTGGGCCGTGTCCGCGAGCGGCGGCATCGCGCAGCGCCTGACCGCACACGCCGCGCTCGAGTACGCGAGCGCCTTCTCCCCGGACGGGACTCAGCTCGCGTTCGAATCCGACCGCACCGGCGAACGGCAGCTCTTCGTTGCGAGGTTCGTGTCCGCGGACGGACTGTTCGTGCTCGGCGAGCCGCGCCAGGTGACCTTCGGCGACCGCGACAAGAGCCTGTGTGCGTTCTCGGCCGACGGCAGCGAACTGTGGTTCGCCTCGGGCCACGAACCCAGCGCCGCGCGCGGCACGCGCCTGTACCGCACGTCGCTCGGCGGCGGACCCGTGACGCCGCTGCTCGACTGCTTCGGCGCCGATGCGAAGCCGCTGCCCGACGGTTCGGGCCTCGTGTTCGTGCGCGGCCGCGGGACGCCCGAGCGCCCGAAGTACCGCGGTTCGGGCACGAGTTCGCTGTGGCGCTTCGACTTCGCGAGCGGTGTGTTCGCGCCGCTCGAAGCGTCGCTGGCGAACGACCACGCACCGCAGCCGCTGGCGAACGGCGCGCTCCTGTTCCTGTCGACGCGCGACGGATCGAACGACCTGTGGCGCTCGTCGCTCGCGGGCGGACTCGAACCGCTGTTCGCACCGCGCGCCGGCGACGCGGACCTGACGCTCGCACACGGTCTGCGCGACCTCGCGACGAGTGCGAACGGCGCGCTCGCGGTCGCGTGTCTGTGGGACGACCTCGTGACGGTCGACCTTTCGAGCGGCGAGGCGCGTGTGCTCGCGATCGACATGGGCGCGGCGCTCGAGCGCGATCCGCTGCTCGTCGTCGACGCGTCGCGCGACGCGGTCCATTGCGCCTTGTCCCCGGACGGCAAGACGATGGCCGTGGTCGCGCGCGGTGAGGTGTTCGTTCGCGCCGTCGCCGAAGGGCGGCCGACGCGGCGCGTGACGAACGACGTCGATCGCGCGGACGACTTGGCCTTCGCGCCGGACGGCTCGGCGCTGTACTTCACGAGCGACGGACCCGCCGGCTACGTGCTGTGGCGTGCGACCGTGCGCACGACACGCGCCGATCTCGCACCGAAGGAACCGGAACCGGAACCGGATGGAGACGATGCCGGCGACGCAGGGACGGACGGTGCGAGCGCCGAGGTCCCGCCCAGCGAACCGCAGACCGAGCCGGCCGCGGAGCCGGCAACCGAGCCGGCGGCCGCTCTCGAGCCGCAAGAAGTCGCGCCCGAAACCACCGAGGCCGCGGAGCAGTCGGCGACCGAGCCCGAGGAACCGAAGATCGACCATGGCGCGCGCTTCGAGGACGCGCTCGAGTTCGACCTCGAAATCGTGTTCCGCTCGCGGGGCACGCTCTCGCGGCCGCGGCTGTCGCCGAACGGTGAGTACGTGGCCGTCTTCGAAGGCCGCGGCGACCTCGTGCTCGTCGAGACGGCGACGAAGAGCGCCCGCTCTCGGCTCCAGAACTGGAACGAGGCCGAACTCACGTGGCTGGCCGACTCGCGGCACGTCGTGCTCGCGT
>JBIKNC010000166.1:0-10001 GCA_044358925.1 Planctomycetota bacterium | reverse complement strand
GAAGCGGCGAGACGAACGGAAGCGCGTTGAGGGCGTACATGCCACCGCCGGCCGAGACGATCTGCTCGGAACCGATCAGGTGGTTGAACGACCAGTACGTGTCGACGAGGTCCGGGTTGCGGGCGCTGACGACGAGGTAGCCCTGGACGTCCGTGCCGCCGTTGTGGCAGCTCGTGAGGACCGAGAGCGTGTCGGCCGGCGTGAGCGTCTCGACGCGGTCAGCGATGTTGCAGACCGCGAAGAGGAACGGCGTCGGCGAGGTCGAAACGTTGACGTACTCGAAGTGCACGTCCGTCTCGCCCGAACCTGCGCGGTTCGTGTTCGTCACGTTGACGACGTTGAACACGCCCGGGTTGAGCAGCGACGAGCGCTGGATCGGGTAGACGAGAACGCTGCCCGGTTCGCGACCGTCAGCGAGAGCCGACGGAGCGAAAGCGGCGAGACCGAGAAGAGACAGGGAAAGAAGGCGCATGACCATTGACCTCTCGAGAGGTATCGGGGTTGTGCCTGGAGAGACCCAGGCGAAGGACAAGGAACGAGGATCACGGTTCGGCCCAGGTCGGGGAGAGGCCCCTGTTCCGGATCGGACGCGTGTGCTGTGGTGATCGGTGAGTGAGCGCGAGTCGCGCTCGAATCGGAGTTCAGTGCGGTTTGCTCGCGGCGTCCGGAGGCTGCGGACCCGCAGCGTTCGCGGGCAACACAGCGCCCGGCGCGGGCACTTGGGCGTTCGGCGGCATCTCGCGTTCGACCTCTTCCTGCTGGAAGTACCAGTCCCCCGCTTCGTGGCGCCAGATCATCGTGAACGGCTTGATCTGCCGGAGTTCGGTGCCCGCCGCGGTGAAGTTGCGGCGTGTCTCGGGCGGCAGATTGGCGGGAATCAGCTCGCAGTCGATGTCGACGTCGACTTCGGCGCTGCGGCCGTCCAAGGCCACGCGCACGTCTTTGACGGCGACAGCGTGGACGTCGAGGATGCCCCGGCCGAAGAACGCGACGTGATCGGCGACCGAGACCTTGTCGCGATCGGTCTTGCAGAGCATCGCGTAGATGGCGGCCTGATCGTCGACGATGCGCAACTCGCCGTACTGCTCGACGCGCTCGAGGAGTTGCTCCTTGCGTTCGACGTGCAGCGCCTCGCCGAGTGAGCGCCCCCACGGCTCGAGTGCCGGCGCGACTTTCCACGCGCCATCGACATGGACCCAGTTCCACACGACGTCGTGGCGCGTTTCCTCGGTGGCATCTGCCACTGTGACGAACGCGGCGCACTCGACCTTGGCCGAGGCCGTCTTCCAATCGATCGTCGTGCGACCGGTTTCGAAGCGAACGACGTCGGTCGCGTCGAAGGCCCACAGTTCCGCGAGGTGTGCGACGTCGAACTCCGCGCTGGTCTTCGCGGCCAGTGCGGCCGAGAGCGCTTCCGCGTCCTCAGCGATGCGCGCCGCTTGGAAGGCGGCGACGGACTTCCCGAGCGCTTTCTCGACGCGGCCCTGTTTCAGGGCGTCGAAGTCGACGGCCAGCGCGACCGTGGCCGCCGCGAGGGCGACTCCACCGACGACGTACGTGAGTGCGCCGCCGCGGCGTGCGGCCGAGCCGCTCTGTTGCGTGAGTCGTTGCATGGTCGTGCTCAGTTGGGGGTGCTCGGGGCTTTGGCGAACGTGGCAGGCAGATCGACGATCTCGATGCCGCCGGACTTCACGACCACGGCTTCGTCCAGGCCGTCCCCGTCGAGATCCGCAACCTGGGTGTGGTAGAGCGCATCGGCTTTCGTACCGATGCGTGCCACCGCGGTGAAACGCCCTTGCGCGTCGATCTCCGCCAGCAACATGCCCTCCATTCCGAGCATGAAGATTTCGGCACCCGCGTCGTCGTCGAGTTCGACGAACTCGGCGTCGCGGAACGACTCGGTCTGCGGCAGATCGGAGCCCCAGTTCTGCCACGTTCCATCGACGAGCTTGTGCAACGAGACCGGCAGACCGTTCGCGTTGTGCAGGCCGGCGACGAACAGCTCGCAGACACCGTCACCGTCGAGGTCCTTCGGCAGGACCTGCAACAACGTACCCCCGATGATCGGCTCAGGCAGTCCGGCCGAGCGATCGACGAACGCACCGTCGAGATACGAGTAGACCTTGACGCCGCGATTGGTCGTCGCGAGCAACTCGAGGCGTCCGTCGCCGTCGATGTCGTGCGCGCGCACTTGGTAGCCGTACTCGTCCGGAACGAGAAGTTCCGCGAGCACGAACCAGGCGCGCTGCTGTCGGTCGTAGCTGTAGACGTACAGACCGCCGGTGCCGGAGAAGATGCCGACGCAGGCCATCTCGGGCACACCGTCGCCGGTCCAGTCGGCCAACGAAACGTCGGCACACACCCCCATCGACTCGAGCCCGAGGCTCACCTCTTCGAAGGCGGCTTCGCTGCGCAGCTCGCGGGTGAGGAAGGCGCGCGGGTAGCCGTTGTGCGCACCGAAGGCGATGTCGAGGCGACCGTCGCCGTCGAGGTCGGCGACTTCCGCGCCGCCGTAACCGAGGTCGCGCGGCAGACCCGTGGTGCGCTCGACCCAGCCGCCGTCCTGCTGTTCCCAGACGTGCAGGCCTTCGCCTTTGTTGCCGCCGTCCCACAGTCGCAGGCTCGCGACGAGTTCGAGGTCGCCGTCCGCATCGAGGTCGGCGATGGCGGGTTTGCCGCGCCACGTGCCGCGCTTCGGCAGCGACGGCGATTCGAGCAGCACAGCCGCCGCGTTCGGCGCCGGCGTCGGCGCGTACTCCGGCGAGACCGCGCCCGGATCGGAGATCAGCACGCGGTCACCGACCACGCGGTACCAGTGCGACGGGATCACGAGTCCGGCTTCGAGCTTCGCGCGAGCTTCATCGCTCGCTTCGACCACGCCGGACGAGATCAGTTCGCTGAGGTCCTCGCGGCCGAGTTTGGCCATCGCGTCGGACAACGGCTGACCGGTGCCTTCGTTGGTCGCGGCCTTCGCGGCGGCGATGCGCTCGCGCTCGGCCTCGGCCATGCGATCGAGGACCGACTGTGCGTCGGGTGCCGGCGTCGTTGCGACGGTCGGCGTCTCCTGGATGGCCGCGGTGCCTTCGAACGGGTCGGCCGTGGCGAGACGCCAGACGACGACACCGGCGGCACCCAGTGCGAGGGCACCGAGGACGAGCGGCGCCGCGCGGCCGCTGCGGCTGGACGCGGAGCGATGGGAGGGGCGTTGGAACATGCGTGGTGCGAGTCGAGCGATCTCTCTCGGTTCGGACCTCGTCGGCGACCCTTCGCCACCGAGAATCCGGTGAAAGCCGTAGTGGTCACACACGAGGATCCTCACCTCGCGCGGCCGTTGGGCACTTCCGTCGACCCATGTCTACCGCGTGTTGCGGGAGGAGGTCGGGTCGGGCTGCTCTTTCAGCCGCGCGTGGCGGACTCGATCGATCGAGGCGGGCTCGGATGGAAGAAACTTCGTGACGCCGCGGCCGCGAGGAGCGATGAGGCGCCAGAGTTCCTTCAACGGGGGCGGATCTTCACCCCTGCTTCCGACCGTACACCGAGCTTTCGGAGCCTGTCAATCAAGGAAATCCCAAATGAAGGCCCGGCGTCCCGCACCTTTCGAGGCGGGAGCGCCGGGCCTGGCGGCAACGTGTCGCGCGGCGGCCCTCCGGAGGGCGCAGGACGCGCGCCGAGCGGACTCACTCGACCTTCGCGCGGCGACCGCGCGGGCGGCGCGCCTTCGGGACACCCAGGCCCGACTTCTCGAAGAAGCTCGCGAGCGGCTCGCGCCCGTCGGCGAGCGCGTGTGCGAGGGCGTTCTCGCCCTCCTGCTTCGCGACCTCCATCGCCTTGTCGATGCTGCGCACGATCTGCATCGCGGCCTTCAGCGCCGGGCTGGTCTTGACCTCTTTCACCTTCGCCTTCTGGCGCAGGAGTTCGATCTTCTTCTCGAGGTCCGAGATGATCTGTTCGGAGGAGCGCCGGATGCGCTTGCTGCCCTTCTTGGCCATCGTGGAATCCATGCTGCCACCCGTTGCGCGGAGGCTGTCGTCACATCGCTCGGCCGTTCTCGCGCGCGCTGGACCGAGCGACGTTCGTCCGTGGAAGAAAATGCGCGCGGCGAGGCGAGAAGTGTACGGAGCACCGCACGTCGATCCGAGTGCGCTCGCGCCATTCCAGCGGCGTCGTGACACACACGCCTCGACGCATCGGCCGCTACCTTCACCGACGTGGCGCTCCCCCACTCACACCTGGCCCTGCTGCCGAGCCTCGAGCCTTCCTCGGCCCTCGCTCTACTCGTCGCACTCGCCGCGACGGGCGGTGTGCGCCGCGTCCTGCCCGACCGCGCTCTCGCGCGCTTCGCGGGCCAGCGTTGGTCGGCGTGGCTCGAACGCGAGCGCGTCTTCTGGGGCGCGCTCGAGCCGCGCGGCAGCGGCTACGTGCTCACGTTCGACCGCGCCTATGCGCTCCCGGGCGAGCCCGCTCGCAGCGCGATCGTCGTCTCTTCCGACGATGCCGCACGTGCACTCGCACTCGTGCGACCGCACGCGAACGGTCGACCGTTCGACGAACTCGTCCGCGCCGAAGTCGTCGCGCGCGGCACGCGCGGCGCCGCGCCGCGCGACGTGTGGCAGAACGTGATCGACGCGGGACGCGCGGCGCTCGACGCACTCGATCGCCTCACCGAACGCGTGGTGGCGCACGGCGCGCCGACGCCGCTGCAGGACGGTTGGCAACTCGAGCGCTGGCGCGGAGAGCACGTGGTCGTCGAGTTGGGCCACGGCGCGCGCATCGCCGGCCTCCTGGTGGAGATCGGGCGCGCGCATCTGGCGCTCGTCTGCCCCGCTGCAGGAAACGGCGGCGCCGAGCCGCGTGCGCTGCGCGTCGATCGCGAACGAACCGTCGACGGTCCGCTCGAACTCGTGCTCGAAGACGACGCCGTGCACCTCGTCGCTCGCGGCGCCGCTGTACACGTCGAACACCTGGCCGACTCGACGCGCCGCATGGCGCTCGACGTGACGCTCCTGCCGGGCACGACACTGCACATGCCGTGGAGCGCTGCTCGCGACTCGGCACACGTCGTCGCCACCGCACGCTGCGGCTTCGGCTTCGACGTCGTCGCTCCGCGTGCGACCGCGCGCATCGTCTTCGCCGGCGTCGACCACACACGCGACGCTCCCACGCAGCCCGCCACATGAACGTGCCGACCTTCTCTCACGCCGCCGCCGATCTGTTCGTGCCCGACGGCACGCCGCGCGCCGCGGCACTCGCGCGCACGACGCATCTGTGCATCGCGGCCCACGCGGACGACGTCGAGTGGATCGGCTACCACGGCATCGCACACTGCTTCGATCGCGACGACGCTTGGTTCACCGGTGTCGTCGTGAGCGACGGCGCGGGCAGTCCGCGCAGCGGGCCGTACGCTCACGTCGACGACCGGCGCATGGTCGAATTGCGGCGCGACGAACAGCGCCGAGCCGCGCTCGTGGGCGCGTACGGCGCGATGGTGCAACTCGCGCATTCGAGCGCCGACGTCAAACAGCGTTCGAACGCTGCGGCGACGAGCGACCTCGTGGCGCTGCTCGAAGCGACGCGCCCCGACGTCGTGTACCTGCACGCCCCCACCGATCGCCACGAGACACACGTGGCCGTGGTCGCGCGAGCGATCGACGCGCTGCGCCGCGTCGATGCTCGTGCACGCGGCGCGAGCGCCCCGAGCGGAACGCTCCACCAGCGCCCGTCACGAGTGCTCGGCGTCGAGGGCTGGGGCGATCTCGATTGGCTCGCGCCCGCCGATCGCGTCGAACTCGACGTCGGCGCGCGCCCGCACCTGGCGGCCGCGCTCGTCGGTGTGTTCGACTCGCAGATCGCCGGCGGGAAGCGCTACGACCTGGCGATGGAAGCCCGGCGCGTGGCCCATGCGACGTTCGCCTCGCCGCGCGCCGTCGACGGCGCCCGCGGGCTGGCCCTCGCGATCGATCTCACCGCGGCGGCCCGCGCGGACGGTCCGAGCCTGTCCGCCGTCGTCGACGGACTGCTCGCGCGCTTCGGGGCGGCCACGCGGGCGCGTCTCGCTCCGTTCACCGAGTGACCCGGCGTGTGTCCGGCGCGGCGACCGCGCGCCAGGCTCGGCCTAGGATGGTTGAGCATGGCGACGTCGACGGTGGCGATCTTCACGGCGGGAGTGGTTCTGGCTGCGCTCGTCGCCGTCGCACGACCGCAGGAGTCGCGGCCGAGCAACGGCCTCGATGCGCGGCTCGCGACGGACTTCACGGCCTTCGTCGAGGCGCACTGCGCCGGCTGCCACAGCGGCTCGGCGCCTGAAGGCGGACTCGACCTCGCTCGCATCGCGACCCTCGCCGACGTCGTTGCACACGAAACCCTGTTGCGGCACGCGCTCGAACGCGTCGAGCGCGGACAGATGCCGCCGGATCCGGCGGCCGCGCCGAGCGCCGACGAGACCCTGCGACTCGAGCGCTTCGTGCGCGACGCGCTGCGCGCCTCGTACGACCCGGCGCTGGCTCACGACCCGGGTGACGCGCCGCTGCGCCGACTCACGAACAGCGAGTACGAGAACAGCGTGTTCGACGCGCTCGGCGTGCGCTTCGACGCGAGTGCGGCCTTCCCGGCCGACGCGATCGGTCACGGCTTCGACAACGTGGCGGAAGCGCAGGTGCTCTCGGAGCTGCTGCTGGAACGACAACTCGAGGCCGCACACGAGATCGCCGAACGCGCGATCGCGTGGGAGCCGCCGGGCGAGCCGCGCGTGCGCAGCTTCTCGCCGCGCGACATCTCGGGCGGACGATCGAACGACGAGTCGCGCATCCTGACGACGAACGGCGAGTGTGCGGTGTTGGTCGAACTGCCGCGCGCCGGCAGCTACGTGCTGCGCGCGCTCGTGCACGCCGACCAGGCCGGCGACGAACTCGCGCGCATGGAGTTGCGCCGGGCCGGGGCGACGCTCGCGACCTTCGACGTGAAGTCGGGCAAACGCGGCGAGCCCGAGACGCACGAAGCTGCGTTCGAGCTGGACGAAGGCGGTGGAGTCTGGGTCGCAGCCGCGTTCGTCAACGACTACTACCGCGCGGAAGGCGAGCGCCGCGCGGATCGCAATCTGCACGTGCACGCCATCGAAGTGGTCGGACCGCTGGGACCGCCGCGGCCGACCGCGTTGCAGACGCAACTCGCGGAGCGCTTCGCCGGCGAGAAGAGCGGCAAGGATCGGTTGCGTGCACAGGTCGCGTGGCTCGCCGAGCGCCTGTGGCGCCGCCCGGTCGAGAAGGACGACGTGAATCGGCTCGTGGATCTGGCGCCGAAGAAGGCCGAAGACGCGCAAGCCTTGCAGTACGTCGTCGCGGCGTTGCTGGCATCGCCGCGCTTCACCCACCGCATCGAGAGCGACGCGCCCGCGGACGGCGGCGTGCGCGACCTCGACGCCTTCGAACTCGCCACGCGCCTGTCGTACTTCCTGTGGAGTTCGTGCCCGGACGAGGCGCTGTTCGCGGCGGCGAAGAGCGGCGCGCTGCTCGACGATGCAGTGCTCGCTGAACACGTGCAGCGCCTGCTCGACGATCCGAAGTCCGGTGCACTGGCGCGCAACTTCGCCGCGCAGTGGCTGCAGACGCGGCGCCTGGGCAAACACGCCGTGGACGCGGAGCGCTTCCCGGACGTCACACGCGAACTCCTCGACGCGATGGAACGCGAGACGCTGCTCGTGTTCGAGGCCGTGTTGCGCGAAAGGCGTGCGATCGGCGAGCTGCTCGACGCGGACTTCACGTTCGTGAACGACGTGCTGGCGGCGCACTACGGTCTGCCGCCCGTCGAGGGGACGTACATGCGCCGCGTTTCACTCGCCGGTTCGCCGCGGCGCGGCATCGTGTTGCACGGCTCGGTGCTGACGGTCACGTCGGAGCCGGGCCGCACGTCGCCCGTCAAACGCGGCAAGTGGCTGCTCGAGACGTTGCTCGGCACGCCGCTGCCGCCGCCGCCGCCGGGCGCGGACAGTTTCGGCGCGGAGGACCCGACGACGTTCAGCGCCGCCACGCTGCGCGAGCGCATCGCCGGCCACCGCGCGCGCCCCGCCTGTGCGGCGTGCCACGATCAACTCGATCCGCTCGGCTTCGCGCTCGAACGCTTCGACGCCGTCGGCCGTTGGCGCGACCGCGACGGCAAGGAGGCGATCGACGCGAGCGGCGTGCTGCCCGGCGGCGAGACGTTCGACGGCGCGCTCGAACTCGTTGCACGCATCCGCGCGTACGACGCCGACGGCGAGTGGCTCGAGGGCCCGAGCCTCGTGCGCTCCGTCGTGGAGAAGCTGCTCGTCTACGCTCTCGGGCGCGGCCTCACGCCCGCGGATCGACCGACCATCGGCCTCGTGCTCGCAAGCCTCGACCGCGAGCACCCGACCATCCAAGGCGCGCTGCACGCGATCGTGCGCAGCGACGCCTTCACTCGCCGCCGCAGCGGTGCTGCACAGAAGCCATGAACATCCAACACATCGTCGGCTCGGCCCGAACCTCGCGGCTCCTCGGCGCTCCGCTCGCACGCCGCACGCTGTTGCGCGGTGTCGGCGCGACGCTCGGACTGCCGCTGCTCGAAGCGATGACGCCGAGCCTGCTGCGACCGGGCGCGGCGCCCAAGACGCCGCCGCGCCTCGTGTACGTGTACGTGCCGAACGGCGTGCACCTGCCGGCGTGGACACCCGAGCGCGAGGGCCGCGGCTTCCCGCTGTCGCGCACGCTCGAGCCGCTCGAGAAAGTGGCGTCGAAGGTGAGCGTTCTGTCGGGCCTCGTGCACGACAAGGCGCGTGCGAACGGCGACGGTCCCGGCGATCACGCGCGCGCTGCGTCGGTCTTCCTGACGGGCGTGCAGCCCGTGAAGGACGGCGCGAAGCCGCAGGTCGGCATCTCGGCCGACCAGGTCGTCGCGACCGCGATCGGCCACGAGACGCGCTTCCGATCGCTCGAACTGGGTTGTGAACTCGGCCAGGACGCGGGCGAGTGCGACTCGGGTTACGCGTGTGCGTACAACTTCAACCTCTCGTGGAAGTCGGCCGCGCAGCCGGCGCCGGCGGAGGTCGATCCGCGGCTCCTGTTCGAGCGGCTCTTCGGCGACGCGACGGATGCCGCGAGTGCCGCGCGTGCGGAGGAGCGCCGTGCGCGCGGCAAGAGCCTGCTCGACTTCGTGGGCGACGAGGTGAAGCGTCTGCGCAAGGACCTCGGCGAAGGCGACAAGAAGCGCATCGAGCAGTACCTCGAAGCCGTGCGCGAGCTCGAACGCAAACTCTCGTTCGCAGCGCAGGAGGGCGTGGTGCTCCCGACGAACTTCGAGAAGCCGACCGGCATCCCGCGCGAGTTCTCCGCGCACTGTCGGTTGATGTACGACGTGCTCGCGCTCGCGTTGCAGAGCGATCTGTCGCGCGTCGCCACGTTCATGTACTTGAAGGAGGTCTCGGGCCGCACGTACCCGGAGATCGGCGTGAAGGAAGGCCACCACTCGGCCTCGCACCACGGCAACAACGCGGACAACCACCGCGTGCTCGAGAAGATCAACAAGTTGCACGTCTCGTTGCTGGCCGAGTTCCTCGAGAAGCTCGACGCGGTGGAAGAGGACGGCGAGACGCTGCTCGACCACACCATGGTGTGTTACGGCTCCGGCATCAGCGACGGCGACAAACACAACCACGAGGACCTGCCGGTGCTGTTGGCGGGCGGCGGCGGCCTCTCGCGCAACAAGGTGCGGCACGCGCGGCACGAGAGGTACGGCAACGAGACGCCGATGAACGATCTGCACGTCGCGCTGATGAAGCGCATGGGCGTGGACGTCAAGGAGTTCGGGGACGCGGAGGGCGAGCTCTCGATCTGACGTGACGGGTACGGTGTCAGACACGGATCCGCCACGTCGGACGCGGGATCGAACGGTACGCGGCCAGGAGCTCGCTCGCGCCCTGGATCGGCGTCGCACGACCCTCGCGCACTCGCTGCTTCACGTCGGCCAGCAGACCCGCGACACCGGCGTGTTTC
>JBIKNC010000019.1:0-32819 GCA_044358925.1 Planctomycetota bacterium | reverse complement strand
GCCTGGCCTCGATGCGGGACGAGGCACGGTTGGAAGGCGGCGGCGGAGACGGCGGAGCGGCGCCGCGGCGCGGAGATGCGGGGAAGCGAGCGGCGGCGCTCGCGCGCAAGGCGGCGCAGGCGGAAAGCGGCGGCGGGAGTGACGAAGGCCGAGCGGAGGGTGGCGAAGTGGCGCGCGAGGAGCGCGTTCCGGCCCAGCCCAAACGCAAGGTGGGCAGCGAGCTGCCGCCGGTCGAAGTGGTGACCGACGATGCGGGGCTCGCGCGACTGCTCGAACACCTCGCGGGCGAGAAGCGCATCGCGATCGACACCGAGGCCGATTCGTTCTTCAGCTACCGCGAGCGTGTGTGCCTCGTGCAGATCTCGTCGTCGCACGGCGACTTCGTCGTCGATCCGCTGGCGAAGCTCGACTTCGCACCGTTCGGACGCCTGCTCGCCGATCCGCGGCGCACGAAGATCTTCCACGACGGCGAGTACGACGTGCTGCTGATGCGGCGCGAGTACGGCTTCTCGTTCGCGTCTCTGTTCGACACACGCGTCGCGGCGGCGGCGCTCGGCTACGAAACAGTCGGGCTCGCGGCGGTGCTCGGTGAGCACTTCGGCGTGAAACTCGACAAGACGCAGCAGTTGTCCGACTGGAGCAAGCGGCCGCTCACGCCGCAGCAACTCGACTACGCGCGACTCGACACGCACTATCTGCTGCGACTCGCGACCGAACTCGAGGAGAAGCTCGCCGCCGCCGGCCGACGCGTCATCGTCGACGGCGAGTGCCGCCGGCTCGAAGCGCTCGAACCGCCGCAGCGTTCGTTCGATGCCGACGAGTGCATGCGCCTGAAAGGCGCGCGCACACTCGACCTCGCGCGCCTCCAAGTGCTGCGCGAGCTGTTCGTCCTGCGCGACGAACTCGCACGCGAACGCAACGTGCCGCCGTTCAAGGTCATCTCGCACGGCGCGTTGGTCGAGATCGCGCGCCGCCGGCCGAAGGACGAACACGAACTCGTGAACGTGCCCGAAGTGAGCCGCAAACACGTCGGTCGCATCGGGCCCGCACTGCTGGCCGCGGTCCGCCGCGGGCGCGAGCTCGGCCCCCTCGAACGTGTACCCCGCCTGCCGTCGAAGGACGGCACCGACCGCCTCGACGACCGCGGCCACGAACTCCACGACCGGTTGAAGACGCTGCGCAAGAAGCTCTCGGATCGCGAGGGCTACGACGCGAGCCTGGTCCTCAACCGCATGACCCTCCTCGACCTCGCCGCGCGCGCCCCGACGCGCCTCGCCGACCTCGCCGGAACCGCCGGCTTGCTCGACTGGCAACGCGACGCGTTCGGCGAAGCCATCGTCGACGCGATCGCACACTTCGAGAGCGAATGGAACAGCGGCGCGATCGAGCCGCGCGCGCACGCGCGCAAGCGCAAGTCCAAGTAGACGCCTCCCACGCCAGGCCCGCTCCCTCCCCTCTGGAGCGAATCTCGTCGTCGGCGACGGTGCGCGCCCGTGCCCGCACGACTCCGTCGTCGGCGCCCCCCTCCTCCTCCATCGGGTGCCGCGCGCTCTCTACCCGCGCTCCCGCTCTCGACCCGCGCCCCCCTTCTCCCCCTCGTCCATCGAGGTGCCGCGGCTCCGCCGCGCACCCGCTCCGCTCGACGCACCCCGCACTCGACTCGCGCCTCCCTCTCCCGACGCTCCCCAAGCTCCCCAACCCGTCGCCCGTTGCCCGTTGCCATCCAACCCGCCCTGCAGCCCCACGACGCCCTTGCCCTCCTCGACCGCCCTTGCCCGGTCCAATCCACGGTGCGGCGGAGCCGCACAGCGAGGCAAGGCCCGCGGCGTCAGCCGCGGCCGCGACGAGCCAACAGCACCCACTGATCCAAAGAAGAAGGGCCCTCGCGGCGCATCGCGCCGCAGGGCCCTTCTTCTTTGGATCAGTGGCGAGGGCGACGGGACTTGAACCCGCAACCTCCGGCGTGACAGGCCGGCACTCTAACCAATTGAGCTACGCCCCCACCGAGGACGCGGAACAGTAGCGGCGCTCCAAGGGAGGGTCAAACGGGTGGCCGCAGAAAGTCGCACACACGCGTCGGTCGGTGCGGCTTCGAGCGCCGCTCGTCCGCGGCCGCGTGTCACGCCGTGCGCACGGCTTCCGCCGGTCGCACACGCGTGAGGCGCCAGATCGGAAAGAGCGCGGCGGCGAGTGCGAGCAGAAGTGCGAGCAGCGGCACGAACGCGAGCACCGTCTGGAACGGCGGCGCGGGCAGGTCGAGGCCCGAGAGCACGCGCAAGGTGCGCACGACCGTCGGCGTGACGGCGAGACCGAGCGCCAGGCCGCACACACCTCCGACCAGGCCGACGGCGGCGGACTCGAGCAGCACCGCTCCGGCGATCTGACCGTGGGAGGCGCCGAGGGCGCGCAGCACACCCAGTTCCTTGACGCGTTCGGACAGGGCCAGCAGTTGGGCGTTGAGCAGGCCGAGTCCCGCCAGCGCGGCCGCGAGCAGCAGGATGACGTCGAACACGAGGAAGTCGCGGCCGACGTCCATCTCCTCCGTGTAGCGGATCTCGCCCGCCAGTTGGAGCTGTGGCTCGGTACCGGCGGGCAGGAGCGGCGCGAGCAGCGCCTCGACGAGCAGCGGCTCCGCGCCCTCGACCAACTTGACCGCCAACGTGCGCGCCGTCGTCGTGTCGATGCAGTAGTCGTGAGCGAGGCGGCTCGACGCGATCACCGCGTAGGCGCGCTCGTGCGGATCGCGGAAGTAGCCGTAGCCCTCGTGCACGGCGAGCACCGCGTACGGCACCGGCGGGCCGCCGGGGCGCGCGAGCACGATGCTCGCGTCGGGAGCGAGCGCGCCGTCGACGAGCAGTCCCTGCTGCACCGCGAGGCGATCGCTGACGATCGCGGCGCGACCGGCGAAGAACTCCTCGCGCAGACGTGCATCGTTGGCGAGCGGGCCGTAGCGCGCCGCGGCCTCCGTCAACCCGAGCACGCGGAAGCCGACGTCGACGCGGTGGTCGCCGACCTCGAAGCCGAGCACGTTCGGATCGGCGAGCGCACGTTCGATGTCCGCTACGGCCAAGTCCGGCAGCGCCGACACGAACACCTTGCCCGACAGACCCTCGCCAGCCCAACGCGTGGTCTCGGCGGCCAGGCTGCCGGTGATGCCGCGCAGGCCGACGAAGGCGGCCGACACCAGCGTCAAGGCGCTGACACACGCGGCGACGCGCGTGCGCCCGCTCGTCATCGATCGCGCGGCCATGAGACCGACGAACGGCAGCATGCGCTTCGCCGATCGTGCGACGAGCGTCGCGGCGAACGACACCACACCCGGCAGGAGCAGCGGCGTCGCGACGAGCAGCAGCATCACCGCGGTACCGAGGAAGACGACGCGCAACAGCTCGCGGCTGCCTTCACCGACCAGGCCGACGACCGACAGGAACGCGACCGGCAACACGGCCGCCAGGAGGAGCGCCGCGAACAGATGGAAGCGCCGTTCGCTCTTCTCGTCGCGCGAGGCCTCGCCCCGTAGCGCGAGCACCGCGTCCGTACTGCCCGCCTTCACGAGCGGGTACACCGAACCGATCAGCGCGATGCCGACGCCGACCGAGCCGAGCACGAGCACTTCCTGCCACGGCACGTCGAAGTGGCCGCGCACGGACTTCGACAGGCCGAGCGACGTGATGCCGCGCCACAGCATCGCGTACGCGAGCCCGAGTCCGCCGAGCACACCGACGACGCCGGCGGCGAGTGCGATCAGGAGCGCTTCGGTGAAGAAGCTGCGTGCGATCTGCGCGCGGCTCGCGCCGAGTGCGTGCAGTACACCGACGTCGCGCAGTCGCTCCGTGAGCGACATCGACAGCGTGTGGAAGATGACGTACAGGCCCAGCGCGAGAGTCATGAGGCCCGACAGGCGCACGCCGTTGCGGAACGCGCGCTCGTCCGCCTCCTGCCCCACCACCGCACCCGCGCGCATGTCGAACGACAGGCCCTGCTGCGTGAGACCGCGCTGCAGGCGTTCGATGTCGACTTCGTCGGAGCGCGCCGCCCACAATTCGAGCGGCGTCAAGTGGCCCGCGAAGAGCCGCTGCGCGAGTTCCTGATCGACGACCACGACCGCGCCGCC
Source organism: Planctomycetota bacterium (assembly GCA_044358925.1). Taxonomy (GTDB): domain Bacteria; phylum Planctomycetota; class UBA1135; order UBA1135; genus Rohdeia. The sequence goes on along the minus strand of JBIKNC010000019.1, from coordinate 28,705 downwards.
CGCCGTGCGGCCGATGCGTTCGTTCGCGACGATGCCGTCGACCGCGAGGCGCACGACGTGCTCCGGCGGCGCGCCGCCCGGAGCCTCGACGAACACGCCGTCGATGCACACCGGCGCGGGTCGGCGACCCGCGACGCGCACGGCGACTTCGCCGCCGGGCGCGAGGCCGAGGCGCTCGGCGGCGATCTCGCCCAACAACAGGCCCGCGGAACTCGCTCCGGCACCGCCGCCGAGCGAGCCGCTCTCCAGCCGCAGCACGCCCATGCGCTGTGCCGGTCCGAGATCGAGCGCCACGAGGCGCGCCGGCAACTCGACGCCGCCCGCTTCGAGCACGACCTCCGCGCGCATCACACGCGTCGCTTCGAGGATGCCGTCCTGCTCGAGCAACAGCGCCGTCGGATCCCCTTCGCCATCCGCCGGCCGCACGACGACGTCCGCGGAGAAGTCGCCTTCACTCGCGAGTTCCGGCTGCAGGTGCAGCAGCGTGTTGTGGTCGACCGTGAAGATCGACACGACGGCCGCGATGCCCATCGCGACGCCCAGCACGCTGAACAGCACACGCGCCGGCTTGCGCAGGAACGAAGTGCGCGCGAAGAGGAATTCGAGTCGCATGGCCGTGCTCCCGATCAGATGTGGAGCGCGGCGAGCCGCTCGTGGACGCGTTCGACGGACAGAGCGGGACGCTCGAGGCCGTGCTGCGCGTCGAGACGGCCGTCTACGAGGAACAACACACGGTCGGCCATCGCCGCGTCGCGCGGGTTGTGCGTGACGAGAAGCACCGTCGCGCCCTCGCGGTCGACGAGTTCGCGCAGGAGTTGCATGACTTCGAGGCCCGACTGTTGGCTCAAGTTGCCGGTCGGTTCGTCGCACAAGAGCAACGGCTGGCCGCCGGCGATCGCGCGCGCGATCGAGACGCGCTGCATCTGACCGCCGGAGAGTTGGTGCGGCAGTGCGGAGAGCTTCTCGCCGAGTCCGAAACGCGTGAGCACCGACTCGACGCGCTTCGCATCGGGCGCGTCGCCGCGGATCGCGAGCGGCAGGCCGACGTTCTCCGCGACCGTGAGGTTGGGCAGGAGATTGAAGAACTGGAACACGAAGCCGACCGAGTCGCGGCGCAACCGCGTGCGCTGCGCTTCCGTCAACTCGCCGAGCACCGAACCCGCGAGACGCACCTCACCGGTCGTCGGCGCGTCGAGTCCCGCCACGAGGTGCAGCAGCGTCGACTTGCCCGAACCCGACGGCCCCATCACACACAGGAAGCGCCCCTTCTCGAGGTCGAACGTGACGTCCTGCAGGATCGCGCTCTCGCGCCCCTTCGGTCCCAGGAACTTGAACAGGCCGCGAACGGACAGGAGCGGTTCGTGTGCGGCGGGCGAGCGTGCGTTCATCGCGGGGCGGCGGGTACGGCGGGTCGACGGGCAGTGTGGAAGGATCGAAAGCGCTGCAACAGTTCGAGGACGCTGGCGGCCTGCTCGGGGCTCCAGTCCGCCGGAGGCGTGGCGAGCAGCGCCGCGTTGTCGACGTCCTTGCCGGCCGCTTCGTGCGGCGGCGGCCACAGCGAGCGCTCGAGCAGACTCACGACCGCTTCGTTCGCGCGTCGGTCCCATTCCGAAGGCGCGCGCGCCGCGGCGGCCAGCAGGTGCGGAACCTCCGCGGGCGGCGTGCGTTCGATCGCGTAGCGCACCGCCGTGGCCTGCTCGTCGGCGGCGACGTCGCGCAGCGACAGACCGAGGTCGCTGAACTCGACCAGGTACACGACACCGATCGTGAACAGGACGAACGGCACCGACAGGAGCGCGAAGACGCGCCAGACACCGCGCGACGGTGCGTCTGCGTTCGCGTCCATGACTCCGCCGCTCTCGGAAGTGTTCGTTTCGAAGCGTTTCACCGCGCGGTCTCCTTCGCTCGGCGCCAGGCTGCCATCCACTGATCGAGCGTCGCGCCCTGCGCCGAGTCGCCGAGTTCCCGTTCCATCGCCCTGAAGCGCTGTTCGAAACGCGCCGATGCTCCGCGCGCCGCGGCTTCCGCGTCGAAGCCGCAGTAGTTCGCGAGCTGCGCGGTCGCGAGCAACACGTCGCCGAGTTCGCGCTCGAGTTCGACGCGATCGTCCGCCTCGAACGCGGCCGCGAGTTCGCGCGCCTCTTCCTGCACCTTCGCCAGCGCACCGCGTGCATCCGGCCAGCGGAAGCCGCGCGCCATCGCCTTCGTACCCAAGCGCGCCGCGCGTTGCAAGGCCGGCAGCCCCTTCGGCACACCGGCGAGCGCACTCGTGTCGCTCTCGCCGCGCGCCGCGCGTTCGGCGGCCTTGATGCGCTCCCACTGCGCGAGCGCCGCGTCGGCGTCGATCCCGTTCACGCGCTCGAACACGTGCGGATGTCGACGCACGATCTTCTCGTGTGCGGCGCGCGCCGCACGTTCGAGGTCGAAGCGCCCTTCCTCCGCGCCGACCTGACACACGAGCACGGTCGCGAACAACACGTCGCCGAGTTCTTCGGTCGCAGCGCGCACGTCGCCGGTCGCGAACGCGACGTCGAGTGCGTCCTGCACCTCGAACGCTTCCTCCACGAGCGCCGCGGCGAGCGTCTTCACGCTCTGCGCGCGGTCCCACACACAACCGCCCGGTGCGCGCAACACACGCGCGACGTCGATCAACTCGGCCAGCGCGCCCGCCACGTCGCCGCCGCGCGCCGCGAGTCCCCCTGTTCCGTGCAGCGCTTCACCCGGCCGTTCGTACGGCAGCGGGTCGCTCTCGTGTGCCGCGGCGAAACCGGCGAGGCGCAACTGACACGCGTCGCAGCGTCCGCACGACACGACCTGCGGCGGTTCGCCGCTGCGCTCGCGCAAGCGCGGGTCGTAACACGTGTGTGTGAGCGCGAAGTCGACGCCCAGCTCGCGCCCGAGGCGCACGATGCCGTCCTTGCCGAGCTGCATGAGCGGCGCGTGCACCGTGAAGCGCGCGCCGCCGTCCGCACCCGCCGCCGTCGCGGTGCGCGCCAGCGCCTCGAACGCCGCCAGGAACTCCGGTCGACAGTCCGGGTAGCCCGAGTAGTCGACCGCGTTCACTCCGACGAACAGGTCGCGCGCGCCGAGGATCTCGGCCCAGCCCAGTGCGACCGCGAGGAAGACCGTGTTGCGCGCGGGCACGTACGTGTTCGGCACGCCGCGCCCGATCTGTGCGTCCGTGCGGTCCTTGGGCACGGCCGTGTCGGACGTGAGGTCGGCCGTGAGCGAACTGCCGCCCAGCGCCGCGAGGTCGACCCGCACCGTGCGGTGGTCGCGCGCTCCGCCGGCGCGAGCGACACGCTCGGCCGCCGCCAGTTCCACGCGGTGCCGCTGCCCGTAGTCGAAGGACAGCGCGAAGACCTCGAAGCCCTGCCGCCGCGCCTGTGCGAGCACGACCGCCGAATCCATGCCGCCGGACACGAGGCAGACGGCGCGTGCGGCAGCGGTTGCGGACATTGGGAGGCACAGGTTAGCCGCTCACGTTCGCGAGCGACCGTCGAGTACCCACCGAGCGGCCGCGAGCGAGCACCGAGTACCCGCCGCGCGGCCGCGCACGAATGTCGGGCGGTTGTGGATGCGAGCCACGGAAGGCGACCGCCCTCGCCTCGACTCCGCCCCGACACTCCCCTACCTTCGTCGCCCCGCAACGCCGCATCGCAGCCGCTCTCTCCATGACCGTCACGAAAGACCACGTCCTCGACGCCCTGCGCGGCGTCATCGATCCCGACCTCGGCCGCGACATCGTCTCGCTCGGCTTCGTGACGCAGAACGCCGTCTGCGACGGCACCGTCAAAGTCACGATCAACCTCACGACGCCCGCCTGTCCGGTGAAGGACCAACTGCGCGAACAGGCGCGCGGGCTGATCGCGGCCATCCCGGGCGTCACGTCGGTCGACGTCGAGATGACGGCCGTCGTGCGCGGCAATCAGGCGCCGCGTCAGATCGCGCCGAGCGTGCGCCACATCGTGGCGGTCAGCTCCGGCAAAGGCGGCGTCGGCAAGAGCACCGCGACCGTCAACCTCGCGGTCGCACTCGCACGCACCGGCGCGCGCGTCGGGATCATGGACTGCGACGTCTACGGCCCCGACATCCCGATGATGATGGGTCTGCACGGCGAGCCAGAGACGACCATCCACCGCAAGCTCATCCCGAAGGAACGGCACGGTGTGAAGACCATGTCGATCGGCTACCTCCTGGCCGACGACAAGCCGGTCGTGTGGCGCGGCCCGATGGTGCACAAGCTCATCGAGCAGTTCCTCGCCGACGTGTTCTGGGGCGACCTCGACTATCTGCTGGTCGACATGCCGCCGGGCACGGGCGACGCGCAGCTCTCGCTCGCGCAGATCGTGCCGCTGTCGGGCGCGGTGCTCGTCACGACGCCGCAAGCCGTCTCGACCTTCGACGTGACGAAGGCGATCGGCATGTTCAAACAGGTCAACGTGCCGATCCTCGGCATCATCGAGAACATGTCGACCTTCGTCGTGCGCGGGCGCGTCGAGCGCAGCGGCGTCGCCGCGAACGACACGACCGTGAAGATCGACAGCGGCCTCGGCATCCACACCTGCCCGGTCGACGCGGACGGGCGCTTCGAACTGGCGATCGACCTGTTCGGGCGCGGCGGCGCCGACGCGCTCGCGAGGAAACACGGCTTCCCGGTGCTCGGCAAGGTGCCGCTCAACCCGAACGTGCGCGTGGGCGGCGACGCCGGCGACCCGGTCACGGAGAGCCACCCCGACTCGGCCGAGGCGCGCGCCTTCACGGCCATCGCGGGCAAGCTGGCCCAGCGCCTGGCCATCCGCGAGCACGCGGAGCTGCCGATCCTTCAGTGAGAGCGAGGAGCGCGGCGGACGTCCCTCCACCGCGCGTTCACTCCTCGCCGTCGCTCGCGTCCGGGTCTTCTTCGCCGGCGTCGAACTCGAGATAGCCGAGGTCGATCAAGGCCTGCCGCGCGCGCGGGTCGACGTCGTCGTTCGGCTCGAACGTCGCGGCGGCGCGCCACGCATCGATCGCGCCATGCAAGCGCCGTGCGATCGCGGGCGTCGACTCCTCCACACCGGACGCGGCGGGTTCGCGCGGCGCATACGTGAACAACAGACCGCTGCGCCGACGTTCGTCGACGACGGCCGACTTCGCGCGCGGCAGATCGACCCAATAGTTGCCGAGGCCGTCGGCTGCCGCTTGCGCCTCCTGCCCTTTGGCGAAGACGTACTCGCGCGTCACGTCGAGCACGCCGAGCAACGAACGGCCCTCGATGTCGATCGGTGTGTCGACGTTCGTCGCAGCGAGGACGGTCGGCAGGATGTCGACGTTCGCGCTGAGTCCGCGACCGACCGCGCCGCGCGGCACGCCCGGCCCCGCGACGATCAGCGGTGTCTGCCAGACCTGCGGATGGAACCAACTGCCGTTGTGTCCGGTGGCGAACAGTCCTTGGACGCGCGCCGTCTCGCGCCGATCGGACGCGACGATCGCGTCGAGTTCGCCGGGATAGAGCGGTCGCTCCCACAGCATTTCACCGTGGTCCGATGCCAACACGATGAGCGTGCTGTCGAGTTCACCGCGCGCTTCGAGTGCGTCGAGCAGCACTCCCAGGCCCTCGTCGAACGCACGCACTTCGCCGCGGTAGCGCGCGCGTTCGTCCACGATCACCGCGACGCTCGCGTCGAACTTCTTGCCGAGCACTTCACTCTGGTGCTCGTCGAGGCGCCGCATCACGGAGCGCCAGACCTCGAGCTGTGCCGGGCGCGGAGCGGGCGGCTGCTCTTGGAGGTGGCGCTTCGCCGGTGCGTACGGCGCGTGCGGATCCATCATGTGCACCCACGCGAACCACGGCGTGTCGGGAGAGCTGCTCGCCGCGCGCCAGTGCGTGAACGCCTGCGCGAGATCGCTCGCCGGCGCCTCCGCTGCGAAGGCTTGATAGCTGTCGAAGCCGCGCGCGAAGCCGCGCTCGGGACTGCACACGGCGTTCGCGACGAACGCGGCCGTCGCGAAGCCCGACTCGGAGAGCAACTCGGCCAGCGTCGGTTGCCGCACCGGCAGTCCTTCGCTGTCCTTCGTGACCCAGCGCCCGCTCATCAGCGAGAGCATCGAGGGCAGCGTCCACGAACCCTGTGTGCGGTGCGACTCGTAGCGCGTGCCGAGCGCCGCGAGGCGCGTCGTGTTCGGCGTACCGACGTCGCCGCCGTACGGGTCGAGGTGGTCGGCGCGCAGCGTGTCGCACACGACCAGCAGCACGCCGGTCACCTTCGGCGGCGCGCTCGGTGCGACGGCCGCGGCGGGATCCTGCACCGCCTTCGGCTCACCACAGCCTGCGAGCGCAAACAGAACGGCCGCCGCGAAAAACCTGGGGAGCCGCGCGATCGTCGCGACCGCCGGCTCCCCGTCGAGCTGCACTTCTTCGAACGCCCTGTCGATCATGGACTGTGCGGCGAGCGTATCCGATCGCCGCACGCCCTCCGCCTCGTCAACCGCCCTGCGCTTCGCTCGCCTTGCTCGGCGGCGCATCGAGACCGAACTCGGCCAGCAGCGCATCGATCGTCGCGTGCTCCTTGTCCGCGTCGCCCGCCGGGTGCAGCCCGCGTTCACGGATGTTCCCGGCCGGGTCGATGATCACGACGTGCGGGATGCCGTTCACGCCGTAGTTCGGGTCGAACACGTCCGAGGTGGAGAAAGCCACCGGCCAGGTCATCTCCTTCTCCAGCACGAACTCCTTCATGAGTTCGTACTCCTTGGCCGGATCGCCCGTCGTGTCGATCTTGCCCGCCGCGCCGTAGTGCGCGCCCTGCAGGCTGGTGACGCCGAGCACCACCACGTCGTAACCCTCGTAGTGCGACACGAGTTCGCGCACGTTCGGGAAGCTCGCGATGCACGGGCCGCACCACGTGGCCCAGAAGTCGATCACGACGACGTTGCCGCGCAGCTCTTCGAGCGACGCGACCTTGAAACCCTCTTCCTTCGCGTGGTGCGCGAACGTGAACTCGAGCGCCGGTGCCGGACCGCCGACGAGCGGTCGCTTGCAGTAGTCGCCGTCGAGCGCGCGCTGCATGCGCGTGAACGACTGCTTCTGTTTTTCGTCGAGCCCCGCCACGTTCGCGCGGGCGGCGATCAGCGCGCTGAAACGGGCGCGCTGGGCTTCCTGCGCCGCGAACTGCTCGGCGGCGAGGTGCTCGGGCGCCGCGCTGAAGTAACCGTACACGTCGCGCAACGAAGCGTCGGCGATCGTGTCGGGCACCATCCCGAGCAGGCGCACGACGCGCGCGTGTTCGGCGCGCAGTCCATCCGCACCCAGCAGCGCGACGGAACCGAAGACCGCCGTCGCACGTCCCTCGGCGAGCGCCTTCGGAAGGTGCGCGTGTTTCAAGGCAGCGAGCACGCGCGCGCTGCGCGCCTCGATGTCGGCCGGTTCTTCACTCCACGCCATGCCCTGCGGCATGAGGCGCAGGCGCATCAGTCCGGCATCGAGGCCGGCCTGGCCCGCGTCGCTCACACGCGCCGCGAGCGCGTCGTCGAGCCGGCGGCCAGCCACCGTCGCTTCGAACGGGACACCTGCCGCGCGCAACGTGTCGAGGTCCGCGAGCGTGAAACGCGTCACGTCGATGTTCGCGACCAATCCATCGAACAACTCGGCCGCGCGCGCACGGAACGTGCGGTCCTTGTTCGCGGACGCATCCTTCGCAGCGGCGGCGAAGCGCTCGATGGCTTCCGCGAGTGTGGCCGCCGGAGCCACAACCTCTTGGGTGGCGGGCGGCGGCGGTGCTCCGTCCTGCGTGACGAAGGCGAAGGCGCCGCCGATCGACAGAGCGAGCGGCAGCGCGAACGGGAGAGGAAGATGGAAGTTCGTCATGGTGATGAGAGGCGTGTGCGAGCCCAGAAGAGTTCCGTCGCGCCGGTTGGCGCTCGACTCCAACCGACCAGGGTCGGTCGAGGGACGGCAGCGCGCGTGTTTCGATGCCGTATCCAAGGTGTTCCCCGGACGGAAGAACCGTAACCGAGCCGCCCCTGCGGGACAGTGCCCCTCGACCGCTCGCCCCCCTCCTCCCCTCGACCGGTCCCGTCCACGCCCCCCATGACGAGTGCCACACGCATCCTCCTCGTCGAGGACGACGACCGCATTCGCGACGAACTTCGCCACGCCTTGGTCGCGAGCGGTTACCGCGTCGGCCTGGCGGGCACGCTGGCCGAAGCGCGCGAGCGCCTGCGGCTGGGTTGGTCGCTCGTGCTCCTCGACCTCGGCCTGCCCGACGGCGACGGCCTCGACCTGTGCCGCGAGATGCGCGCCGCCGGTGACGACACACCCGTCATCGTCGCGACCGCCCGCGACCAGAACGAACACCGCATCGCCGGCCTCGACTCGGGCGCGGACGACTACGTCGCGAAGCCCTTCGACATGGACGTGTTGCTCGCGCGGCTGCGCAGTGTTCTGCGCCGTTCGCGCGGCGAAGTCGTGCGCAAGGAAGCGCGCATCGCCGACCTGTGGGCCGACGCCGAGGCGCGGCGCGCGGGCCGCAACGAGCGCGAATTCGAACTCACGCCGCTCGAGTTCGACCTGCTCTTCTTCCTGCTGCGCCACCCGGCGCGCGTCTGGTCGCGCGACCAGATCCTCGTGAAGGTCTGGGGCCTGCAGGGCGGCGCCGCCGGCACACGCACCGTCGACATCCACGTGCGCCGGTTGCGAGCGAAGATCGAAGACGACCCCGCCGACCCGCGTTTCATCCAGACCGTGTGGGGCGTCGGCTATCGTCTCGAGGACCCGCGCGCCGGCGCGGTCCCGTGACCACGAAACGCGCCATCCGAGTTCCGCTGCTGGGTGTCCTCGGCCTGCGCATCGCGCTGGTCGCGGCCGCGACGATCCTGCTCTTCAATTCGATCGCGCCGCACCTGAAACATCTCGGGTACGACTGGCTGAAGGTCTCGATGTCCTCGTACCCGGAGGAGCTGGTGGTCGCGCGCGACTTGGCCGCGATCGTCGAGCTCGGACCGAGCCTCACGAACGATCCCGGTGCGCTCGCGGAACTCGCCAAACTCGAAGCGCGTTTCCTGGAGAACGACTCGGCCTTCTACGTCCTCGATCGAAACGGGAACCTCCTGTTTCGCTCGCGCGCCCTCGCGGACGTGCCGCTCGACGTGTTGACGACGTCGACCTGGTTCCGCGTGAACGTCGACGGCCAACACGCGGGACATGCCTGGGGCAACCTGACGCCGATCGGGGGCGCCGAACAGCGTGTCGGCGTGCTCGGCAGCGTGAATCTCTACTTCACGAAGGAAGCGGCCGCCGAACGGGAGGCCGGCAAGCCGGAGCCGCCGCTCCTCGAACTCGCGAGCTCCGATCCGCTCGTCGCGCTCGACGCGTCGGGTGCGGCACGCGGACTATCGCGCGAAGCGCGCTTCGATCGTGTGCGCCAATTCGTGGACGTCAGCGTCCCGATCCTGTGTGCACTCGTGCTCGGAGGGCTCGCCTCGCTGCTCGTGACACGCCGCCTGCTCGGCATGGCGGCGGCGTCGCGACTCGTCGACGCGGAAGGTCTGCCGGGCCCGTTCGACACCCGCGGCAGCGACGAGGTGGCCGAACTCGCGCGCGCGCTCGAGGACATGCGCACGCGCAACCTCGAACTCGTGCGCGGCCTCGAGCGTCGCGACGCCGCGCGCCGCGAATGGGTCGCGCAGGTCAGTCACGACCTGCGCACGCCGCTGACGTCGCTGCAGGTCTGCCTCGAACGTGTGCACGCGGCCGATCCGGTCGGTGCGGACGCGGCGCTCGACGAGGCCGTGCGACTCGCGCGCCACGACGCCGAACGCGTCAGCACGCTCGCGGAGGACCTGCTCGAGGCCGCGCGACTCGAGGGCGGCGCGTCGCTGAACGTCGAGCCGCTCCTGCCGCGCGAGGTGGTGCAACAGGCGCTGCGGTCGGTGCGCCCCATCGCATCGGCCGCAGGCACCGCGCTCGACTTCGAGGGCGGCGCGCCGCAGACGACCGAGTGGCGCGGCGACGGCGCGCGGCTCGTGCGCGCCTGTGAGAACCTGCTGCGCAACGCGGTGCGGCACGCACGTTCGCGGGTGTCGGTCGCACTCGAACTCCACGCGGGAGCGCTGCGTTTTCGCGTGCGCGACGACGGCAGCGGTTTCGGCGGAGCGCCGGGCCCCGTCGACCTGCGCGCGGCGCGTGTCATCGGCACGGGCGTCGGCACGTCCGGCCTCGGGCTGCTGGTCGTCGAGCGCATCGCCGTCGCACACGGCGGTCGCCTCGGCGCGACCAACCTCGAAGGCGGCGGCGCCGAGGTCTGGTTCGAGATCGCCGGGCAGCCCCCGGCAGGACGCGCTCGCGGGCAGTGGTAGCCTGCGGGGGCCATGGCCTCCACGGTTCGCATCTCCCCCGCCGACGTCGCGCGGCGCCGCTTCGTGCGCCCGTTCGTCGCGCTCGTCGTCGTCCTCCTCGCCGCGTGTCGAACGGACGGCGGCTCCGACTCTCCGGAACCGACCCCCGCAGAGGCCGCCTCTCCGACGGGTACGTGGCGCGTCGCGTGCGACTTCGACAACCCGCCGTTCGCCGGCTTCGACGAGAGCGGTCGCCCGGTCGGCCGCGACGTCGAGATGACACAGCTCCTGGCGCGGCGCCTCGGCCTCGAACTCGAGTGGGTGCAGTTGCCGTTCGAGGAACTGCTGCCTGCGGTCGAAGCCGCGCGCGTCGACGCCGTCGTCGCGACGGTCGGCATCACGCCCGAGCGCTCCGAACGTGTGTTCTTCTCGCGGCCGTACTACGAAACGACGATCGCCGTGCTCGTGCGGCGCGGCGCAGGTGAACCGCAGACGATCGCCGACCTCGCGCACGGCACCGTGCACGCCGGCGTCGGCACGACGTCCGAACGCGCGGTGATCGAGCGCCTCGGCCGCGAGGTGCTCTTCGCCGGTTCGAAGGACGGTCAGTCGGCGGTCGGATTGCTGCTCGGACTGGCGACCGACGCACTCGCCATGGACGAGCCGAACGCCGCCGCGCTCCTGCGCGAACGGCCCGAGGAGTTGCGCATCCTGCGCGAGTCGCTCGCGCGCGAGCGCTACGCCATCGCCGTGAACAAGCGCTCGTGGCGCATGCTCGCGCGCATCGACGGCGAGCTGCGCGCCATGGCGAACGAAGGCGAACTCACGCGCCTCGACACGGACTACGGCCTGGCCGAAGCGATGCGGCGCTGAACGCGCGAGCTCGCGTCTCGAACGCGGCGCTGCTCCTCGACCAGACCGGCGAAGAGTTCGACGCGTTCGATGCGCGCGAGATGCGCGGACAAGCTGCCGAGTGCGCGCGCACCCGAACGCGTGGCGCGTTCGGACGCACACACACGTTCGACGCCGCTCGTGAGCAGTTCGACTTCGGCGCGCGCGGCGTCGACCTCGCGTTCGATGCGCTCCCACTGCGCGGCGTCGATCGGCCAGCGCATGCCCGGCACGAGGCCGAGATCGCCGTGTTTCGTCTGCATACGATGGAGGCTCGCGCCGACGACGCGTTTGCGCGCCGCGAGTGCTCGCACGTCCAGAACGTGGTCGTGGCCGCATTCGAGCGCGGGCTCGTACACGACGCGCAGGCCGAGTTGGCGCTGCAGGCGGAACCCGAGTTCGCTGTCCTCGCCGCCGGGCCGTGTGAACGCGGCGTCGAAGCCGCCGACGGCGAGCAGGTGCTCGCGCCGCAGCGAGACGTTGCCCGTGCACAGCGACAGACCGTGGTAGTGCACGCCCGCTTGCATGAGCGGTTGTGCGAACAGTGTGGTCGTCGTCTCGACGTGCTCGGCGAGCGAGTCGACACGGTGCTGCGGCAGCAGCGAGAAGCGCCCGAGCAGCGCGCGTGGCAACGTGCTCTGCGCGTGCGCCGCGAGGTGGCGCGCGAGCAGATCGTGTGCCGGCACGGCGTCGTCGTTCAGGAACAACACGACTCTGCCGCGTGCACGCGCGAGTGCGAGGTTACGTGCGGCGGCGGGACCGCTGCGCTCCTGGCGCAACACACTGAGGCTGACGTGCGGATGTGCGGCGCCGAGGTCGGCGGGCACCGGCGTCAGCGACCCGTCGTCGACGACCAGGACCTCGAAGCGCAACGGATCGAGGTCGTTCGCCGCGAGGCGTGCGACGAGTTGCGCGAGTTCACGCGGCCGGTCGCAGGTCGGCACGACGACCGTCAACTCGGGCTCGAAGCGATCGGCGGCGCGAGCGGCGTGGTTGCGCGCACCCGGTGAACCTTCGAAACGCCGCCGCCAACTCGCGACGTCGTCCGCCGATCCGAGGTGTTCGACGGCAACCGTCGCGACGAACTCGCTGGGCTCGCCGAGGTCGGACAGGAACGCGTCGCACGAACGCCCGAAGCGCAGCTCCTGCGCGCGGCTCAGATCGCCGTCCTCGAGCACGACGTCGAATTCGAGCGCCGCACCGAAACGCCGCGCGAAGGCCTCTTCGAGCGCCGCGACGACTTCGGTGTGCGACGGGTCGGTGAGCGGATCGCGGCGCAGCACGAGCGCCGCGAAACCGTCGCGTGCGACCGGCTCCAGCAACTCCGTCAGACGATCGAGCGCCGCCGCTGAACGGTAGTCGGGCCGCGCCAGCAGGCGCCGCTCGACGTTCGTCGCGAGCGGCCAGGGCTCGGTGCCGTCGGCGACGAGTTCGTCGAAGCCTGCGAGTCCGTGTTCGGCCAAGCCCTTGGCGTACCCCGCGCGCCACCACTGTCGATTCAGGTGCGGCAGGAGCTCGGTGATGCGTTCCACGCCGAGTTCGAAGAGCGCCCGTGCCTCCTCGCACAGCGGCGCGAGCGTGGAGTGATCGAGGCGCGCGAGTTGCGCGACACCTGCTCGGCGGCGCTGCGTGACGGCGCGCTCGCGTGCGAACTCCGCCTCGAAACCGGTCCGCGTCATGTTCTCGTTGCCCCAGCGCGCCAGCAGCTCGGGATGCTTGCGCACGAGCCGCACGTAGGCGCGCGCGACGAGCTCGCCGCGGCGCTCGAGATACGCGAAGTCCATGTCGTGGCGATGCTGGGCGCGCGCGCGCGGGTGGTACAGCACGCGCATGCCCAGCTTCTCGAGTCGCCGCGCCAGATCCGTGTCCTCGCAACCGTAGTGGCGGAACGACGGATCGAAGCCGCCGGCCGCGCGCACGAGGTCGAGCGCGACGCTGACGTTGCAGGTCCAGAACTTCCACGCGTCGTAGCGCTCGCCGGCCGCGAGGCTCGCATAGTCGAAGACGGCGTTCGAACGTTCGAGTGATCGAGCGAGCGCCGTGGGGCAGCGTTCCAGCGGTTGTTCGAACGTGCCGAGCACCGCCAGTTGCGGCTCGCCCACGAGGCGCGCGGCGCGGTGCGCGGCGAGGTGTTCCGACACGCAGTCCGCGTGCGGAATCGTGTCGTCGTTCACGAACAGCACGTAGCGACCGCGCGCGACTTCGAGGCCGCTGTTGCGCGCCGCCGAGAGTCCGCCGTTCGCGCGAGTCACGACCGTCACGGGCACCGGCCATTCGAGGCCGGCGAGCAGCTCGTGTGTGCCGTCCGTCGAACCGTCGTCGACGACCACGAGTTCGAAGCTGCCGCGCGGCGCGTCCTGGCGGCAGAACGCTTCGAGGCATTCCGCGAGCACCTCGCAGCGCTGGTACGTGCAGATCGAGACCGACAGCTCCGGCGCGCCGTTCGTCGCGGGGCCTTCGAACTTGGTCGCGAGGCGCGCATCGGCGCGCGAGCGCTCGAACGCGGCCGCGTAGTGCGTCGCGGGGAGCGCGAAGCCCGGCTCCGTCACGTGGGTCGCACGTTTGCCGTGGACCGCGCGGCGCCAACTCACGAGCAGCGCCGGCGAGAACACACGTGTGTCGAGCGTCTCGAAGAACGAGCGCCGCGCGACCAGACCGCCCTCGAAGAAGGGCCCGGGTGTGTCCCCCATCGCCGCCGGGCTCGAACGCTGCACGAACTGGCCGTGTGCGTCGGTCAGCGCGTAGTCGCAGGTGACGACGTCCGCGCCGCCTTCGAGCTTCGCCAGTGCGTGACCGAGGCGCGACGGCAACGAACCGCAGCCAGGCAGTTCGAGCGCGACGAACGGTGCGGTGAGTCGACCCGCAAGCTGCGCGAGATCCGCGCCGAACGACAGTGAACGCGTGCGTTCGACGGTGACGCCTGCGAGCGTGAAACCTGCGCGCGTGCGATCGAGCACCACGACCTCGACGTGAGCACCGCGCAGCGCGCGTGCGCTCGCGACGGCGGCCGCGGCGGCGCTCTGTTGCCCATCCTCGACCGGAACGACGACGGCCACGTGTGTTCGTCGTGCGGCGTTCTCGGCTCGATCGGCGTGCCCGGCGCGCGCGCACAGTTCGGCGTACAACGCGAGCGCTTCGGCCGGCACGTCGAGCTGCGGTGGATCCCGTCGCAGATTGCCGTCCGGAAAACTCGCGTCGACCGCGGCGCCCGTGAACGCTCCCAAGCGCGCGAGTCCGTCGCCCGCCAGCACCTGGTCGTAGTGCAGGAACAGCCAGTCACCCGACGCGGCGTGTTTCTCGAGGATCGCGCGGTACGTCGCGGTCCACAGCGCCAGCGCGTCGGCCGTGTCGAACGCGACGCCGGCGAGGTACTTCGCGCTCGCGACCTCTTCGACCATGCTCACCGCGGTCGCCGCCGGGTGACGGAACACACACACGAGGCCCGCATCGGGAGCGGCCTCGCGCCACGCCGGCAGCGTGAACGAGAAGCGCGGGTCCTTGAAGCAGAACGGCCGGCGCGCGACGAGGCGGCGCAGCGTGCGCGCCTGACCGGTCGTCGGAGTCGGCTGCGCGTCGGCGCGCGGCACACCGAGCCAGCGCTGTCCGGCGACGAGCGGCGAGTCCGCGGGCAGCATGTTCGCCAGCAACTCGTCGTTGAGGTCGTTGACCTCGGCCGCTTCGAAGAAGCCCTTGGGATTGGCGGCGCGTGCGACGTGCAACGACTCACCGAGGTGGTAGCCGGCGCGTGCGAGTGCGCCGGTGACCATGCTCGTGCCGCTGCGACCCGAACCGAGAACGAGGACGTCACGCATGGGAGTTCACCGCTTCGGTGTTGTTGTTGGAGTCGGCCGCTGCGAGCAGGCCCGCGAAACCGTCGAGTCCGGCCGCGTCGAAACCGGCGATGAGCCCTTCGTTCCAATACACGTTGTGCAATCGGCGCAGCGCGAGTTCGAGCGTGTTCGCGAGCAGGGCCGCGACACCACGTCCTTCCTCACCGAGCCCTTCGAGCGCCGCGATGTCGAGCGCTGCGAGGCTGCGCGCGCCGCTCTCGATGGTCGGCACGATCGGTGCGGTCTGCGTGCTGTTCTTGCGCAGCGCCGCCGTCGGGCGGTCGGCCCACGGCTGCCCGCGCACGAGTTCGGGATGGTCGCGATAGAGCGTCACGTGAGCCGCGCCGTAGGTGCGCTGGCGGCGCTGGAAGTCCTCGAACGCGAGGAAGTGACGGTGTGCGGCGCGGCACTCGGGCCGGAAGAACAGCCGCTGACCGGCCGCGGCGAGTCGCAGCCCGAGATCGGTGTCCTCGGCGCCGCAGCGCGAGTAGCGCTCGTCGAAGCCGCCGACGCCGCGCACCGCTGCCAGTTCGACGGTCGCGTTGCAGGTGTAGAAGTGCGCGCCGGGCAGTTCCTGACCGGGCGTGAAGTCCGCGTACCCGAACACGAGCGTGCCGGTGTCGAGCACGCGATTGAGCGCGTTCGCGCGGATCTCCGCCGGCTGCTGGAACGAGCCGAGCACCATCGCACCCGCGCCGAGATCGCGCAGTGCCGCGAGGTGTGATGCGACGAGGTCGGGCTCCGGAATGGTGTCGTCGTTGACGAACAGCACGTACTTGCCGCGTGCGTGCGGCAGCCCGCGGTTGCGTGCGGCGGCGGCGCCGGCGCCGCGCTCCTGGCGCAATTGGACGAGGCCACACGTCGGATGGACGTGCGGCAGGACGAGCGGCGTCGCGTCGCTCGACGCGTCGTCGACGACGACGATCTCGAGCGTGCCGGGCCGCACGAGTTGCCGTGCGAAACCGGCCAGGCAGTCGAGCAGCGTGCCGCAGCGGTTGTGCGTCGCGAGCAGCACCGTGACGAGCGGCTCCGCCACCGGGTTGCGGCGCGCGAACGCCAGCAGCCGCGCGTCGTGTTCCGTGGTGGTCTCGTGTTCGTTCGCGAACGACTCGGGCAGTTGCGCGAGCACGTGCGGCACGTGCACCACGCGGCCCAGTTCGCGCGCCGCGAGCAGCAGCGCGAGTTCGGCCGGCGCGAACGCCGTGCGATCGACGCCCGCGAGGTGTTCGCGTCGCAGCGCGACGCCCGCGTGCCAACCGCCCGGCGGCGCATCGGCCGATTGATCGACGTCGCGTCGCAGGCAGCGACCGTCGTCGTCGAGGACGGCGACGTCGCTCGTGCAGACGAGCGCCTGCGGAGCGACGAGCAGCGCGCGCACCTGCTGCGCCGCGCGAGTGTCGGCGTACGCGGCGCGCGGCTCCCACCACAGCAGGATCTGCGCCGTCGTCGCCGCGAGGCCGAGCGCGAACGACTCCCCGCGGCTCGCACACGACCCGCGCACGGCGCGTGCGCCCCACTCGCCGGCGGACGCCGCGAGGTCGCCGCCGATCGTGCAGTCGACGAGCACGAGTTCGACCGTCGCGCCGCGC
This sequence comes from Planctomycetota bacterium, assembly GCA_044358925.1. GTDB lineage: Bacteria > Planctomycetota > UBA1135 > UBA1135 > Rohdeia. The sequence continues at coordinate 12,084 of JBIKNC010000019.1, read as the reverse complement.
TGCGCGCGCACCTCTTGGACGACACGGGGAACGAGTTCGCGCTCGCCCTCCCCGATCAGGACGATCGCTGCAACGGATCCGGGAGACATCGTCTCGGACGGATCGGAGGCCCGACACGCTTCCTTGAGCACGGCCCGCCGCCGCGCTGCCCGCCGTCCCGGATCAGACGAGGTCCTGCGGACCGTCCCAGGCGTGCAGCGCGGCGAGGCGCGGGCCGCTCGCGCCGCGGTGGCGGTCCATGCGGCGGAGCACGCCGTCGAGCAGGCGCACGGCGGCGAGCTGGTGCGGGCCGCGGTTGAGCATCACACACTCGGCGCCCTGGCTCGTGCTCGCGTCGGTGGCCTCGGCGCGGCTCGGCCAACCTTCCTTGACCAGGCTCTCGAGGACCTGCGTGGCCCACACGACCGGCACCTGCGCGGCGCGGCACAGCTCGAGGATCTCGCCTTGGACCTCGGCCAGCCGTTCGAAGCCGACTTCGATGGCCAGGTCGCCGCGCGCGATCATCACGGCGACGGGTTGGCGCGCGCCGGCCTGCACGATGAGGCGCGGCAGGTTGCGCACGGCGAGGCGCGTCTCGATCTTCAAGACGAGCGGCGGCAGCGGTCGGCCAGCGAGGCGCCGCTCGAGTTCGGTTTGGAGGAGCACGACGTCCTGCGGCCGTTGCACGAACGACAGCGCGACGATGTCCGCGTGTTCGGCCGCGAAGTCGAGCGCGGCGACATCGGCCTCGCCGATCACCGGCAGATCGAGTTCGAGTTCGGGGAGCGCCACTCCCTTGGTCGGGCGCAGGCGCACGCCCTTGCGACGCGCACCGCGCACCTCGACGACGACGCGCTCGGGGCTGCACTCCGTGACCGCTCCGCCCAGACGACCGTCGTCGTAGAAGACCTCGTTGCCGACCGTGAGTCGCGCCAGCAGGCGCGGGAACGTGATCGTCGCGGCGGCGTGCACGTCGCCCGGTTCGACGGTGCTCGACGCGAGCAAGGCGAGGCGCATGCCGCGCTCGAGCCGCAACTCTCCGCCGCTCACGACGGTCTCGGTCCGACACTTCGGACCGGCGATGTCGATCTGGACCGGAGCCCGTCGTCCGAGACGTTCGGCGGCCGCGCGCCAGGCCTGCGTCTGGGCGACCCACACGTCGAATCCGCCGCGCGCGCCGTTGATGCGGGCGACGTCGGCGCCGGACTCGATCAGCTGGGCGCAACTGGCGACGTCGTCGGAGAGGTCCTCACCCAGCGTGACCATGATGCGCGTCGAGGGCCCCTTCGGATCGTCCCCGAAGATGCGCTCGGTCCGCCAACGCGCGCGCTCGTCGCCGGCGCGGTGCGCCTCGGGCGTCGGGCGGGTGACCGTCGATCGCCGACCCGCCAATTGTTCGAGCGTCGCGACCAGCGCGTCGAGGTTCGCGCGCACGCGCCGCGCCGATCGACCGAGCGACGACAGTCCGTACGGCGACAGCTCCTGTTGCAGCGCGGTCAGATCGCGCCGCCGCAGACACAGGTAGTGCGCGAGGTTCTCGGCGCTCGGCCGGAAACGCTCGTTGGTGATCGCCTCGGACCACGCCGCGAAGAACACCTCGGCTTCCGACAGGACGGCGGCTCGCAGCGCCACGACTTCGTCCAGGATGCGCTGGAGGCGCGGATCGTGATTCACGGTGCGAGACGTTAGCGCGCGATCAAGGCGCGCCGAAGAGCGCGCCCGGTCAAGTCCTGATCAAGCGCCGCGCACGTGGTCCATCACGTGGTCGACCTCGCTCGGACTTCCGAGCACGATCGGCACACGCTGGTGCAGGCTCGTGGGCACGACGTCCATGGCGCGGCCGTGCCCGCTCATGGCCTTGCCGCCGGCCTGCTCGATCAGCATCGACATCGGGTTGACCTCGTACAGGAGCCGCAGCTTGCCGTTCGGGTCCTTGGTCGTCGGCGGGTAGAGGAACACGCCGCCCTTCAAGAGCGTGCGGTGCACGTCCGCGACCATCGCTCCGATGTAGCGCGACGAGTAGCCGTTCGACTGGGCCCAGTCGAGGTAGTCCTGGTAGCCCTTGGGCATGCTCTTGCGATTGCCCTCGTTGAGCGAATAGATCTTGCCGCTCTTCGGGATCTCGAGGTTCTCGGTCACGCGGAAGAACGAACCGACCTGCGGATCGAGTTCGAAGACGTGCACGCCGTCGCCGGCCGAGTAGACGAGCACCGTCGAAGAGCCGTACAGCACGTAGCCCGCCGCGACCTGCTTCGTGCCCGGCTGCAGCACCGACTTGACCGGGTCGAGCGCGCGCCGATCGTGGCGCAGCACGGAGAAGATCGTGCCGACCGCGCCGCACACGTCGAGGTTCGACGAACCGTCGAGCGGGTCGAAGAGCACGTTGTAGCGGCGCTCGCCGCCGGCCTCCATGCGCAGCGCGTGCACGTCCTCCTGCTCCTCCGAGCCGAGGATCGCGACCGGTTCCTTCTCGCCGATGTTGACGCGCATGATGCGGTCGGCGATGACGTCGAGCTTCTGCTGCGTCTCGCCCTGCACGTTCGACGATTCGAGCGCGCCGAGCACGTTCTCGAGGCGCGCGCGGCGGATCTTGGCCGAGATCATCTTGGCCGAGGTCTGCACCGCCATGAGGATCCACGACAACGCGCCCGTCGCTTCGGGGTGGCGGCGTTCGTGGTCGACGAGGTGGCTCTGGAACGTGACGACGTCCTTCGTGGTGGGCATGGTGTTCGCGTGTCGCGCAGATCTCAGCGCACGGCCGGCAGTGCCTTGATCGACGCGAGGATGGAGCGCGTCGCGAGGCTCTTGTTCAGCGTGTAGAAGTGCAGTCCGGGCGCGCCGCCCGCGAGCAGCTCGCGGCACTGGAGCGTCGCGTGTTCGAGACCGATCGCCATCACGGCGGCCGCGTCCTCGCGGTGCGGCTCGAGGCGCCGCTTCAAGGCCTCGGGGATGCGCGCGCCGCACATGGTCGTGAAGCGCTCGATCTGCGAGACGTTCGTGATCGGCATGATGCCGGGCACGATCGGCACCGTCACGCCGGCCGCGCGCGCGCGCGCGACGAAGCGGAAGTAGTCGGCGCTGTCGAAGAAGAGCTGCGTGACGAGGAAGTCCGCGCCCGCGCGCACTTTGCTGACGAGGTGCGCCAGATCGACGTCCGAACTCGGCGCCTCGGGGTGCTTCTCCGGATAACAGGCCGCGCCGAGGCACAGGTCGAACGAGCCGCGCAGGTGCCGCACGAGTTCGTGCGCGTTGCTGAAGCCGCCCTTCGTCGCGACGAACGCCGCTTCGCCCTTGGGCGGATCGCCGCGCAGCGCGAGCACGTTCTCGACACCCGCCGCCTGCAGTTCGCGCACGATCTCGGTCAGCTCGGCCGCGGTGTGCCCGACGCACGTCAGGTGCGCCATCGCCGTGATCCCGAGTTCGCCGCGGATGCGCCGCACGCACTCGAGCGTGCGCGACCGCGTGCCGCCGCCCGCTCCGTACGTCACCGACACGTAGCCCGGCGACAGCGCCGAACCGAGGTCCGCGACCGTGGCCATCAACTGTTCGACGGCCTCGTCGGTCTTGGGCGGGAAGAACTCGAAGGAGAAGACGGGCTCCTTCCGAGCGAAGAGCTGCTGGATCTTCAACGGCGTGTGGGTTGCGCGGTTTCGCCGGCCGTGGTCGGTTCCTGGATCTGTGCGAAGCGCACGCGGTACTCGTCCGGGATGGGGATGGTCGACAGGTCTTCCATCTTGACGCAGGCCGTGGTCATGCGCGCCTCGACGCACACTTCGTCGTCGACACGGTAGATGTAGCGCAGTCCGAGCGACGCTCTTCCCAGCCGGAAACATGTCACGCGGACCAGCGGCCGGTCGCCGAAACGCAGCGGCCGGCGGAAGTCGACGTCCGCGTGGACCAGCGGGAAGCCGATGCGGCGCTCCTGCAGGAGGTGGTAGTAGCGCACGCCGACGTGCCGCTGCCACAGCTCCTCGAACGCCTCGTGGATGAAGTCGTAGATCTTCGGGAAGTACGCGATCCCGGCGGGGTCGACGTGGCCGAAGCGCACGTCCTGTTGGCACTCGAAGATCTTCGCCATGGCTGTGTTCTCGTCGTGTTCCGCGGCGCTCAGCGCGCGCTCGCGGCGGCGAAGCGCTCCGGCCAGGTCTCGCGCGCCGTGTCGACGACGACCGCGGCCAGACGACCGACGATCTCGTGCCCCTTCGCCGCCGTCGCTTCGGCCGGCGCGCCGCAGTAGGCCGCGTCCGCGCCGAGTTCCTGGAAGCTGCGCGCGCCGCGTTCGATGCCGGCCACCAGGCCGATCGTGCGCGGCGGCAGGGCGGCGGCGACGTCGCTGCGCACGCGGGTCGCGTCGACCGCGAGCACGATCGACGTCTCGTGGTCACCCGCGTGGCACTCCCCCGTCGCGAACTCGCCGCCGATCGCGGCCGCGTGGCGGCGGCGCAGCGGATCGGCCAGCACGACCTGCGCCTTCTGGTGCGTCAGCACCGCGTGGTCGAGCACGACGCCGCGCAACGTCTTCACCTGCTGCGGTTCGAAGTGGCTGTTCACGATCACGATGCGGCGCACGCCCTGCTCTTCGAGCGACGCCGCGATGTCGTCGATCATCGACCACAGTGTGAGCGGGCGCAGACTCACTCGCCCCTCGAACCCGTCGGTGAAGTACGTCACGCCGTAGTCGAGCGTCGGCAGCACGAACGCCGGCACACCGAGCGCGACGAGGCGCCGCGCCGCTTCCTCGGCCTGCGCCGCGGAGATGAGCACGTCGACGTCGAGCGGCAGGTGCGGGCCGTGCGGCTCCGTCGCGCCCGTCGGCAGGAGCGCGATCGGATCCTTGGCGAAGAGTGCGCGCGCCTCCGGCCAGGTCAGGTCGACGAGGCGGTGGCGCGCGATGTTCGAGGTGTCGCTCACGGGCGAACCTCACGTGCCGCGCGGACCGCGCTCGCGTTCGCAGCCGTCACCCGCGCGCGCAGCGCCTTGCGATCGACCTTGCCGCGGTCGTTCTTCGGCAGCTCGTTCACCCACTCGAACCAGCGCGGGTACTTGTGCGGCGTCAGCGTCTTCTTCGTGTGCAACGCGAGTTCCTGCGCGAGCGCCGCGTCGCCGCAGCACCCGCTCGCGAGCACGACGAACGCACACGCCTTCGTGAGTCCGCCGTCGTCCTCGCGACCGACGACACACACTTCGGCGACCGCGGAGTGAGCGAGTAGGCAGTTCTCGATCTCGAGCGGCGAGACGAAGATGCCGCTGACCTTGAGCAGGTCGTCGCTGCGCCCCTCGTAGAAGAAATAGCCCTCCGCGTCGCGGCGGAAGACGTCGGCCGACGTGCACACGTCGCCCGCGAACGTCGCGCGGCTCGCCGCTTCGTTGGCCCAGTAACACAGCGCGGTCGAGCCGCCCGTCACCGCCAGCCGCCCCGGTTCGCCGTGCGGCACCTCGCGCCCGTCGTCGTCGACGACACGCGCGACGTAGCCGTCGACGACGCGCCCGAGACTGCCCGGCCGCACGTCGCCGCTGCGATTGGTGACGTAGATGTGGAACAACTCGGCCGAGCCGATGCCGTCGAGGATCTCGGTGCCCGTGCGCGCCAGCCACTCTTCCGCGAGGCTCTGCGGCAACGCTTCACCGGCCGACAACACGACGCGCAAGGAAGACAGGTCGGCCGCGCCGATGCGTTCGTGCCGCAGCAACGCGTTGATCGACGTCGGCACGGCGGTCAGCACCGTCGGACGATGGCGCACGATGCCGTCGAGCAGTGTTTCGGGCGTCGAGCGCTCCGCGAACAGCGCCGCGCGCCCGCCGAAGCGCAGCGGGAACATCAGGTTCGTGCCGGTCGCGTAGCCGAAGAACAACTTCGGCACGCCCAGACACACGTCGTTCGGGCCGTACTGCACGACGTCCTGCGCGTATGTCTCGGTCGCGTACGCGAAGTGGCGGTGCGTGTGCACACAGGCCTTCGGGCTGCCGGTCGAGCCGCTCGTGAACAGCCAACCCGCGAGGTCGTCGGGCGCCGTGTGCGCGGTGCGCGCGAGATGGCCAAGCGCGTCCTCTTTCGCGAGCGCTTCGTACGCGTCGACGTGTGCGTGCGTGCGCGGATCGCCGCCGAAGACCACGAGGTGTTCGCAGCTCTCGCTCTCGTCGAACGCCGGCCCGATCTCGCTCAGCGTGTCCGCGTGCACGAGTGCGACGCGGCAGTTCGTGTACTCGAGATACTCGGCGAAGGCCTCGCGCTTCGTGAGCGGATTGACCATCGCGAACACCGCGCCGGCGCGCAGCACGCCGAAGAACGCGTCGGCGTAGTCGAAGCCGTCGGGCAGCGTGATCAGCACGCGCTCCTCGCGCCGCACGCCCAGGCGCCGCAGCAGCGCGGCCATGCGCTGCGAGCCTTCGATCAGTTCCGCGTACGTGCGCGACTCCTCACCCACTTCGAGCGCGACCCGCTGCGCGCCGTGCACGCTCGCCGGTTCGTCGAGGTAGTACTCGGCGAGGTTGAAGCGCTCAGGCAACACGAGGTCGTACAGCCCGTCCGCGCGCCGCTGCCGAGCGATCGCCGGAGTCTTCGTGGTGACCGCCATCGCCGCGTTCACTCGAGTCCTTCGAGCGCCGCGCGCAGCGCCGCCGCCGACGGATAGCGCCGCTTCACGTCGGCCGCGAGGCCGCGCCGAATCGCCGCCTCGAGCGCATCGAGCCCGCGCACGTGCGGCGCACGCGACGCGAACGTCGGCGCTTCGCTCGCGAGTTTGCTCTGGAACACTTCGAGGAACGTGCGCCCCGCCCACGGCTGCACGCCGGTCGCGAGTTCGAAGAGCACCGTCGCGAGGTTGTAGACGTCCGAACTCGCGCTGGGCGCCTCGCCGCCGAACTGCTCGATCGGCGCGTAGTACGGCGTGCCGATCAGCGCCGTGCGATCGCCGAGGTGCTTCGCACTCCACAGACTCGGCGTGCCGCCGCCGTCCGCGAGCACACACGCGCCCGTGTCGATGAACACCGAACTCGGCTTCACGTCGCCGTGCACGAGGCCCGCCCCGTGGATCGCCTCCAACGCGCGCGCCAGCTCGCATCCGATCGCGACGACCCGCTCCTCCGCGAGTCCGCCTTCCTTCTTGTTCTTCGCGAGATGAGCGTCGAGCTCCGCCCGCAACGTCCTCCCGCGCGGCATGTCCGTCGCGACGAACGCACACGGCCCCTCGACCACGACCGCGCGCACCCGCAGCACCCTGGTATCGTCGAGCCCCACCCACCCCGCCAGCGACCCCGCGAACCCGCGCGCCTCCTTCTCGCCGTCGAACAACCCGGCGGAGAAGAACTGCACCTCGCACGCCGCGCCGTCCTCGCGATCCTTCGCCGCGAAGGCCACCGACAGCCCCCCTTGGCGGTGCGGCTCGCCCAGTTCGAAACGTCCGGCGACGACGCGCCCGGGGGCGAGGGCGTCCGTGAAGGTGCTGGGCTCGGGCATGGTGCCTCGATGGTAGCCCGGGCCGCCCGCGGGCCGATCAGCCGAGCCGGTCGCGAGGGGCGGCCGACCGAGGCCGGCGCGAGCGTGGACACCTACTTGTCCAAGCCTCCGTAGCGCACCACGAGGCACTCCACGAAGACTTGCCGAGGCTCCTCCGGCAGCATCACCACGATGGCCTTGCGGACTTGCGCCGTCTCCGAGCGTCGGCCCGCGAGAAACGAAACGACGAGGTCGCCGCCGCCCCATCGGACGAGGAAACGGTCGGAGGCTTGCAGGCTGGATTCATCCGGCAACGAAGCGACGCCGCGCACCAACACGGGGATGCCTGGACTCCGCGCGAGCGACGCGTCTTGGACGAAGCGCGCTGCCGTCTCTGCATCGAGCACCGACCAGGACTGCGCGGCGAGCAGCGCCTGCGCCTCGGGCTGGAGGTAGTTGACGACGGCGCGCACGGCGCCGGCGTCGAGCTCGCCCCTCGAGCTCCAGTCGGCACTCGGCTCGGGCTGTACCCATGCATCGACAACGAACGGCGGCGGCGCCGCACCGCTTCCTCCGCCGCACGCCGTCAGCGCCAGCGACGCGAGCGCAATCCAGCATCTGAATCTGCTCATGATCGGTTCACGTCGACCGTCCCGATGCAGCCAACAACGGAGTGGGATGCGCATCGGTTGGTCAGCGCAACCCTGCAACCGAAAGAAGAAGTGCTGGCAAGACCATCAAAAGTCGCCCCCAGGCGAGAACGAAGTAGCTGCGCCCATCGCCGGGCCATGGCGAGACAAACAACAAGGCTGCAAACGCACTGGCAATAGCCCCACGGCTCTCCCCATCCACGGCTATGACGAGAAGGACCAGCGCAAAGAAGCAGCATGCAGCTTCTGGGAGAATGGTCGTCCGTTTGGAGACCGAAACCGACTTGGATATCGCAAGCGTCATGGCGCAAATGGTCAGCAACGCCAGGCAGACAGTTGCAAGCACAACGGCGCCGACGACATACAGTTCCTGTTCGCCACTCATGTCATCGAACATGCCTAGGGCAACGAGAACGTAGACGATGACGATGTCGAGGACAGCGACCATCAAAGTCGCTGCGGACCATTTGAACCGAAGCAGCCGCTGCACTCTGTTGAGCCTGCGACTGAAGCGGGCGTCGCTGGCTTTCACTTCGGCGCCTGCGCGCCCTCGGTCAGCACGAGCTTGCCGAGGATCAGCTTCTGGATTTCGGTGGCGCCCTCGTAGATGCGCAAGGCGCGCACTTCGCGGAAGAGCGACTCGACGATGTGGCCCTTCTTCACGCCGAGGCCGCCGTGGTGTTGGACGGCGCGGTCGCACACGAAGCCGGCATTCTCGGTGGCGACGAGTTTGGCGCGGGCGACGGCGCGAGCAGCGCTTGGGTCGCGCTCGTCGGACAGGCGCGCGGCCTCGTCGACGAGCAGTTGCGCGCCGCGCAGGCCTGCGTCCATGTCGGCGAGGTCGAAGCGCAGGCCTTGGTTCGCGCCGAGCGGCTTGCCGAACTGGTGGCGCGTCGTGAGGTGTTTGACCGACTCGTCGAGGGCGCGGCGCGCGAAGCCGTTCGCCGCGGCGCCGACCGTCGTACGGAAGCGTGCGAGCGTCGCCAGCGCGATCGCGAGCCCCTCGCCCACCTCACCGAGGCGTTGGTCGTCGGTGACTTCGACGTCGGTGAGGAGCAACTCGCCGATCGGGTGCGGCGCGATGACTTCGAACGGCTGCTCGACGAGGCCCGCGCTGCTCTTCGGCACGAGGAACATCGTGAGGGCGCTCTCGCTGCGCTCGCCGGGCGCGCCGCTCGTGCGCGCGAGCAGGCAGTAGAAGTCCGCCAGGCCCGTGTTCGAGATGAAGACCTTGTGGCCGTCGAGGCGCCAACCCTTCGTCGTGCGTTCGGCGCGCGTCGCGATCTCGTCGAGCGACGAACCGGCGCCGGGCTCGGTGAGTGCATACGCGGCGATGCGGCGACCGCTCGCGACGTCGGCCAGCAGCGCGTGCGCCCACGCGCCGCGCCCGCCCTTCTGCAACGGGAACGAACCCAGGCCCTGCATGACGAACATCAGGTCGAGCAGCCCGTCGTGGTACGCGAGCTCGTCGCGCAGCACGCTCATCGCGCGCACCGACGGCTCGTCCGCCGAGCACAACCCGCCGTGGTCGTTGCCGCCGCGCGCCGGCGCGACCGTGTAGCCGACGAGATCGGCGTCAGCGAGCGTGCGCAGAGCGAAGCGCGCCGCCTCGAACGGGTCCGCGGGATGCGGCACACGCGCGAACTCCGCCCCCACCTCGCGCGCGCGTTGGCGCAACTCAGCGAGGAACGCGCTCACGACGGCGCTCCGCTCTTCACCGCCGTCACAACGACACCGACGTTCTTGCCGTAGTCGGCCGGCCGCTTCTGTGTCGCCGCGTCGAAGCCCTCGCGGTAGTCCGGGTGCTTCATGCACTCGGCCTGGATCCAACCTTCGGCCTGCATCGCCGTGCGCAGGTCCATGTGCGCTTCGGCGTTGAGCATGCGTTTCGTGACCTGCAGGCCGAAGCTCGGTCCCGCCGCGATCTGTTTGGCCCAAGCGAGCGCCGCCGCGGGCAGCTCCGCATCCGGAACGACGCGGTTGTAGAGCCCGATGCGCTCCGCACGCTCGGCCGTGATGAATTCGCCGCCCATCAACAACTCCGACGCGTGCCCGAGGCCGACGATGCGCGGCAACAGCCACGCCGCGCCCATGTCGGCACCCGACAGCCCGACCTTCACGAACAGGAACGCGATCTTCGCGGACTGCGCGGCGATGCGCACGTCGGCCGCGGCGGCCATGACCGCTCCCGCGCCGCACACGAGGCCGTTGAGCGCCGCGATCACCGGCTTCTCCAGCAGGCGGATGTTCTCGATCAGGTCACACGTCATGCGCGTGAACGCGAACAGGTCCGCCTCGGGCACGTCGAAGAGGCGCCCGATGATGTCCTTCACGTCGCCGCCCGAGCAGAACGCGCGGCCCGTGCCCGTCAGCACGACGGCGCGCACGTCGTCGCGCGTGCGCAGGTGCACGAAGAAGTCGGTCAGCTCGCGGTAGCTCTCGAACGTCAGTGCGTTGAGGCGGTCGGGCCGGTCGAGGCGCACGATGCCGACGTCGCCGCTCTTCTCGAAGACGAAAGTCTTGGGTTGCATGTTCGTGTTCACTGGTCGCGCGCGGTCATGGCGTTCGCGGGCAACACGGCGGTGCCTTCGATCTCGACGAGCGCTCCGTCCTCGAGCAGCCCCGCCACTTCGAGCAGCGCCATCGCGGGGAAGTGTTTGCCGAGCACGTCGCGGTACGCCGCGCCGACGTCCTTCAGCGCGCCGAGATAGAGGCGCTTGTCCGTGACGTAGATCGTGAGCCGCACGAGGTGCTGCGCGCGCCCGCCCGCCGCTTCGACGACCGTGCGCACGTTGAGCAGCGCCTGGCGGAACTGCGCCGCGAAGTCGCCGCGCCCGACCAGCTTCTGCTGCGCGTCCCACGCGATCTGCCCGGCCGTGTAGAGCGTCCCGCCGCCGCCGCGCGCGAGCACGCCGTTGCTGTAGCCCTTGGGCGCCGCCCAACCGCGCGGCTCGATGCTCTGGATGTCGGGGTCGAGGCTCATGTGGCCTGGAAGTCGGTGTGGTCGCGTGCCGGGTCGACCTCGCGCGGCGCGCCGCCGTCGAGGACGAGCACCCTACCGTTCACGGCGCCCGGCTCGCGCGCCGCTTCGTCCGCGAGCTGCACGACGAGTGCGCCGATGGCGCGCGGTTCGACGAGCGCGCCGCCCGGATTGCGCGCCGCGAACAGCGCGCGCGCCGCGTCGACCGTGAGCCCCTCGTCCGTCGCGAGCCCCGCCGCCGCGCGCTCCAGCATCTCGCCGCGCACGTAGTACGGACACAGCACGACGAGCGCGGGTCCGCCGGCGAGGCTCTGTGCCGCGCGCCGTTCGGCGAGTTCCACGGCCGCCGCGCGCGACCAACCGAGCAGAGCGTGCTTGGCCGTCGTGTACGCGGCGATGCGCGGGAAGGCGCGCACGCTCGCCGCCGACGCCACGTTGACGACGAGGCCGGCGCCGTGCTCGACCATGCTGGGCAGGAACGCCTCGCACACGCGCACGGCGCCGAGGTGGTTCACGGCGAGCATGTCGCGGTAGACGTCGCGTCCCTCCACGCGCGCGTCGAGCACGTCGTGCACCTCCACCGCGCCCGCGTCGTTCACGAGGACGTCGATCGCGCCGCCCCCCGTGCTGTCGCGCGGTCGCTCGAGTGCGCTGCGCGGCGCGCCGAAGAGCGGTTCGTCGTGGGCTCCGTCACCTGCAGAAGCGAGTCCATGCGCCAGCGCGTGCGCGCGCCGCGCGAGCAACGCCACGTCGCTCGCATCCGTCACGTCGCAGCGCACACAGACAACGCGTGCGCCGCGCTCGCGCAGTTTCTCAGCGGCCTCTTCGAGCCGCGCGAGTCCGCGCGCCGCGAGCACGAGCACGTACCCCGCGTCGCCGAGCGCCTCCGCGATCGCGAGCCCGATCCCCGATCCGCCGCCGGTGACGACGGCGACGCGTGCGCGCGTGGTGTTCATCTGCGCAGCGTGCCTGGTTGGCGTGTACGGTGCCAGGCACCCTGTCGCCAGATCCGGCACATCGCGGCGGCGCACGCGGTCGAA
>JBIKNC010000165.1:0-10075 GCA_044358925.1 Planctomycetota bacterium | reverse complement strand
GCCCCGCACGGCACCGCGACGCGCGCTTCGCGCGCGCCGCGGTGCCGTGCGGGGCGCCGCAGGTCGTGAGGTTTTTTGCTACGGCACCGTATTCTCAGGAGACCTTGCGCAGCACGTGCGCGTCGGCGCGATGCACGGCTCGCCGCACGTGCGCCAACTCGCGCGCTTCGCGGGCGATCGGCCACGGCGTCCACGCGAAAAGCGTCTGCACGATCACGTTCAGACCGGGCACCGCCATCAGGAAGCCCCACGCGAAGTTGCGGCCCGTGCGTTGCACGATGCGGCACCAGTTGACGACGTACAGCGCGAGCGTTCCCCCGGCCGCCCACATCAGGTTCTGATCCCCGATGGCGGCACGCCACTCGTTCACGAATTCCGGCATGTCTTCACCCTCCGCGAACGCATCGACGCTCGCGCGAGCACGACTGGAAGGAGAGTTCGCGGCGCTTCGAAGTCAGCGGGTTTCCGTCGGTTGCGCGGGCGCCGACTCGACACCGGCACGCGGAAGTTCCACCGCGAGCAGCGGCGTGAAGTAGCGGTAGTAGACCTCGAGGCACAACACGGCCATGGCCGTCGAGTAGGCCGCGTCGCGCTCGTCGTCGCCGGCGTAATCGGCATAGCTCGACAGCGGACGCCACGAACCGTCGCGCTGCTGCGACTCGAGGAACAGCGGCTGGAGCGACGCGTTCCATTCGCTCCACGCCGCACCGCCGGCGCGGAACATCGCGAGCGTCGCGTAGTAGCTGAAGTACACGTTGCCCTGTCCGCGCAGCACGAACGCGTAGTCGCCGCGGTAGCGGTACTCGCTCGTCGCGCGTGTCAACACGTACTGCCGCGCGTCGTCGTAGCGCGCACTGTCGAGGTCTTCACCGAGCAACGACAACGCGAACATCGCGGCCGGCGTCGACGCGGGCAACGTCGGCCAGTTCGAGGCGAGGCGCGACGGATCGTGGCTGTAGCGGAACGCGCCGATCTCCTCGTCCCACGCTGCGAGCAGGAAACGCCTCGCGCTCTCGAACGCGCTGTCCGGCACCTCGATGCCGGCCAGGCGCGCGGACTCGAGCGCCATCACCTGCCACGACGTGATCGACGTGCGCGCGTACTCGTCGAAGTACGGACCGCTGTCGCCGTAGTAGCTCCAACCGCCGCGATTGCGTGCACCGCCGGTCGTGCGTTGGTTGGCGAGCACGTGCGCAACCGCGCGCTCGATCGGCGCGCGCAGGCGCTCGTCGCGAGTGATGGCGAACGCTTCGGCGAGCGCGTACGTCGCGATGCCGTGGCTGTACGCGTCGGACGCACCGACGTGGCCGCTCGCGAGCTGCTGCGCCACGAGCCACTCGAGCGCGCGCGCGACGACCGCACTGTGCTCCGTGTTCGAGTGCTGCGTGTGGCCCGCACCGAGGAACGCGAGCACACACAGACCCGTGCGACCGACGCCGACGAGGCCGTACTTGTCGGACACCTCGCGCGGGTCGCTCCACGAACCGTCGCGGCGTTGGATCGAGACGAGGTAGGCGAGGCCGCGCGCGACCGCGGCTTCCGTCGCGGCCGTGCCGCCGTGTTCGCGCAGCGCTTCGTCCTTCGCGGCGCCGAAGCGTGTGCGGTAGGGCGTCGCGTCGAGTTCGCTCGCAGCGGCAGCGAGGTCGGGCGCGGGCTCTGGAGCGGGCGCGGCTTCGAACGCGAGCGGAGCGGGTGCCGTGCTGCTCGCCACGTCGGCGCGCGGCGCGTCGTTCGTACGCGACGGAGCGCTCAGCGCGGCGCCGCCGCGCGTGAACGTCTGCGGCGCGGGTGTGAGCGCTGTGCTGTCAGCGCCCTTCGCGACACCCAGCGGCGCACGCGCCCGGTCGAGTGAGATCACGTCGAGTGCGCTCGCGTCGAGTTCGGCGAGCGCGACGACCAGCGTGGGCCGCTCGCTCGGCCGCACACTCGGCGCGAGCGCGTCGTTCGTGGGCCCGCTGTCGCGCGTGAAGGTCTGCGGTGCGAATGCGAGCGCCGCAGGTTCCGCGCTCGGCGTGTCGACGCTTCCATCGGCACCGAGTTCCGTCGGCGCGCGCTCGAGAGGAGCCCCGCTCGCCGTGCGTTCGAACTGCGCGCCGCCAAGCGTGGCCACGAGATCCAGCGCACCCGGGTCGCCCGCCGCGCGCGTCGTTGCGTCGAACGCCGGATCGGCGAGTGCGACGTCGTCCGCGCGAACGGCGTCGCCTCGCTCGGCGACGTCCAACTGGCTCGCACCACCAGCGCGATCGAGTTCGTCGCCGCGCGCAGCGACCTGTCGAGGCGCTGCGCCCGCGAGCGCGGCCGCCGCTCCACGCTCGTCGACGAGTGCGTCGAGTGCCTCGCCGCTTGCACGCACACGCCGCGGTCCATCGATCGGCTCATTCGCGCGCGCCGCCGCACTCGCAGCACTCGCGACGTCGCGCGCCGCGTCGAACGACTCCGACTGCGCTGCACGCTGCGCGACGTCGAGTTCGAGATACGCATCCGCAACCTCGACCTCACTCGAGTCACCGCGCTCCTCGCGCTGCGCGCTCGCTTCGAGCCGTGTCTCACTCGCCGTGCGCGCGGTCGGTTGCTGCGCACGTTCGAACGACGCCGCACTCGGCGCGACGTTCGAAGCGAGCGCGAACTCCGTCTCGCTCGCCGCCGCGCGCGCCGGCGACGCACTCGCGCCGCTGTCCGCCGCGCGCTCCGCCGCCATTTCCCCGCCGAGCGCTTGCCGCGCGAGCCGCTCGCCCGCGCGCTCGCCGAGCTGCACCCGCACGCGCGACCCTTCGCGTGCGAGTTCGACGACGTTCGCTTCCGGATGCACGCGTTGGAACCACCACAGGAGCAACAGGTGCGCGATCAGCGACACGACGAAGCAGCGATAGACGACGTCCATCGCGCGCCAGTGTTTCGCGGCCCACGCGAGCAGCGCGAGCAACAGCAAGAGCACGACGATCAGCAGCTCTTCCCAACCGATCGGGTCGCCGGGCGCGCGGTACAGCTCGAGCGAACGCGCGACGAGCACCTCCTCGTTCGCGCCCTCGCCGAGATCGCGCGCGAAGCGCAGCACGAAACCGTCGCTCGACGGATCGGGCGCGCGTTCGTCGCTCGCAGTGTTGAGCGACACCAACTCTTCCGGCGGCGCGAACTCTCCATCCGACAGGCGCACCGCGCGGAAGAGGTCGAAATCGGAGTCGGCGCCGCTCGCTCCGCGATCCGACGCGAACACGAGCGCCACCCCGCCGGCGGCGAACGCGGGATCGCGCTCGTCGTGCGGTGAGTTCAGTTCGGTGAGCGGTGTGATGTGGTAGTTCGCCGCACCGCTCTCTTGAACCGGCAACGCGCGGAACAGGTCGAACGTGCGCCCGCCGCTCGCACGCGACGACGCGAACACCAGCTCCTCGCGCCCGAGCAGCGCGCTGCCCGGCCGCGGCGCGGGATCCGTGTCGTCGAACTCCGTCGCGAGCGCGCCGCCGAGCTGCTCGGGCGCGCCGAAGACACCGTCCGCGAACGGCGCGCGCCACACGTCGAGGCCGCCCGCGCCGCCGGGTCGGTTTGACGCGAAGTAGAGGTGCGCCGCGCCGAAACGCGGACTCACTTCGTCGAACGGCGTGCACAGCTCGCCGAGCGCGCGCACGTTCACCACTCTCTCGCCGCCCTCGTCACCAACGATCTCGCCGACGAACAGATCCGCGTCGACGCCGCGCTCGCCGCCCGCGAACACGAGCGTGCGCCCGTCGGGCGAAACGGTCGTGTGCGACTCGGAGCCGGGGCCGTTCAGCTCGCCCGCGATCGGCAGCGGCTCGTCCCACACCGCGTAACGCAGACGTTCCACGTCGGACAGCGCGCGCTCGGAACGACCATCCGAGAACGAACCGCCGCCCTGTTCGAGCCACGGTCGAAAGCGCAGCCACGCGAGCGCGAAACCAGCGCCGAGCAGCGCGAGCACGATGACGACGTTCTTGGCGGCGTGGCGCACGTTCAGCCCTCGCGGGTACGCAGTCCCGCGTTCGTGAGTCCGGCCAGACGACACAGATCGAGCACACCGACGATGCGCCCGAGGTTCGAACGCTCGTCGCCGCGCACGGTCACCGGCGTGTCCGGATCGGCGCGTGCGGTGCGCTCGAACAGCGCCGTGAGTCCACCTTCGTCGATCGGCGCGCCGGCGAGGAACAGGTTGCCTTCGCGGTCGACGTCGACGACGAGTTCGTCGGGCACCTCGGTCGGCGTTTCGCCCGACTGCGCCACCGGCAGATCGAGATCGATCTGCTCTTCGATCGTCGCGTACGTCGTCGCGACCATGAAGAAGATCAGGAGCAGGAACACGACGTCGATCATCGGCGCGAGGTTGAGCTCGCCCGATCCGTCGTTCGTCTCTTCGTCGAGGCGCACCATCAGGCCGCCTCGCTCGCCGCGCGCGGCGCCATCAACACGGCTTCGACGTCGCGTTGGGTGTCCTCGACGAGGCGCGCGAAGTTCTCGAGCCGTCCTTTGAGCAGGTGGTGCAACACGATCGCGGGGATCGCGACGACGAGGCCGGCGGCTGTGGTCGTGAGCGCTTGGTAGATGCCGCTCGCGAGCAGCTCCGGCTTGCCGAGGCCCGCCTGCAGCGCGATCTCGCCGAACGACTCGATCATGCCCCACACGGTGCCGAGCAGTCCGAGCAACGGCGCGACGAGGTAGACGATCAACAAGGGCCGCAGGTTGTGCGCGAGGCGGCGCATCTGTGTCGCGGCCATGTCGCCCACCGCGCTCTCGCGGTCCTGGTGGTTCCAGTGCGCGCGTTCGAGCCCGACCGCGAGCACACGTCCGAGCACCGGAGCCTGCGAGCCGCAGCGCTCGAGTCCGGCGCGCGCGCCGCCGCTCTTCACAGCATCGACGAGTTCGCGCGCGTAACGCGGCGTGCCGAGTGACGAGCGGCGCAGCGCGATCCAGCGTTCGACCGCGAACGCGAGTGCGACCACCGAACACAGCGCGATCGGGACCATGACGGGTCCGCCGCGTTCGGCGATGTCGAAGAGCGATTGCGCGGCCCCGTCGAGTCCGACCTGTGCCGCGTTCTGATGCGTGTTGGCGAAGTGCATGGCTTGGGGCTCCGTTCAGCTCTTCTTCTCGAGTTCGGTGATGCGCGCACGCGCCTGCGCCGCGGCCGGCCGCTCTGCGTGGTCCTTCACGACTTCGCGATAGCGCGCGAGCGCCGCGTCCTTCTCGCCGCGCGCTTCGAGCACCGAGCCCGCGCGTACGAGTGCGTCGGCGACCTCGTCGCACGGCTCGTACAGCACCGCGACCTTCAGGAACTCGCCGAGTGCGGCTTCGAGGTCGCCCTCCGCGCGCGACAGCTCGCCGAGTTCGAGGCGCGCGCGCGCCGCGAACAGACCCTGGTCGCGTGTGAGCACGACGCCGAACGCCGTGCGAGCCGCGCGTCGGTCGCCGAGTGCGGCGAGTGAACGGCCGCGCACGAGTTCGGCTTCGGTGCGACCCGTGAAGTCGGGCGCGAGGCGCACGAGGTCGGCGAGTGCGCGCGCGGCTTCCGCGTGGCGACCGAGGCGCGCCTCGACGAGGCCGAGACGGAACAGCGTCGGTGCGGCGAGTTCGTGTCTGGGGAATCGTTTGCGCTGCAACTCGAGCGCGGTGCGCGCCGCTTCGTCCGCACCGAGTGCGAAGTGCGACTCGCCCAACAAGAACAGCACTTCGCCGAGCAACGCACTCGCGTCGAATTCCGCGCGGAACGTCTCGAGGCGCTTGGCCGCGCTCGTGTGATCGGCGAGGCGCACGGCCGCGAAACCGGCTTTGTACAGAGCGCGTTCGCGTGTCGTCCCGCCGCCGGCGGCAGCGAGGTCGTAGAGCACGAGCGCGCGAGTGTGGTCACCGCTCGCCCAACGCGCTTCGCCCACGAAGAACGCGGCCTCGCACACGGCCGCGTCGTTCGGAGCGGCTGCGCCGAGTTCGCGCGCGAGACTTTCGGCGCGCTCGACGTCGTTCGCATCGAGCCGCGCGAACACCTCTTCGACGCGCAGTGCGCGTTGCACCGCGACATCGTTCGTGCCGCGCGCGAGGTCGGCGAAGAGTGTCGCCGCCCTCGCCGCGGACCCGCTCGCAACGAGCACCGTGTGTGTGCGTTTGGCCGCGGCGAGCACGCGCTGCGCTTCGCCGCCGCTCTTCGCGAACGCTCGCACCGCCGCTTCGGCTGCTGCGCCGTCGCCGCGCGCCGCTTCGATCCACACGAGCAGTTCGCGAGCGCTCGCGACGTGAGCGGCGCCCGCCTCCTTGGTCGCGAGCAGCGTGTCGACCGCCGAGCGCGCCGCAGCGTGCTCACCGAGTTCGAAGCGACTCCACGCCGCGCCGGCGAGTGCCGCGCAGCGCACGTCGAGTTCCGTCGCAGCGCTCGCCGTGTCGAATGCCGCCGCCGCTTCGGCGTGGGCGCCGCGCGCACTGCGGCGTTCGCCGAGTTCGAGCGCGGCGCGCGGCGCGAGCGCGTCGCCGCCGTGGTCCGCGAGCAGCTGCACGAACAACACCTCGCCGCGCTCGCCCGGCAGCAGGCGTCCCGCGCGCAACAGCGCTTCCGCGCGTTGGCTCGCGTCCGTGTGCCGCGTCGCGAAACTCTCGAACGCCTGGGCCGCGCGCGTGCGCTGCGCCGCATCTTCGCCTGCGCGCTCTTCGACGCAGCGCGCCGCCATGAACTCGGCTTCGCGAGCGGCGCCCGCATCACCACTGTCGCGCGCCAGTTCGCGGAACACGCCTTCGGCCGCCTCGAACTTCTGCGCGTCGAAGTCGCACCACGCGATGCGCGAGCGCGCGCGCCGCACGTCGCTCGGCGACGCAGTCGAGCTCGCGCTCGCGGTCACTGCGGCGAACGCTTCGCGCGCCGCGGCGCGTTCGCCGCTCTGGAACAACGCCTCACCGAGCACGAGCCGATTGGCCGTCGCATGCGGCGAGTTCGGGAAACGCTCCAGCGCGTCGCGTGCGATGCGCGCCGCCTCCGCCCAGTCGCCCGCGTTCACACGCGCGATCGCCGCGGCGTGCAGCGCGTAGTCGCCGCCCGCCCGTTCGTAGACCTTGGCCGCTTCAGCGGTGCGCCCGAGCGCGAAGAGCGCGTCGGCGCGCGCGTTGTCGATCAACGACTGCAACTCGGCGTCCGGCTGGGCACGCGCCGCTGCGTCGAGCGCGCTCAACGCTTCCTCGTGCCGAGTGAGTCCGGCGAGCGCGCGCGCACGCCAGTAGTGCGCGGTCGCGTGCCGTCCGCCCTCGACGAGTTTCAGAGCGCGCTCGAACGCGCCGCTGCGCACATGGGCCGCGGCGGCTCGTGCAGCGACGTCGTTGCGACTCGCGTCGCCTTCGGGCAGAGCAGCGAGCAACGTTTCGAACCTCTGCGCGGCCTCGGCGTCGCGTCCGAGAGCGACGAGTGCGTACGCCGCTCCACGCTGTGCGGCGTTCTGTTCGTTCGCTCCGCTCGCACGACCGAAGGCCGTCAGCGCGCGTTCGTGTTCGCCGCGTGCGAAGTGTGTCTCGCCGAGCAGCAGCCACAGCTCCGACACACGCGGATCGCCGCCGGGCGCCGCTTGCAGGCACGCCTCGGCGCGCTGAACGACCGCGTCGTGGGCGCCGCGCGCCTTCGCGGTCCAACACATCGCACAGGCCGCGTCGAAGCCGTAACGACCCGGCTCGGGCAACTGCAACACGTTCCAGTACGCCGCTTCGGCCGCGTCGAACTCGGAGAGTGCGAAGCGCGCCTCGCCGAGCAGGAAGCCGGCCGGCGCGCGCAGGTAGTCGGGCTCGTCGGCGAGGACGGCGTCGAGCCGTTCGGCCGCGCCGCGCGCGTCGCCGAGTTCGAGCAGCACCTGCGCCAATCGGAAGCGCGCCTCACGACGTTGATCGAAGTTCGCGTCGGCGACGACCGTTTCGAGCAACGGCTTCGCGTCCGCGAAGCGCGAGAGTTCGAACAACGCATCCGCGACGAGGTAGCGCACGAGCGTCGCGCGTGCGTGAATCGCGTGGCTCGTGAGGAACGCGCGGCCTTCCTTGACGACGAGATCGTGGAGTTCCTTCTGTGCGAGACCGACGACGTACGCCGCGGCTTCGTCGGCGTCCTGTTGCGGCGCAACGAGAACAGCGACACCCGACGACAGAGCGAGCGACGGAGAAGCGAGTGAAGCGACGCTCGACGATTCAGCGGCGTTCGCGGCCAACGCAGCGGCGATCAGTGAAACGAGCGGCGACACGAACGGTGCGACATGGCCGGGCATGACGGCTCCTCGAAGGGCGGACGAGACGGACGGGCGAGGGACGAGAGGCCGCGTTCACGGCGGCCGCTGACGAGCGCGCGAGTCGAAGCAGCGAGCGACGCTCCTGCGCCGACTGTACGCCGTCTCGCGTGGCCCGTTGGGTCTTTCAACGACCGCGGTAGTCGAACGTGCGCCGAACGGTCGCAAAGTCGGGCCGCGCAACGCTCGGCGCGTGTCCCCAGATTCGCTCGCGACGCTCGCGCTCAGCCGCCCGAGCCGGCGGCCGGAGCTTCGCTCGCCGCCGCGTTCGTCCGCACGTGCGCGTCGAAGAACGCGAACACGTCGGGCAGTGCGCGCTGCACGATCAGGAGGTGCTCGGTGTCCGCGTAGGTGCGCGCGTCGATGGTCGCTCCGAGTGTGCGCAGCCCCTGCGCGAGCGCGTCGGCGCCGCGTTTGCCGAAGTCGCTCGCGCCGGCGGCCACGAAGCCCGGAACTTCGATCAGGGCGGTGCTCGCGCGCCCGCCGCCGCCGAGCGCCGCGTAGGCGCGCACGAGGGCCGGCGACTTCGCCACCGCGCCGACCGTCGCCGCCGCGCCCATCGAGTGGCCGACGACGAAGACGTTGTCGCGGTCGATCGGCAACAGTTCGTCGAGCGCCGCGAGCGTCCCGTCGAGCGTGTACCCGAGCGGCCCCACGCGCGGCGCGAACAGGATCCAGCCGCGCTCGCGTGCGAGGTCGACCGCGAGCCCCGCGCCGTACGTGGCGAAGAACATGTTCTCGGAACCGCCGGCGCCGTGCAGCGCCAGCACGAGCGGCACGTCGCGGCCGGGTTCGATGCCCTCCGGCACGAACAGCCGCCCGATCGCTGTGCCGCGTTCGAGCGGCAGCGCCATGTAGCGGTCACCCGGCGCCGCCAGCAGGCCTGAGCGCGCCGCCTCGTCGCCGAACGCGAGCGTCTCGGCTTGCGTGAGCAGCGCGTTCGCCGCGAGGTCGACCTCGGGCACGTCGCCACCCGCGAGCTCCTCGAGCAGCTCGAAGAGATGGTGCGCCGTGTGGGCTGCGACGGTGCGCTCGATCGACTTCTTGTCCCCCACGCTCGCTTCGAGCTTCGCGAGCCGCGCGTCGAGATCCGCGACGACGCTGAATGCGACGTCCGTCGAACGCAGCGGCCGGTCGCGCTCGAAGACGGCGAATTGCAGGACGTGGTCGCCCGCGGGCAACGACAGCGTGGCGAGTTCGTCGCGCGCCGGCAGCGTCGCGTCGCCGCCGAACGCCGTCGCTTCCGCGCCTTCCACTCCGCTCACGCGCGCCGACACGCGCCACGTCACGCCCTCGGGAATCGTCGCGTCCCCATACAACGCGAGCACGTCGAGCCCGACACTCGCCGCGCCTTCCGCGACGACGCGCCGGGTCGGCACCAGCGCGAGTCGATCACCGAACGCGCGCTGCGCTTCGAGACCCAAGCGCGCCGTTTCGTCGTCGATCGCGAGCGGCACCAACACCCGCCGCGCCTCGTCGATCGCCGCCGACGCGCGGTCGAAGCCGCCGCCGAAGAAGGCCGTCACCGCGCGTTCGACGTGCGGCAACGCGGCGACGCGCAGCTCTTCGTCCGCCGCTCCGAACGCGCGCTCCATCGCCGCGAGCCGCCTCCCCAGTTCGTGCCGCCACACGTCCGAACCGATCTTCGGTGCGGTGTCCTGGAACGCGGCGAACGCGAGCGCGAGTGCGAGAGCGGTGTGCATCTTCGCTCCACGCTACCGTCGCGACCGACTCTCGATCGCCGCACGCGCGCGTCGCGAAACGGCGGCGGTACGGTGCCGTAGCAAAATCCGCCGCCATTCCGCACTCGCCGGGCGTCTCGCCGCGGT
>JBIKNC010000364.1:0-2678 GCA_044358925.1 Planctomycetota bacterium | reverse complement strand
CGTGCGGCGCGAGATCGGCAGCCACCGCGCGCACGCGTTCCTCGTCGGCCTCGGCCTGGGGCCGTGGCAGGCGGACGCGGCGGTGAAGGCGCTCGGTGAGAAGGTCGAGGAGCGCGTGCGGACCGATCCGTACGTGCTCGGGCGCAAGGTCGAGGGCCTGGGGTTCGCGGTCGCGGATCGCGCGGCGCAGAAACTCGGGCTCCCGCCCGACGGACTCGAGCGGCGGCGCGCGGCGCTGCAGCACCGGTTGGGCGAGGAGCAGGGCAACGGGCACTCGTTCACGGCGGCGGACGAACTCGTGAGAGCGACGCGCGAGATGCTGGCGAGTGAACTCGGTGACGAAGCGTTCGTGGAAGCGCTCGACGGGCTGCGGCGGATGGACGAGATCGCGATCGACCGGCCGGGTTCGGACGAGCCGGAGGAACCGGTCGCGGCAGCGCTCGCGGTGCAGCGTGTGTGGCTCGCGCGCACCTACCGCCACGAACGCGAACTCGCGCGGCGCCTCGTCGCGCTCTCGTCGGGCGGCGATGTGCGGCCGTGGGCGGAGGAGCGCGAGATCGAGTTGCTCGAGGAGCGCACCGGCCTGCACCTGTCGAGCGAACAACGCGCGGCGGTGCGCGGGCTGCTCACACACCCGGTGAGCGTGCTGACCGGCGGCCCCGGCGTCGGCAAGACGACCGTGCTGCGGCTGGTGGTCGACCTCGCGCGCGCGAGCGGCGCCCGCGTCGCCCTCGCGTCGCCGACCGGCCGCGCCGCGAAACGCCTCGCCGAAGCGACCGGCAGCGAAGCGAGCACGATCCACCGCCTGCTCGAGTTCGACCCGAACACGCGCCGCTTCGTGCACGGGTCGGACAAGCCGCTCGCGACGGATCTCGTCGTCGTCGACGAGACCTCGATGCTCGATGTGTCGCTCGCCGATGCACTCGTGCGCGCGCTGAAGTCTCCGACGCGCCTGATCGTGGTCGGCGACCCGGACCAGTTGCCGTCGGTCGCGGCGGGGCGTGTGCTCGCCGATCTCCTCGAATCGCAGCGCGTGCCCGTGTTCCGGCTCACGCAGATCTACCGCCAAGCGCGCGCGAGCCTGATCGTCGTCAACGCGCACCGCATCCTCGGCGGCGCGTCGCCCGAGCTGCCGGAGCGCGCACCCGACGGCGGCCCGGTCGACTTCTACTTCTTCCGCACGCAAGGCGAGGAGGCGACCGCGCTGCGCCTCGTCGAAGTCGTGACCGAACGTGTGCCGCGAGTCTTCGGCTTCGAGTGGCGCAACGACGTGCAGGTCCTCTCGCCGATGTACCGCGGCGCGTGCGGCGTCGACGCGCTCAACGACGCGCTGCGCGCCGCCGCGAAGAGCGAAACCGCGCGCGAAGTCGTCATCCGCGGCCGCAGTTGGCGCGTCGGCGACCGCGTCATCCACACGCGCAACGACTACGAGAAGGAAGTCTTCAACGGCGACATGGGCGCGATCTCGCGCATCGCGCCGGACGGCGGGTCGCTCACGGTCGCGTACCCCGAACGCGCCGTGGTCTACGAAGCGAAAGACCTCGGCGACCTGCAGCCCGCGTTCGCGATCACGGTCCACCGCAGTCAGGGCGGCGAGTTCCCGGCGGTCGTGATGCCGCTCGTGGGCTCGCACTTCGTGATGCTGCAGCGGCACCTGCTCTACACGGCGGTGACGCGCGCCAAGCGCCTGATGGTGCTGGTCGGCGAGCCGCGCGCCCTGGAATTGGCGATCGCGAATGCCGAACAGCGTGACCGACGGAGCGGCCTCGCCGAGCGGCTGCGCCTCGCGCGCGACGGTGAATGAGCGCCGCGCGCCGTTCGTAGCTACTGTCTTCTCCGCCGGCGAAAGCCCGTCCGCTCGCCCACGCACTCCGTCCGATGAACAACTCCTCCTTCGATCAGCCGTACGCCGCACCGACGACCGAACAAGAGCGCTCGTGGGGCATGCTCGCGCACGGCTCGCTGCTGACCTGGCTCCTGACGGCCGGCCTCGGCTTCCTGCTCGGGCCGCTGATCGTGTGGCTCGTGAAGAAGGACGAATCGCCGTTCGTCGACGTGTGTGGCAAGGAGGCGCTCAACTTCGGCATCAACGCCGTCGGCTGGGGCATCGTCTCGGCCATCTGTGCCGTCACCGTCATCCTGCTGCCCGTCGCCTTCGTGATCTGGATCGGCGGCGCGCTGATGATGCTCGTCATGCCGATCGTTGCACTGTTGAAGGCGAAGGACGGCATCCCGTACCGCTACCCGTTCATCTTCCGCATCCTGTGAGCGGAGCCGGCGCCGCCGCGAGGAACCGCCTCAGGTGGCGCCGACCACGAGAGCGATCACGAGCACCACGACCAGCGCGACGACGAGCCAATGCCGCAGTCGGCGCGGCTTCGTGGTGAGCCGTTCGAACTCCTCGAACGTGTCGGGGATCTCCGGCTCGAGCGACGGCGGCAGATCGAGGTCGTCGAGATAGGCGTCCGAGCTCCAACCCGTCTTCTCGTCGGCGCCGCACTCCTTGCACGCGAGCGCACCAACGCGCACTTCACACCCGCACACGGGGCACACGAACCAGTCGGGTGTGGAGCCTTTCTCGCGAGCCACGAGCGCGTGAGAATACGGTGCCGTAGCAAAAAACCTCAGGCCGCGCGGCGGCCCGCAGGCATCGATCCGCAGCGCTGCGCGCTGCGGAT
>JBIKNC010000363.1:0-2683 GCA_044358925.1 Planctomycetota bacterium | reverse complement strand
GAACGTCCACGCGAGCGCGGCGATCGGCACGAACCACAACGTGAGTCCGATGGCGAGCACGCGCAGCGAGCGGTTGCGTGTCGGGGGCGGGGACGGCGGCAACTCGATCGCGAGAGGCGCGATCGGCACCGCGTTCGACGCTGCGTGTCGCGCCGCGGTGAACGAATTCGGAGCGAAGCGCACGCCGACGAAACCCGTCAGCGCTGCTCCGACGACGACCCACGGATACGGCACGTCGAAGAAGAAGATCGAGGTGAATGCTGCGACGGCGACGGCGACTTGGAGCGCGCTCTTCAACGCGCGCTTGCCGATGCGCACGACCGCCGCGACGACGATCGCGACGACCGCCGGCGCGAGGCCGGCGAACAGGGCGGCGACGAGCGGGCTCTCCCCCGCCGACACGTACAACACACTCAGCGCCAGGATCGACACGAAGCCCGGCAGCACGAACAGCGTGCCCGCGACCAGCCCGCCTCGCGTGCCGTGCAGCAGCCAACCGAGATACGTCGCGAGCTGCTGCGCCTCGGGCCCCGGCAGCAACATGCAGTAGTTGAGCGCGTGCAGGAAGCGCGCTTCGTCGACCCACTTCTTCTCCTCGACGACGATGCGGTGCATGACCGCGATCTGTCCGGCCGGGCCGCCGAAACTGAGGAGCGCGACACGCGTCCAGACTCGCAGGGCCTCGGCGAAGGGGACGTTTCGATTCAATCCGCTGGCATCCTACGGCCGCTTCCGCGAGGCTCGCACCATGACCACCAACCTCGCCATCACACTCGCCGATCCCGACGGCTCGAACTACGAAGCACTCGAGCTCCAACTGATCGAACCCTGGGACGCGTTCTACGGGCCGGCCGCCGACGAAGTCGAGGGCTTCGACATCGAGTGGCGGCCGACGGGCACGACCACGCTGCGTGTGCGCATCGAGGCCGCCGTCCGGGGCCTGGGACCGATCGACATCGACGTCGTGTTGGTCGACGTGGACGGCGTGACGTTCACGGCGCTCGACACACAACTGCTGGCGCCGTGGGACGCGAATCACGCGCTGCTGGGCGCGACGGTCGAGGGCTTCACGATCGAACACGAGGGCGCGGTCACGCGCCTCACCGTGCACGTCGCCTGACTCTGCGCTGAGCTGGGCGCGCGCTGATCGGCGCGGAAAGGATGGCGCACCAAACAAGCGCGGGAGCGGCCTCGGCTGAGGACGCTCCCGCGCGACGTTCGGTCAGGGCAGCTCAGCTGCGCTTGAACTTGTCGAAGATCGAGCCCGTGCCGCCCTGCTGCGGCGCACTCGGCGCGGGGCGCAGAGCGGGCGCGGCCGGCTTGCTGCCCGGCGACTGCGGTAGCGGAGCGCGCGGGTTCTCGATCGAGGGCATGGATCCGCTCGGGCGTGCACCGCTGCCGGACTTCGGCGCGCCGTGTGCGTCGGGGTTCTCGATCGAGGGCAGCTCGACCTTGATGCCGTCGACCTGGCACTGCTTGAGGAAGTCGTCCTTCGCGATGCACTTGAGGTAGGCCTCGGACGCGTCGACGAGTCCGTTGCGCACGAGGTCGAGCAGCGCGTCGTTCAGCAATCGGCAACCGGCCTTGCCGCCGATCTGCATGAGCGACGGAATCTGCTGCGTCTTGCCTTCGCGGATCATCGCGGCGACCGCCGGGTTCGCGATCAGCACTTCGAGCGCCGCGATGCGCCCGCCGCCGATCTTCTTGCACAGCGTCTGTGCGACGACGCCTTTGAGCGAGCTCGACAGCATCGTGCGGATCTGCGCCTGACGCTCGCTGGGGAACTGGTCGATGATGCGGTCGACCGTCGTGGCCGCCGTGGTCGTGTGCAATGTGCCGAACACGAGGTGGCCCGTCTCGGCCGTCTCGATCGCGATCTCGATCGTCTCGAGGTCGCGCATCTCACCGACGAGCACGATGTCCGGGTCCTCGCGCAGCGCGGCGCGCAGTGCGCGTTTGAAGCTGTCCGTGTGCATCTTGACCTCGCGTTGGTTCACGAGGCACTTCTTCGACGGGTGCACGAACTCGATCGGGTCTTCGATCGTGATGATGTGCTCGCTGCGCGTCGCGTTGATGTGGTCGATCATCGCGGCGAGCGTGGTCGACTTGCCCGAACCCGTCGGGCCCGTCACGAGGACGAGTCCTTTCGACAGGTGGCACAGCTCCATCACGGCCTTCGGCAGACCGAGTTGTTCCGACGTGAGGATCTTCGACGGGATGAGGCGGAACACACCGCCCGGCCCGCGGTGGTCGCAGAACAGGTTGGCGCGGAAGCGTCCGAAGCCGGCCAGCTCGTAGGCGAAGTCGGAGTCGTGGGTCTTCGCGAACTCCTCGCGGTTCTTGTCCGGAGCGATCTCGAGCAGCACCTGCTGCATCTGTTCGGGCGTGACGACCGTCGTCCCTTCGACGGGCACCATGTCGCCGTGCAGGCGGAACATGGGCTGGAGGTTCGAGGTCAGGTGCAGGTCGGAGGCTCCGAGCTGAACCATCTGTTGGAACAGGCTGTCGATCCAGGCCATGGCGCGTGCGAGTGGGTTCGAGGAAAGGACGAACCTCGACCTTCGGCCAGGGGTGGAGCGAGCTTGAGGAGCGGTGCGACGCCGATCCCGCGTCCGGCGTGGCAGTACGGTGCCGCACCAAAAACTGCACACCCTCGACGGCGGCACCTCGCGGACTCCGGCGC
>JBIKNC010000362.1:0-2696 GCA_044358925.1 Planctomycetota bacterium | reverse complement strand
CCGGCGATCGTCGCGATCACCGACCGGGCGGAACCCGAGGCGCCGGGCGGCGTTCGCTCAGCCCTTGCGCATCTCGGCCAGCCAGAGGATGAGCCGCTCGCGGAACGCGTCCATCGGCATCTCGAGCTGCGACTCGAACACCGTCACCGGCGTCTCGCCCTTGCCGATGCGCTGCAGGATCGCGATCAGGTCGCGACGGCGGCCTTCGAACAGGTAGGCGCTGATCGCATAAGAGGTGAGCAGGTCCTCCGCACTGAACTGCTGCACCGGCTTGCCGAGCACCGCCACGAGATTGACCGGCTCGTCCTTGCGGCGCAGAAGGATGCGCGCCTCGTCGAGCCAGTCGACCTCCGGGTCGCGCAGGCGCTCACCGAGTTTCGGGCCCGAGCCGCCGCCGTACTCGTCCTTGTTGATCCACAGCGTCGTGCGCGTGCCGCACAGTTGGTACGACAGGAACAGACCGAGGCCCGCGCGCACCCAGCCCTTGTCGAGGCCGGCGCCGAAGACGCGTTCGAGGTAGTCGCCGCAACGCTGGTTCGCGGCCATGTCGTAGCGACCCAGCGGCGAGTTCGACGCGATCGCGAACACACCGACCCCGAGCCCGACACCGTCGGCTTGTGCGAGCTCCGCTCGATCCCCGTTGACCTCCGGGTACTTCGAGTAGAAGGGCGAGCGCAGGTCCGAGTTGTTCATGTCGTACACGCGCCACTGCAGCTCGCGTGTCGGGTCCGGCAGTCCGAACGCGCCGCCCAGGAAGTCCGGCGCGCGGTGCACGATCGCCACGATGCGCTGCGCTTCCTCGGCCGTGCCCGTGCTCATCACGTGCACACGCGCCGCGGCGACCGACGTCACGAACGCGAGCCCCGTGGCCTGCCCGGCGGGGTCGACGTCGGCGCGCTGTGCGGCCGGCACGTTGGCGTCGAGTTCCTTGAACAGTCCGTCGCGTTCACCGCGATCGAGTTTCGCCGCGACGATCTCGCGCATGCGCCACTCGGACTTCTGCTCGTCCCACGCGAAGCCCGCGCGCTGTCGGAGCATCTCGTTGTCGCCGTCGATCAGGCACAACTTCTCGAGTTCGCTGCGCAGTGCGTGTTTGTGGCGCACCGACGGTTCGATCGTCGGGAAACACGCCTCGACCTTGGCTTCGAAACCCTCGGACGCCTCCGAGCGGCGGCGCTGCAGCTCGGCGAGCTCTTCGTCCTTCGCCTTGTTCTTGGGCTCCGTGTACTTCTTGAAGACCCACTCACCCTTGCTCTTCGTGTAGCCGAGCGCCTTGCGCGCGTCCTTGTCGTCCGAGTCGTACTCCATCACGCAGCGGTAGAGCTCGTCGCGTTCGATGTCGGCCTTGATCGAATCGGCGAACGCGGCGAGTTCGCGCGCGGAGACGAGGATCTCGCCCTGGACGGTCGCCAGGTTGCCGAGCTGTTGCTCCTCTTGCTGCGCGGGCGCAGCCAGGGCGATCACACCGGCCGAGGCGGGAAGACAGAGAGCGAGAATCAGGACGCGCTGCAGGATCATCGTCGTGACGCGGGGTCGTGGTCGGCGGAGCCGAACGGCGGGGTGGGGCCGGTGATGGTAGACGCCCACGGCGGCGAGTGCCGAATCCGTGCCGGCGCCCGCACTCGGGCCACCGGGGTCGGGCCCGCTTCCGGCCCCGGCGTCAGGAGCGACTTCCGGCGCGGGCTTCGCGGCGCTCCGCCAACCAGATTTCGAGCGCGTCGGCCGCCGCCGCGTACTCGTCGGCCGCGTTGTAGACCTGGCCGGAGACGCGCAACAGGCGGTTTCCGGGCGCGCCGAAGGGCGTGACGACGATCTCGATGCGCCGCTCGCCGAACCAGTCCCACAGAGGGTCGACACCGGGCAGCGACGGCGCGGCTTCGTCGGGCGCGCGCGGCGGCAGCGGGATGCTGGCGAGCGACCCGAGCATCGCGAGCGGCGCCGGCGGCGGCACGTGGAGGAGCTCCTCGAAACGCGCGCGCGCCTCGCTGACGAGCGCGTGGTTGTGGGCGCGCAGCTCGTGGAAGCCGCCGGGCATCAGGTTCTCCAGGAACGAGATCGCGTCGGGGATCACGAGCCACGGACTCGGGTCGCACGTGCCGACGAAGTCCGCTTCCAAACGGAAGCGCGAGCGGTCCGTGCGCGCCGAATTGCGGCCGTGGCTGACGATCAGCGGCGGCGTCGACGCCTGCAGGTCGCGGCGCACGTGCAGGAAGGCCGAGCCCTTCGGCGTGCACAGCCACTTGTGGCAGTTGCCGGTGTAGTAGGCGGCGCCGAGACGGTCGAGCGCGAGCGGCAGCATGCCCGGCGCGTGCGCGCCGTCGACGAGGGTCTCGATGCCGCGCTCGGAAGCGAGGGCGACGATGCGCTCGATCGGCAGGACGAGGCCGGTCGCGCTCGTCACGTGGTCGGCGACGACGAGGCGCGTCTTCTCGGTGAGTGCGCGTTCGAACGCCGCGACGACCTCGTCGGGGCCGGTGAGCGGGAACGGCACGTGCGCGACGCGCACCGTCGCACCCGCGCGTTCGGCGGCCGCGCGCACGGTGTTCGTGGTCGCGTTGTACTCGTGGTCGCTGACGACGACCTCGTCGCCCGGGCCCAGCGCGAGTCCGCGCATGACCCAGTTGATGCCCATGGTCGCGTTCGTCACGAACACGAGGTCGTCCGCGTGCGCGCCGACGAAGCTCGCGAGCACTTCG
>JBIKNC010000361.1:0-2702 GCA_044358925.1 Planctomycetota bacterium | reverse complement strand
CGGCGCAGAGCGCGCACTCGACCACTGCCGCGCGCACGGCATCACACGCGCCTACTTGAAGGAGCGCTCACCGTCGTGCGGCTGTGCGAACACGCACGTGAACGATTCGGTCGCTGAAGGTCCGGGCGTGACGACGCACACGTTGCGCGCTGCGGGCATCGAGACGATCGGCATCGAAGGCCGCCGGCGCGTCGAAGACGCCCACTGATTGCGCACTCACAGCCGCTGGCCAAGCGCAGTTCGGCCGCAAGTATCCGCGGCGTTCACTCCGCCATGCGTTGCGTTCTTTGCTTTGACTTTGCGTCCTTTGCGTCCTTTGCGGTGAAGTGCAACGCTCCGTGATCGGTGCCCGTTGCACGTCACCGCAAAGGACGCAAAGGACGCAAAGTCAAAGCAAAGAATGCACCGCAAAGCGCACGGCACGAAGAACACAACGCGAAGAACACAACGCAACGGCTCGATGGAGACGCCTGTGGCTTGCGGCCGCTCAGCGCGCTTCACGACCCACGCACTCTTCACCCGTCGCGTGGCGCACCTCGACCGACGGATGCACCGAGCTCTGGATGCCGAACAGTCGGCAGCCGTACGGGAAGCGCTTGTCCCACGTCGTCAAGAGATGGCGACAGCCGACGCAACTGACGCGTTCGCGCGTCGTCTCGGAGTGGGCGTCGAACATGGCGCTCAGCCGCCGAACGTCACGGCGATGCGGTTGCTCACGCTGACGCCGTCGACGGCGCGCGGGTCGGCGATGAAGGCCTGCGCGCGCAGCGTGCGACCGACGAGGCCGGGCGCGAAGTTCATGGTCCACTCCCAGTGGCCGGCGCCGGCAACGCCGTCGTCACCACGGAGCTCCGCATCGATCCACGTGAGCGTCTGGGGCTGCTCCGCGATCGAAAGTCCGAAGCGGCGCAGGTCGAGCACCCAGTCGTCGGGCGTGACCGCGAGGTAGAGCTTCGCGCCGCCCAAACCGCCGACGACGCGCAGTTGCGGGCGCGGCTCGACGAGGCGCGCGGGTCCGCGCACACCGAGGAGCGGCGTGAGGTCGCCGCTGCCCGGCGCACCGCCGCCGTACTGGAGGATGGCGCCTTGGACGCTGAAGCCGCCGGCCGCGCCGTCGAGACGCTCGCTGCGGACGATGCCCGACTGCGGCGCGACGAGGTCGAGGTCGCCGTCGCCGTCGACGTCGCACCAGTGCGGCGAGCGCGGCCCGTGGCGCAGCACGAGCGCGCCGCTCGCGAGGTCGACCAGGGCGAGCTGACCGTGCTGGTGCTGACCGTGTTCGAACGACACGGCGACTCGGTTCGGCGCGTCGGGCGCGAGTGAAGCGAGAGCCGCGACGGGCGCGTTCGGCAAGGCGACGTCGACGAGGGCGGTCGCGGCGCTCGAAGCGAGATCGAACACGACGAGGCGGCCCGCTCCCGCGACGACCAGGAGTTCGCGAGTGGCGTCCGCGACGAGGAGAGCGGCGTCCACCTGAGCCAGAGCGATGGGCGCGAGCGGCTCGAGCCTGAACTCTGTTCCGACGAGGTGTGCGAGCGACAGGGCGCCGTGCGCCGCGTCGTGCACGAGCAGTGCCGCCGAGCCGTCGGCACGCCGCTCGAGTACTGCGACGAAGCCGAGCGGCGTGACGGCGCGGAAGCCGAACTCGTCGTCGGACCACGGGCGTGAGAACACGTGTTCCGGTGTGACGAGCTCGTCGTCGCCGTCGCCGTCGAGATCGACGGCATGCGCGTTCGCGAGCGTGAAGCCGCTGAGCGACGACAGCATGTCGAACTCGCGCAACGCGCCCAAGCTGCCGTCGGCGCGCACGAGCTGCTCGAAGCAACCCGTCGCGTCGTCGAAGAGCAGCGTGCGCTGCAGAGGTTGCTCGACGACGAGCAACGTCCGCGCGAGGTGCGACGTCGCGAGCGGCGTGAAACCACCCACCCCGTCGTTCACGAGGTACGTGCCGCCCGCGACGAGGTCGAGGTCGCCGTCGCGATCGACGTCGAGGCTCGCGAGCGGCGCGTCGAGCGTCGTTGCCGTTGCGTGTGCGGTGGTCGTGTCGAACGGCGCGAGAGCCTGCGGCGCGAGCGCCCACACCCGGCCGTCGGCGCGCAGGACCTCGAACGCTCCTTCGGTGAGTGACACACCGAACGTCGGCACGGGCTGCGGTGCGCGCACGCCGGACGCGCCCCAGCCGTCGCGCACGAAGAGCGCGCCCGCCGAGAGACTCACGAGTTCGAGGTCGCCGTCTTCGTCGATGTCGAAGAGTCGGCCGAAGGATGCGGGCTCGAAGCCGCCGTCCACGACGAGCGGTTGCAGGCGCACGTCGAGCTGGGCCGCGCCGCTCGCATCGCGCACGAGACTCTCGACCGGACGGAACAGACCGCCGTCGGAGCCCACGAGCCAGGCGCCGTCGACGACGGCAGCGAAGCGCGCCGTCGCTTCGAGCGCGCGCACTTCGGCACCGGCGACGAGCCACGCCGCTCCGCGTTCGTCGAGTGCGACGACCGCGCCGCTCGCAAGGCACGCGAAGCCGCGCGCCGTTCCGCTCCACAGCGGCCGCAGGGCGAGGACGCCGTCTGCGATCACGAGGTGCAGCGCGACCGCGCCGACACCCGGCACGTCCAGTTCGCAGATGCCCGGCGCGACGAACGCGCGGAACTCGCCCGGCAGGTCGAGCTGCCCGACGACCCCGAAGCGCCCGCGGTGGTCGAGTG
>JBIKNC010000164.1:0-10180 GCA_044358925.1 Planctomycetota bacterium | reverse complement strand
CGTCGACCAGTTCTTGGTGGAGATCGAACGGCACGTCGCGGAAGCGGCGCTCCTGACCGGTCAGGACGCCCCGACGGGCGCGACGTTCGCCGAGCGACTCGACACGGCGCGCGATCAACTGCTCGCTGCGCGCGGCGTTCTGCGCGACAGCGTACGTGTTCGACGCGAACACGCGCAGGAACCGACGTTCGACGCGGAGTCGGGGCTCGTCGATCGTGAGTCGTTCGCCGAACGCCTCGCCACACTCGTGCGCCTGCGCCTCGAGGGCTTCGATCACCTGTGTCTCGGACTGCTCGTCATCGACGTCGTGTCGAAGGGCGAACGGTCCGCGACGCAGACGGTGGCCGCCGCGTTGCGTTCGAGCGTGCGGAGCTCCGACTTGTGTGCGCGCATCGGCGCCGCGCAGTTCGCCGTGGTCGCACCGAGCACGACGCCGCAAGCCCTCAAACTGCTCGCGACGCGTCTCGAACGCGTCCTCGGCAATGCACGCGCGGGCGGACCACCTGACAACGCGGGCAGCGGCACGGACGGCGAGCTGTTCGACTTCGTCATCGGCGGCGTCTGCACCCGCCGCTTCGAGGACGCCGCCGACCACGAACTGCTCTTCCGCGACGCGCAGTCGGCGGTCGCGACCGCGCGAGCGACCGCCGTCGCCGTCGAGATCCGCTACCGCCGCGACATCGAACGCGCGGCGTAGATCTGGGCCAGAGCCGGATCGCGCGCGACGAGTTCGCGCGCCGCGTTCCACGTCGCGAGGTCCGGTTCGCCTTCGCCCAAGCCCTCGAGATTCGCACCCGCTTGGCGTTCGCCGAGCAGATCACCGGGGCCGCGCAGGGCGAGGTCGCGTTCGGCGACGACGAAGCCGTCGTGCACGTCGGCCAGCCACGCGAGGCGTGCGCAGCCCTCGGCGCTCGCGACGAAGAAGCACCAACTCGCGCCGCCGCCGCGACCGACGCGCCCGCGCAGTTGGTGGAGTTGTGCGGAGCCGAGGCGTTCCGCGCCTTCGACGACGACGACCGTCGCCGCGGGCACGTCGAGGCCGACTTCGAGAACCGTGGTGCCGACGAGGACCGCGACCTCGCCGCGGCGGAAACGCTCGAGGCGCGCGGCGCGCTGCGCGTGCGCCATCTCGCCGTGCACGAGTTCGACGCCGTGTGCGGCGAAGGAGCCGCTCGCCAAGTGCTGCGCGACCGCGACGGCGCCGCGACCGGCGGCCGAACTCTCGATGCGCGGCGCGATCCACAACACGCGCTCCCCCGCCGCGAGTCGCTGCAGCGCATGCTTCTCGATGCGCGGCAACTGCGCGGCGTCGAGCACGTGGGTGCGCGGCGGGACGCGGCCGGGCGGCTTCTCGTCGAGCACACTCGTGTCGAGGTCGGCCCACAGCGCGCTCGCGAGTGTGCTGGGGATCGGCGTGGCCGTCATCAACAACTGGTGCACGTCGCGCCCCTTCGCGAACAGGCGTTCGCGCTGCAACACGCCGAAGCGATGTTGTTCGTCGACCACGGCCAGACCGAGGCGCGCGAACGTCACGCCCTCCGACAGCAACGCGTGGGTGCCGAAGACGCAGGCGAGTTCACCGCTCACGAGTGCAGCGAGGATGCGCTTCTTCTTCGCGCTCGTCAGCGACGCCGTGAGGAGCGCGCTCTCCACGCCGAGTGCGCCGAGGCGTTCGCGCTCCGAGGCGAAGTGCTGTTCGGCGAGCACTTCCGTCGGTGCCAGCACCGCGGCCTGCACGCCGTTTCGTGCGGCGAGTGCGACCGCGAAGAACGCACACGCCGTCTTTCCGGAGCCGACGTCGCCCTGCAACAGTCGCCGCATCGGCACCGAGCGTCCGAGGTCGGCGGCGAGTTCGCCGAACACGCGCCGCTGCGCGTTCGTCGGTGCGAACGGCAGGGTGCCCTCGATGGCCGCGACCAACTCCG
Organism: Planctomycetota bacterium; assembly: GCA_044358925.1. Lineage (GTDB taxonomy): Bacteria > Planctomycetota > UBA1135 > UBA1135 > Rohdeia. The sequence goes on along the minus strand of JBIKNC010000164.1, from coordinate 8,255 downwards.
TCGTACTCGCGACGATCGGCGCGTCCGCCGCTTCGCGTTCGCGCCGCCGCTGAGCGAGTGTCGCTCGCACCTCGAGCGCCGCTTCGAGACGCAGTCGCCGCACGGCGCCTTCGAATTCGGCGCGGTCGGCCGGTCGATGCGCACGAGCGATCGCGAGCGGCAACGGCGGCACGTCGAGGCGCTCGAGCACGTCGGCGGGCACGTGTTCGACCAGAGCGGGCCCCGCGAGTTCGAGTGCGCGCAGCACGAACGAACGCAGGAGCGGCTGACCGAGACCGTCCGTCGCCGGATAGACGAGTTCGAGCGTGCCCGGCGGCGGGTCGTCGGCGCGCACGATCTTCGGCGCGGCGAGTGCGAGGCCGGGCGCTTCGACGACGCGGCCGTACAGGAACAGCTCGCGCCCCGCGCCGAACTGCCGCACGAGATACGGCTGATTGAAGTACACCGCGTCGGCGCGTCCGCGGCCGTCGAGGCCTTCGAGTGCGACGCGCACCAGGCTGCGAGCGCCTCCCTGCCGCACCAGACGCGCGCCCGTCGAACGGCAGCGCACGTGCACGAATTCACCGACGTGAGCGGCGAGTTCGCCGACCTCGACGATCGGACCGCGCACGAGCGCTCGTCGAGGCGCGAGTGACAACAGATCGCCGACGGTCGCGACACCGAGCCGTGCGAAGAGGCGTGCGCGCCGCTCGCCGACGCCCGACAGTGCGGTCACCGGAGCATCGGGTCGCAGTGCGACGCGGTGGGTCGTGCGCGGCACGTGTGGCGACCTCAGAGATTGTTCAGGATGGCGCACGAACGCGCTCCAACCGCGCCAGCGGTTGGGCCAGAGGCGATCTGAGAGAGCATGTCCGGCGCGCAGTGTCGATCTTTTCTCACTCGCTCAGTGCGCGCCGAAGAGTGTGCGCAACGACGACGCGAGACCAGCGCGTGCGAGGTCGTGGGCGCGGCCGCCGCGCCGCGTCGGTTCGGCGGTCCACTCGAACAGGAACACGCCTTGCGGGGGCGCCGCGACCCCGTGCAGCGCGGTCACGAAGGCGGCGAGCTGTTGCGCCTGGAGTTCTTCGTCGAGCGGCCCGCGCGGCAAGCGCGGGTCGAACGTCGAGTCGCGCGCAGCAGCGCACTGCACACCGAAGACGAGCAGCGGCCGCTCCCCCGCCGCTTCTCGGGCGCGTTCGAGCGCGTGGCGGTGGGCTCCGACGAATGCGTGGTCGCGCGCGTCGCCGCCGAGGTCGACGCCCGCGAGTTCGGGGTGGTGTTGGATGCACACGGCGTCGAGCTCGTCGACGAAGCCCGCGCGCTCGAGCTCCGAGACGTCGCGTGCGACGTACACGAGCGCGCCGCCGAACGCCGCGCGCGCACGGCGGATGCCGAGCGCCCACGCCGATGCGTGGTGTTCGCGCACGGAATGTTCGATGGGCGAAGCGTCCGCCGCCGCGCCGTCCTCGAACACGGTGCGTGTGATCGTCGGCAGATCGCTGCCGAGCACGAGTGCGCGCGCACCGACGCGCGTCGCGCGGCGCGCCGACGCTTCGAGCGCCAGGACCCACGCGTTCTCGAACTCGATGCGCTCGCTCTCGTCGACGCGTTTGCGCCGCGCCGCGAGGTCGCTCGTCGGCGCCGACAGGAACTGCGCTTCGAGGAGGACGTCGAGCCCCGCTGCGCGCGCGGCCTCTGCGGCGAACCACAGCTCGCCGTCGGTGTGCAGGCTCGACGAGGTCGCCGCGGCGCTGCGCCACGTCTTCGCGATCAGGTGCGAAGGATCCGGAGCGAGTGCGACCATGTGTCGGAGCACGACGGCGTCCGCGCCGAGTTCGGCGAGTTCGGCGAAGCGCGTGCCGATGCGCGCGAGCACTTCGCGCTCGCGCGGCAATGCGAGCACGGCTCCGCTGAGTTCGACGTCGCGCGACGCGGCGGCCTGATGCGCGTGCGGCTGCAGGACGAGTTCGAGATCGCGGCCGTCGGCGAGCGCGAGTCGCAACTGATCGAACGACACGAGGCGCGCGCCCGGCAGGTGCAGTCGATGCACCTCGCGTGCGATCGGATCGGCGACGACCGGGCGCAGCGTTCCGAGGAGGCGCGCGTAACGCTCGGCATCGGCGTGCACGACGAGGCGCCAGCCGGCGGGCGGCGTGCCGGCCGACGCGATCAAGTGCGCGAACTCGGGTTCGAAGGCTTGCGCCGCGCGTGCGTCGGCCGCGCGCCACGCCATGCCCAGAATTTCCCCGCTGCGCAGCGCCGCGTCCGGCGCCGCGAGTGCGTCGACGTCGCCTTCGAGGACCGCGCCGCTCGCGAAGCGGCCCCACAGGACGAGCCGTCCTGCGCGCCGCAGCTCGAAGCGCGGACGCACGTCGAACTCCACCAGTTCGGCGCAGCGCGCGAGTGTGGCGGGGCGATTGGCGACGAAAGCCGTCAGCGGCAGGCCCGGCAGATCCGGGTCGGCGAACGCGACGCGCAGGACGTCGTCGTCGCCCGTGAACGTGCGGCCGAAGGCACCGAAGCCGCCGCTCTCGAGGAGCTCGAAGCCCGCGCGTTCGACGAGCGCGCGCCCGAGCGCGCTGTCCGTGGTCGCGAGCACGCAGCGCGGCGCGAGCGTGTCGTCCGCGGCGGCGGCCGCGAGCCCGCCGCGCTCGAGCAGGCCGGCGCGCGCCGCCGCGAGAACACGTTCGTCGGGCGTCCAACCGTCGACGACCACACGCGCACGGCCCGCGTGTTCGAGAGCGAACAGGTGACCGGCCGCGTCGGTCGCGCGCGCCGGCGATCGGCCGCCGCACGCCGCGACCAGCAACGCGCACACACTCAACGCGAAGAGTGCGACGTGTCTCATCGCAAGACCTCGTGCGGCTGGTGCGGCTCGTGCGCAGGGCGCACGTGAACGGTGTCGTCGGTGCTCTCGAACGTGCCGGGCGCCGCGTCGGCGGGTCGCGTGGTGCGCTCGCCGCGCTGCAGTGCCGCGAGTTTCGCGTACTTGAGGAAGCCGTAGTAGGCCGCCATGCTCGCGATGACGAAGCCGCGCCAGCCGTCGAGGAGACCGAGCTTGAGGACGTAGAAGCGCACGAAACGCGCGAGCGGATGCGAGACGAGGTCGATCGCGCGCACGCGCCGGCCGCGCTCGTTCAGACCCTCCGCCATGATCGTCGTGTAGCGATCGACCGTGCGCAGGTGGTCCGCGAACGAACGGTAGGAGTCGTGCAGGATGTCGCCCGACAGAGCCGCCACAGGTCCTTCGAGTTCGACGCGATCGTGCGGATCGTTGCCGCCCCAGTGGCCGCGGCGCCGATCCCACAGTCGCAGTTGGCGATCGGGGTACCAACCGCCGCGCCGGATCCAGCGGCCGAGGTACGACGTGCAGCGCGGCATCGTCCAACCCGATGCCCCGGGGAAGCCGCGCGCGCGCAGCTCCTCGATCTCGCGCCGCAGTGTGGCGGAGAGCCGCTCGTCGCTGTCGAGGCACAGCACCCAGTCGTGTGCGGCCGCGCGGACCGCGAACTCCTTCTGGGCGACGAAACCGGGCCAGTCGCGCACGATCACACGCGCTCCGAGGGCGCGTGCCACGTCCGCGGTGCCGTCGGTCGAACAGCTGTCGACCACGACGATCTCGTCGCAGAACGCGAGGCTGCGCAGACAGTCGCCGATGCGATCGGCCTCCTGGAAGGAGATGATGCAGGCGGACAGTCGGGCGGCGCTCACGCGCGGTGGAAGGTAACGAACGCGCGGCTCGCGGCGCTCACCACGTCTGCGTGAGGAAGGCCGTCGGTGCCGGATCGCGCGCGCGCACGCGTTCGTAGAGCTGCGCGTAGGCCGCGACCTGAGCCTCGAACAGGAACACGTCGTGCACACGTCGTGCGGCGGCGGCGCCGAGGCGTGCGACGAGGTCCGGGTCGAGCGCGAGGCGCGCGAGTGCGGCTCCGAGCGCGGGCGCGTCGTCCGGCGGAACCAGGAGCCCGCAGTTCGCGACGGCCTGGGACAGGCCGCCGACTTCGGTCGCGACGACCGCGCGCCCCAGCGCCATGGCCTCGAGTGCGGCGACGCCCAGACCTTCGGCGCGCGACGGCAGCGCGAACGCGTCGGCGGCCGCGAGCACGTCGGCCACGTTCGCGACGTGGCCGAGGAGCGCGACTCGGTGCGGCGCGGCGACGGTGTGCGCGAGTGCCTCGAGGCGCGCACGTTCCTCGCCGTCGCCGGCGATGAGCACGACGATCGGCCGCGAGCGGTCCGTGTGTGCCAGCGCCGCGACGAGGACGTCGAGGCCTTTGCGTTCGACGAGTTGTGCGGCGCTCGCGACGACGAAGTCGCCGGCGGCCAGGCCGAGTCGCGCGCGCAAGGCTTCGCGGCTCGCGCTCGGCACGAGACGCGCAGGGTCGACGGAACTCCAGATGGTGCCGACGCGGCGCGCATCGGCGCCGGTCGCGAGGATCTGTTCGCTCACACGCGGCGCGATGCCGATCGCCGCGGCAGCGAGACGTCGGTACACGAACGCGCGTTTCCACGAGCCGACGAGGCGCTTGTCCTGTCGCCGCGTGACGACCGCGGGCACACGCGCGAGACGCGCGGCGATGCCGCCGATCCACGCCGCGCGGCCGGTGTGCAGGTGGACGACGTCGGCGCGAGCGCGTACGAACAACTGCGCGAGACGCCAGATGCTCCGAACGTCGAGGTCGTTCGCGGCGCGCACGTGCGCCGTGGAGAGCCCGAGTTCGCGGACGCGCGGCGCGAGCGCCCCGTCGCTCGGCGTCGCGACGAGCTGCGTGACTCCGCGCGCCGCCAGGCCTCGCACGAGGCCCAGCACCTGCACCTCCCCGCCCGAGAAGCCCGTCTCGGTGTCCACGTGGACCACCGTGAGAGCCGCGCGGGCAGCGTGGGCCTTCGGCTCGCGGGGCATCGCCGCGGAGCGTAGCGGCGCGCCGGGCGGGCGCGGTGTTCCGCCGAGGATCGCGGTGACGGATCCGGGCCGGGTTCCAGTGGCGTCCGCGCGGCGGCCGATCATCGACGGAAGTCCCATGTCCTCATCGCACTTCGAGCGCTGCGGCGCATGTGTGTTGTCGTTCCTCGCCCTGACCGCGGCGTTCTCGCCGAGCGCCGTCGCCCAGGACGCCGCGCTCTACGCTGCCGCCCGCACTCCGCTGCGCACCGTCGACGAGACGGCGCTGCCGTGGCTCGAGCGACTCGAACGCGGCGCGACGCTCCTGCGCGACGATGCGCGCATCGCCCACTTCGCCGTGATCGGACGAGCGTTCGTCGTGGCCGGCGATCCGCGCGCCGCGCTCGAAAGCGCGGCGACCGCACCCGCACCGGCCTGGCGTGCATTCGTGCGCGCGTCGCTCGAGGACCGCTTGGCGGCGGGCGACGAGAGCACGGCGATCGCGTTGTGTCACGTGCTCGCACGCGTCCGAGCGCCGGACGAAGCCGCGTCGCGCGGTGAACTCTCGCGCGCGCTCGCGCTCGTCGGACGCACACAGGAGGCTCTCGAAGTGTGTGCGGGCGACGCGGACCTGCGCGCCGAGGTGCCGTTCCACGCCCTCGAGGGCCGCGTCCGCCGCGGCGCCATCGACGACGCGCTGGCCGCACACGCCGAACTCTCCGAGCTGCGGCCGGAGTCGGCACTCGAACTCGTGAGCCTGCTCGGACGCCGCGCACTCGACGTCGGGCGCTGCGATGCCGCCGCCGCACTCGTCGAGCGCATCGAGAGCACGGACGCGGCCCTGCTCGGACGGCTGGCGGCAGCGCTGTGGCGCGCTGGTCGCCGCGACGAAGCCCCCTCGCGCCTGTCGGTCGAGCGCGTCGGCAGCGGAGCCGTGCTCGCGTTCGCGAGCGAAGTCGACGTGCCGAGCGACGTGCTCGAGGCACTGGCACAACGTCTGCCGCGCAAGGACCTCGACGGTCGCACGGCCGTCGGTCGCAGGGTGGCGAGTGCGCTCGCACGCGAAGGCGACAGCGACGCGGCGTGGTCGCGCGCGACGCAGCTCGGCGCGTTCGGCGCGCACGAACGTTTCGAACTCGCACGCGACCTCGAGCAGGGCGGCGACGAGGGCCGGGCGACGACGCTGGCGTCGTCGGACCCGTGGAGCGGCGCGCTGCTCGAACTGTGGCGCGCGGGCCACGGTCGCGGCGACGTCTCGAACAGCGAGGCGCGAGCTCTCTCGCTCGTGCGCGGAGACGTCGAGCGCACGCTCGAACTGTGTCGGCTGCTGCTCGACCTCGGTCGGCGCGAGGCCGCCGGAGCCCTGGCGATCGCGGCGATCGGCGACAGCCCCGCCGCACTGCCGTGGCCGCAACTGGTCGAACTCGTGCGCTACGACTTCGCCGCGACGAGCGGTGTCAACGCCACCCACCTCTTCGACGCACTCGTGTCACCCGCGGCGCGTGTGCTGCTCGCTGCGGCAGCCGTCGAGGCCTGCCTCGTCGGCGCGCCCGCATCGTGATGAACCACGCGCGCCGAAACGCGCCCTGAAACACGCGCAGCACGCCGCGAACGGCGTGCTGCGCTTTGCGAACCTGCGCGAGGCGCGACGACGCGCGCTCTCACTCCGGCGAGACGTGGCTCAGAAGCGGAACCAGCGCACCGCGAAGCCGCCGATCGTGCCGTTGTCGTTCACGTCGAAGCCGGCATCGGTCTCGTCGACGAGGTAGATCGCTCCACCGTTGTCGCGCGTCAGCACGGCGTCCGGGAACGGTGCGGAGAGATCGTTGAGCGTGCCCATGTTGGTGGGCTCGCAGGCCGTCAACAGACTGCGGAACAGCACGAAGTCGTCGTCGTCGCCGTCGTTGTTCCAGTCGAAGCCGTCTTCACCTTCGCTGACGCGGAACAGAGCGCGATTGCCGGCGATCACGAGACCGCTGTTACCGCCCTGCACCGACCAGCCGAGACCGGCGACGAGCATACGGTCGTTGCCGGCGCTGTAGGTGAGCCACGCTGCGAGCGAGTCCGTGATGTCGCTGATGCCGTCGCCGACGATGCCGTCCTTGTCGACGGCGAAGCAACCTTGGTTCAGGTTGAGTTGCACCGACGCTTCGAGGAAGCCGACCGGAGCGCGGTTGCCGACCACGCCGTCCGAGACGTAGTCGACGGCGGCCTTCACCGCCGGACCGCTCTCGCCCGTGTCCGGGTCGAAGAAGTCGCTCGAGTAGGTGCTGTCCGTGAGCGGCTCGACCCAGAACAGGAACGGGCGCGTGACGCTCACGCTGTTGACCGTGAAGGTCGCGTTCGAGGCGACGACGAAGCGTTCGGAGAGTTCGATCGCGCCGTTCGCGCCGCCCGGCAGCGCCGTGTTCACGGCGGGCATGAGTGCGGTCGCCAGACCGGCCGCGCTCAACTGGCCGATCGGGACCCAACGCAACACGACGTCGTCGAAGAACGTGTCGTTGTTGTAGTCGCAGCCGCCGCCCGCGCCGAAGCCGGCCTCGCTCGACAACACACCCACGACGTCGTCGGTCGCGAACAGGCGCTCCGGTCCGGTCGTCTGCCAGCTCGAGATGCCCGTGATCAGCGGCGTGCCGGTCACGATGTCGCCGGCCATCCAGTCGAACGTGTAGAGAATGCGGTCGAGCGTGTCGACGTCGGCACCGCCCGCGCACACGGGCGGATTCCAGCCGCTCGGGTAGTCGGTGCGGTCGTTGAGGCTGCCGGCTCCGTTGTCGGCTTCGTCGATCAGGCACACGACGCGCCAACTCGTCGCCGTCAGCGGGCGCGCGAGGAAGGGCGACGCGACGTCGGAGATCGCGATGCGCGTGTTGACCAGCGCCGGAGCGGTCGCGTTCGCTTCGAGCACCGCGAGCACGAGATCGGTCGCGTCCGCGTCACCGTTCTGGTCGCCGCTCGCGCTCTCGTCGATCGCGCAGAACACGAGGCCGTTGCTCTCACCGAGCAGGAAGACCTCCAGGTCTTCGAGCGAGCCCGGCTCCGCGAACACCTGCACGGGCGTCGACGGGTTCGCGGCCTCGATGTAGTAGAGGTTCGTCTCCTCGGCGGCGGCCGGTGTCTCTTCGGCCACGTAGAACAGGCGACTGGCGGAGCGCACCAGGTTTTGGCCCGTGCCGAAGCGTGCGATGTCGACGACTTCCGGCGCCATCAGCGTCGGCGAGTAGCGCAGGAGCACGTCCTCGACCAACGTGTTCAGGTTCCAGTCGACGTCGAGGCTCTCGTCCACCGCGAAGTAGACGCTCGTTCCGAGCGCTTCCGCCGAGAGCGGCGAGACACCGGTGACCGCTTCGGTGCCGGTCGACAGGCGCACCGCGATCGCGATCACGTCCGTCGT
>JBIKNC010000163.1:0-10206 GCA_044358925.1 Planctomycetota bacterium | reverse complement strand
CGAGGAAGCGGTGGAACTCGCGCGACAGTGTTCCGTCTTCGAGCGCGCGTTCGAGTTCGTAGCCGGCGGCCGCGACGACGCGCACCTTCGGACGTTCGACGCGTTTGCCGCCGAGGCGCGTGACTTCACCGCGCTCGAGGAAGTCGACCAGCAGCGCCTGCACTTCGATTGGGATCGACGTGACGTCGTCGAGGAAGAGCGTGCCGCGGTGGGCTTGTTCGAACAGGCCCGGGCTGTCGGCGAGGGCGTCGGGGAAGGCGCCTTTGACGTAGCCGATGAGCTCTTGGCGCAGCGACTCCGCGTCGAGCGCGCCGCACGAGACCGGCACGAACGGACCCGAACGGTTCTCGCCGAAGTGCAGCGCGCGAGCGGCGCGTTGGCGACCGCTGCCGTGTTCGCCGACGATCACGACGGGCGTGTCGAGCGGCGCGAGGCGCAACAATTCCGCGCGCAGGTCGACCATCTGCGGGCTCACGCCGAGCAACGAACTCGGGTGGAACGCGTGACGCGCGGCCTCGATGAGCGGCCCGAGTTCGCGGCGCGGCGTGCCTTGTTCTTGCAGGCGCAGCATCTCGGCCGCGACCTTGCGGCGCGACGCGTCGGACAGGAGCACGATCTTGAAGCCGCGGTCCGCGTGGCCGGGGCGCGGCACGAGCGGAATGACGTTGGCCGTGAGGCTGCGGCGGTCGGGCGAGCCGCTCACCGCGAGGTCGAGACGGAAGCCTTCGCGCGGTTCGGTGCGCGCGTCGCGCACGAACGCTTCGAGGCCGGTGCCGACCGCCAGCTTGCCGAGGTTCTTGCCTTCGACTTCGCGGCCGAACAGCTCGCGCGAGCCGCGGTCGACCAGCGTGACCACACCTTCCGCGTCGACGAGCAGCAGCGCTTCCGCACGACCGAGCGCGAGGTCCTTCAGCGCACCGACGCCGGCCGGTTGGTCGCGCAGCGCGCTCTCGAGATCGGCGCCGCGGCGACGCTCTTCCTGCAGGCGGCGGTTGTGTTCGTCGAGCAGACGGTTCTGCATCGACAGGTCGTCCTGCAGCGCCTTCGTGCGCAACATCGCGCGCACGACGTCTTCGAGCAGCGTCATGTCGCCCTTGATGAGGAACGACTCGCAGCCGGCGTCGTAGCCGCGGTGCAGCTCTTCGCGCCCTTTGACGTTCGCGCTGACGAGCACGACCGGCACGCCGTGCGTGTGCGGCATCGCCTTCAGGCGGCGGCAGACTTCGTAGCCGTCGATGCCCGATCCGAGGTGGATGTCGACGATGAAGAGGTCGAACGACTCGGAGCGGGCCTCCATGAGGCCGTTCGCTCCGGTGGGCGACGTGACGACCTCGTGGCCGAGGTCGTGGAGGCGGCTCTGCAAGAGGAGCTGGGTTCCCGGCTCGTCCTCGATGACAAGAATGCGTCCCACGGCGAGATCTCCCTGGGCCCGCGAAGGCGGGCGGGTTTGAACGTGAAGCTGAAGAGCCGACGCCCGCTCCCGTCAGGGGGGGGGCCCGCACGCGGTCGGGGGGGATGTGCGGCGGCCGAACTCGGCCTGCGTCGGTCTCGGCGGACCCGCGAGTGCGACGCACACGGGCTGCGGTGCGTCTCACGTGTCGGATCCGGGAAGGCTCGGTGTATCCGAGAGCGGGACTGCTTCCAAGGACTGGGACTGCGCGTCGGACGCGAAAGTGTCCACAATCGCGCTGTGCGTCCCACCAGCGAGAAGGAGCGGCTCGATCGGCTCGTCGAACGGGAAGGCACGCCCCCGACCGAGGCGTTGGCGCGCGCGGCCTGGCTGCGGCGCTTCCTGCCGAACGACGAGGCCGCGCGCGCGGCGGAGTTGATCGCGTTGCGCGAGCGTGCGGCGACGAAGTTCGCGGGTGCGGAGCGGCTGTGGCTGACGGCGAGCGGGCTCGAACAGTCGACGCATCCGCACGTCGCGGCCTGGCGCGCGCGGCGGGTCGCGGCGCTGGCGCGCGAGCGGGGCTTCGCGGTGCTCGACGGCACCTGTGGGCTTGGAGGCGAGGTGGCCGAGCTGGCCAGGGCCGGTGCGACGGTTCTCGGCGCGGACTTGGACCTCGAGTCGGTGCGCTGTGCGCGCAGGAACCTCGAGGTGTGGAGCGTCGCCGGTGCGAGTGTGGCCGGGGCGCACGTCACGGCGGCGCACGTGTTGGTGGCCGACGTGCTCGCCCCGCCATTCGCCGACCTCGAGCGGCGCCTGCTGGTCGTCGATCCGAGTCGGCGCTCGGGCGGCAAACGCACGCTCGACCCGGAAGCGTGGGCGCCGCCGTTCGGGCGATTGGCGGCCGTTCTCGCGCGTTTCGCGGGGAGCTGCGTGAAGCTCGCGCCGGCCGCGCGGCCCGAGGAACTCGAAGGTCGACTGCCGCGCGGGCTGCCGTTCGCCTGGACCTGGGTGAGCCGCGCCGGCGAACTGGCCGAGCTGTGCCTGTGGACCGGCGCGCTCGCGCCGCTCGCCCAGCGCGAAGTCGTCCTGCTCGCACGCGACGGCACCGAACTCGCGCGCCACGTCGGCGCACTGGAACGCGCGGACGACGCGCAGCCGGTCGCGGATCCGCTCGCGGTGCGCTCCATCGCCGCGCCCGACCCGGCGCTCGTGACGTCGGGCCTGCTCGGTCCGATCGCACGCGCCGCGGGCCTCGCGCCGCTCGGATCGGGCATCGGTTTCGTCGGCGGCGACGCTCCGGCCGGACAGCCGGGACTGCGCGACCTCGCGGTGCGCGCCGCATGCAAACTGGACCGCAAGGCGGTGCGGCGCATGCTCGGCGAGCACGGCATCGGACCGGTGCGTGTGCTCGCGCGCGGCCTGGCCGAGTCGGCCGACGAACTCGAACGCCGCCTGGCCGGTCCCGGGACCGAACGCGGGCTGCTCGTCGCCGCGCGCACCGACTCCGGTCGCTGTGTGTGGTTGGTCGACGAGGGCGATTCGCGCGCCGCGAACGGGCCGAGTTCGAACACGACCGCGATGGACGGAACGCCCGACGAGTGAGTGCGCGCAACATGGCGCGCTCGCGCGCCGCGGCCGACGTCCCCCACGACGTCCGCGCCGCTCTCCCCCGTCACCGCGCGCCTCCGCCACGTGTCCTCCGAACGACGAGCCGAACCCGCGCCTGCGACCGCGCCCGCGTCCACCGCGGCGCGCACCGAAGCCGCGCCGTCGCTCGGGACGCTCGCGCGCCACTCGTTCACGTACAGCCTCGTGCCCATCCTCCAGCGAGTCATCTCGCTGGTGATGCTGTACTTCTACGCCGACTGGCTGACGGAGGCGCAGTACGGCCTCTCGGACCTCGGCGACCTCTTGTTGGGCGCGCTCGTCCAACTGCTCGGCTTCAACGTGGTCGGCGCGATGATGCGCCACTACTTCGACCACGCGGACGAAGCCGATCGCGCGGCCGTCGTGTCGTCGAGCACGATCGCCGTCGCCGCACTCGCGTGGGGCGTGATCGCGCCGCTCGCGCTCTTCTCGGACTCGCTCGCCGAGGTCGTGCTCGCCTCCGCGCAGGTCGGTGTGCGCGCCTACGACGTGCACATGGTCATGCTGCTCGTGCTGCTGACCGTGCCGTTCCAACTGCTGACGCAGTGCGGCTACACGTACCTGCAGATCCACAAGCGCTCGGGCCTCTTCACGACGATCTCACTCGTCAAGTTCGCGGTCGAGCTGGGTCTGCGCATCTACTTGGTCGGTGTCGCCGACTGGGGCGTGATCGGCTTCTTCGTGCCGGTGCTCGTCGGTGAAGCCGCGACGACACTGCTGCTGACGGGTTGGGTGCTGTGGCACACGAAGCTGCGCTTCCGCTGGCACGTGCTCGCGCCGATCCTGCGCTACACGCTGCCGCTCATCCCGGTCGGACTGCTGCAACTCGTGCTGCACTACGGCGACCGCAAGTTGCTCGTGCTGTTCTCGCAGGAGCCCGACCCGCTGCACGAGGTCGGCATCTACGGGATGGGCTACCGCCTCGGGTTCATCGTGACGATGGCGATGCTGGGGCCGTTCGTGCAGATCTTCCACCCGTGGATCTACGGCGTGAAGGATCGCACGTTGCAGTCGGAGAACCTCGCGCGCGTCAGCACCTACGGCATCGCGGCGATGACGTTCGCGAGCCTGTTCGTCGTCGCGTTCAGCAAACAGGCACTCGACCTGATGCCTGCCGACAAGGACTTCGGGCTCGCGTACCGCGTGGTGCCGTACATCGCGACGGCGTACGTGCTGTGGTCCGTGTACCACTTGAGCCAGATTCCGCTCTACATCGCCAAACGCAACGGGCCGCTCGTGTGGATCAACGGGATCGCGGTGCTCGTGAACGTGGCGCTCAACGCGGAACTCGTGCCGCGCTACGGCTTCATCGGGGCCGGCCTCGCGACGCTGGGCACGTTCGCACTGCTGGCGACGCTCGGCCTGTACGTCGGCTCGCGCGCGTCGGGCATGCACTTCCAGTACAGCCGCATCCTCGGCACGTTGAGCGCGATGATCGGCACGTCGCTGCTCGCGATGCTGGTCGACGAGAACGTCGCGACGACGGCGTGGAGCGGCGTGGCGTTGGCCGTCGTGTTCAAGTCGGCCGGCGTGAGTCTGTTCACCGGCTGGCTGTGGTTCGGTGTGCTCGATGCGAGCGAACGCACGCAGTTCACGACCTGGATCGGCAGCAAACTCGGCCGCGGCCCACGAGGTGCTGCATGAGACTTCGTCACCTCTCCCTCGTGCTGTGGATCGCCGTGTTCCTCGCGGCGGCGGAGGTCGCGCTCGAATGGCGCGCACACAGCCGCGGCTATGGAACGCTGCTCTTCTCGCCGGGCGGTCTGTCCGCGGCGAACAGCAGCGCGGCGGCCGCCGAGACCGGCTTCGGCCCGACCGACGCCTATCCGTTCCGCAGCCGCGTGCATGCGCCCGAAAAGGGCGCGGACACCGTGCGCATCTGGATCGCGTCGGCGTCGTACGCGGAGGATCGCCGCCATCTGGCGGCGAACATCTTCCCGGTGCTGCTCGAGGACGCGCTGCGTGAGCGCGGCCACGACGTGGAGGTGCTCAACGCGTCGAAGAACGCGTACAGCCTCGCGGGTGCGGATCGCGTGCTGCGCGAGATCGGCGCGACGTGGCAGCCGGACCTCGTGCTCGCCTACCACTACTCGAACGATCTCGACGAGCTGTCGACCAAGTTGCTGTCGGTCGCGGGCGCGGCGACGCCGGGCGCGGCGGACGAAGCGGCCGACACGCAGGCCGAAGAGGGCGCGGCGCGCACCGAAACGGAGCGTCCGTGGCCGAGCCGCGTGATGGAAGCGACGACGCTCTACGCGCAGGCGAAGAACCAGTTCAAAGCGCGGCTCGTCGCGCTGCGCATGTTGGAGGACGAGATGCCGGCGGTGATCGTCGCTGGGCTCGAGCAACGCGTGCTCGCGCTCGACGCCACGGTCAGCGCACTCGGCGGCGAACTCGTGCTGTGCCGCTTCGCGTGCAGCCACCCGAGTTCACAGGGCGGCGCGCTGCCGCTCGACTACCGCAACAACCTGTACCGCTACAACAGCCACCTCTCCGAGCGGGCCTGGCGCGACGGCGTCGACGTCTACAACGCACTCCTGTCGCGTGTCGGTGAACGCGAGGGCCTCGCGGTGCTCGCACTCGACGAACGCGTCGGCGGCGAGCACGCGAACTTCCGCGACTTCACGCACATGACGGCGAGCGGCCACCGCGCGATGGCAGCGGCGCTCGCGGATCTCGTCGAGCCGCTCGTCGTGAAGCGCCTCGAACAGCGGCGCGCGGCCGAGGAGGCGGCGCGGTGAACTTCAACTCGGCCGAGTTCCTGCTGTTCCTGCCGATCGTGCTCGTGTTGTGCGCCCTGCTCACCGGGCGCTCGCGCGCGCAGCACGTCGTGTTGCTGATCGCGAGCTTCGTCTTCTACATGGCCTGGGACTGGCGCTACGCCGGCCTGATCGCGGGCTCGACGTTGCTCGATTACGCCGTCGCGTTGCGCCTGGGTCGCACCGAGGAGCCGCGCGCCCGCAAGCGCCTCCTCGTCCTCAGCCTGGTCGTCAATCTCGGCGTCCTCGCGGTCTACAAGTACTTCAACTTCTTCGTCGACAGCGCGGGCAGTGTGTTCCAACTGTTCGGCCTCGACGTCGCGCTGCCCAAGCACGACCTCCTGCTGCCGGTCGGCATCAGCTTCTACACGTTCCAGACGCTCAGCTACACGATCGACGTGTACTGGCGTCGGATCGCGCCCGAGCGCGACCTCACCCGCTTCGCGCTCTTCGTCTCGTTCTTCCCGCAGCTCGTCGCCGGCCCGATCGTGCGCGCGGCCGACTTCCTGCCGCAGCTCCAGTCCGAGCCGCAGGTCGATCGCCGCCACGTGCGCGAAGGCCTCGCGCGCATCTTCCGCGGCCTGTTCAAGAAGATCGTCTTCGCGGACCTGCTCGCGTCGCTGTTCGTCGACGACGTGTTCGCGGACCCGAGCGCGCACAGCTCGCTCGATCTGCTCCTCGCGCTCTACGGCTACGCGTTCCAGATCTACAACGACTTCTCCGGCTACTCCGACATCGCCATCGGAGCCGCCTGGATGATGGGCTACCGCTTCGACGAGAACTTCAACCGCCCCTACCTGTCGCGCAACGTGCGCGAGTTCTGGACGCGCTGGCACATCAGCCTCTCGTCGTGGCTGAAGGACTACCTCTACATCCCGCTGGGCGGCAACCGCGGCAAGACGACGCGCAACCTCATGATCACCATGGGCCTCGGCGGCCTGTGGCACGGCGCGGGCGCGAACTTCGTGCTGTGGGGCATCTACCACGGCCTCCTCCTCGTCGCGTCGCGCAAGCTCGATCGGCACGCGAGCCCCGACGCGCCGTGGTGGGTCCTCGTGCGCGACCGCGCGATCACCTTCCACCTCGTCCTGTTCGGCTGGCTGCTCTTCCGCGTGAGCAGCATGGAGCAGCTCGGCGACTACCTCGCCGGCCTCGCGCAGTTCACGGGCGGCTCGCAGATCCACCCCGGCGCCGTGGCGCTGCTCGCGGCGGCTGCCCTCGTCCACTTCACGACGCCCGCGCTCGTGCAGAGCGTGCAGCAGCGCTGGTCGCGCCTGCCCGAGTTCCTGCAGGGCGCCGGTTACGCCGCGGCCATCGTCGTCCTGTGCGGCGTGTCGGTCGACGCGGCGGTGTTCATCTACTTCCAGTTCTGAGGCGGCGCGCGTGACCAGCCCGCTCGAGATCGGCGCCAACGCCGTCAACGCGCTCTCGATCGTGCTCGCGGGACGCAACAGCGCGCACACGTGGTGGACGGGGATCGTCGGGTGCGTGCTGTACGGCTGGCTGTTCTACGGGACGCAGCTCTATGCCGATGCGACGCTGCAGGTCTTCTTCGTCGTCACGAGCATCATCGGCTGGAAGAACTGGGCCCGCGGCGACCAGCGCCCCGTCGCGCGGACGGGCGTGCGCGCGCTGCTCACGTACCTCGTGATCGCGTTGCTCCTCGCGGCCGGCTACAGCGCGCTGCTGCACCGCTACACCGACGCGTTCGCGCCGGTGCCCGACTCACTCGTGCTCGTCTTCAGCGGACTCGCGCAACTGCTGCTGATGCGGCGGCGCATCGAGACCTGGTACTTCTGGTTGCTGGTGAACACGATCGCGGTGCCGCTGTTCTTCCATCGCGGACTGATGCTCACGGGCGCGCTGTACGCCTGCTTCTGGATCAACGCCTTGGTCGCGCTGCGCCACTGGCGCCGACTCGCCGCGCAATGAGCCGGTCGTTCGCGCGCGGACTCGTTGTCGGCAAGTTCTGTCCGTTGCACCGCGGACACGAGCTGACCATCCGCACGATGCTCGACGCCTGCCGCGAGGGCTTCGTTCTCAGCTACACGAACCCGGAGTTCGCCGGCTGCGAACCCGAGAGACGCCGACGTTGGTTGGCCGAGCTCTTCCCCAGCGCCACCTGCCTCGTTCTCGCTGCGCACGAAGCACCGCCCAACGACGCCGACGACTTCACGCACCGCCGCTTCGTGGCGCAGATCTGTCGCGAGCGCTGGCACACGACGGTCGACGCCGTGTTCACGAGCGAGTCCTATGGCGACGGCTTCGCACGCGAACTCGCACGAGAGTTCGCGCTTCCGGTGAGCCATGTGTGCGTCGACGCCGCGCGCCGCTCGCATCCGGTCTCGGGGACGGAGCTGCGCGCCGACGTCCACGCCCGGCGTGAGCAACTCTCACCCGTCGTGTACGCCGACTTCGTGCAGCGCGTCGCGCTGCTCGGCGGCGAATCGAGCGGCAAGAGCACACTCGCCGCCGCGCTCGCCGAACACTTCGGCACGCGACACGTGGCCGAGTACGGACGCGACCTGTGGGACGAACGCGCAGGCCGACTCGAGTACGCCGACATGTTGCACATCGCTCGCACCCAAGTTGCGCGCGAGGACGCCGCCGCGCGGAGTTCCAACCGCTACCTCTTCTGTGACACGTCGCCGCTGACGACGCTCTTCTACAGCCGCCATCTCTTCGGCCGCGCCGAGCCCGAGCTCGAAGCGCTGGCCGAACGCGAGTATGCGCTGCACGTCTTGTGTGCGCCCGACTTCCCCTTCGTGCAGGACGGCACGCGTCAGGACGCGGCCTTTCGATCCCGCCAACACGCGTGGTACCGAGCCGAACTGGAGCGACGCTCGTGGCCCTGGATCGAAGTCACGGGCGCGGTGGGAACGCGAGCCCACCAGGTCGAAGCGCGCCTGCGCGGACGCGGCGGCGTGGGCGAGTAGGTCGGAGGCGAACGCCCAAGAGCGCGTGATGGGCCGTGCGTCGGCGCGCTTCGCTTCAAGTCTTTCACTCGCAGCCGCTTACGATGGCAAGCGAGCGCTCCTGAGCGCGCCGCGCCGCGCAATCGGCGGGCCCCACTTCGGAACAGGCGCCACGGCTATCCTCGCCCCCGCGTGCCGCAGGCACGACGCCGAACCGGATCCATCCCATGCGCACCCTCGCCCTCGTCGCCCTCCTTTCGCTCGCTGCTTGCCACAACAACGGCTTCCACGTCGACGGCTTCTCGTTCGGCGATTGGCAGCAGACCGAAGCGCGCGTCGACGACCACGCCCTCCCCACCGAAGGGGTCGTCGCACTGGACGTGGCAACGGCCTATGGCGACGTCGACGTCGTCGCGAGTGATGACCACACGCCGCGTGTCGTGGCGACGCTGCGCGGGAACGCACCTTCGCGAGCGGCGGCGGAGGACGTGCTCGCGCGCTCGCGCGTCGAGATCGTCGACGACGGCGACGTGGTGCGCGTGCGGCTCGTCACGGATCCGCGCGAGGGCGCAGGCTCGAACGACAACGAGCGCGGCAGCGTCTCCGTCGACCTCCTTCTGCACGTGCCGCGCGGCATGGACGTCGCCGTCGACTGTGGCAGCGGCGACATCGACGTCGCCGGCGGCGTCGGCGCGGCGCAACTCGAGACGGGCTACGGCGACGTCGAATTGGCGGGCGCCGAGGGCGACGTCACCGCGTCGAGCGGCTCCGGCTCGGTGAACGTGCGCGACATCGAGGGCGGCATCGTCCACATTCGAAGCAACTACGGCGATGTCGAAGCCGACGGAGTCGACGCGAACCTGCTGCGCATGAAGAGCGGCTCGGGCGACGTGTCGCTCGCGAACGCGCGTGCCGAGGGCATCGAACTGGGCACGAGCTACGGCAACGTGTCAGCACGGACCGTCGCTGGATCGCTGTCCGCGGAGTCGGGCAGCGGCTCGGTCGCGATCAGCGCCTTCGAAGGCGCCGCAGAAGTGAGCAGCGGGTACGGCGACGTCGACGTCGAGGGCGTCTTCACGAGCGTCACGGCGCGCGCGGGTTCGGGCGACGTCGCGGTGGTCGCGCAGGCGGGCAGCGAGGTCGCCGCGAGTTGGAAGATCGAGTCGTCCTACGGCGACGTCGACCTCTTCGCGCCGGCCGGCTTCGCGTGCACGCTCGACGCACGCACGAGCTACGGCGACATCGAGTGCGGCTACCCGCTGACGATCGAGGCGGGGATGAAGAGCGACGAGCGCCTCACGGGCTCGATCAACGGCGGCACGGGCCGCGTCGAGCTGAGCTCCGGCAGCGGCGACGTGCGGCTGCGCGTGCGCTGAGTGATGCCGCGCCCGGGTTGACGCGTACGGTGTCAGACACCGGATCCGCCACGGCGGGCTGGAAGTGCCGAATCGAAACACGGCTGCCCGACGCGCGCGAAGCGCGCGTCGGGCAGCCA
>JBIKNC010000162.1:0-10210 GCA_044358925.1 Planctomycetota bacterium | reverse complement strand
TGCGGCTCGAGTGGTCGACGGCAGGGGTGCCGTCGCCCAGCCGCCCCTGCCAAGGGGCGCGCATGAGCCACGACGGGGTGTCGGTCGCCGCACACCGTCGGGTAGGGGCGGCGACGTGGCCGCGGTGTTCCAGACACCGCGCCAGGGGTCATTCGTGAACAACGCCGCGAGCACGCTTTCTCGTGAACGATCCGCCGTGCGCGGGCCGTTCGCTCCTTTCGAACGTCCGATTCCGTCGCAGGCCACACAGTGGCTGGCCGAGACGCGCGCCTGTGTCGACGACACCCGGGCGACGCGCCTGGCGCGCATCGACGCTGCCGCACGCGCCGGTTGCAACGCCGTCCACGTCGCGAGCGACGGTCGCGACGGCGCGACGCTGTGCGGAGCGGCGCACGTCGAACTCGCGAGCTGCGCGGCGGAACTCGGGCTCCTGTACGGCGTCGTGCCGACGGGCACACGCCAGTTGTCGGCCAGTGAACCGTGGGCCGATCACTTCGTGGTCGAAGCGCGCGAGCCGCTCGCGCGCGAGCTGGCCCTCGAACTGGGCTTCACGGGCAAACCGCTGTTCGTGCGCGTCGACGCGGCGGACACGGCGCGCGGACTCGCGGTGATCGACACGCTCGTCGAAGCCGGCTGCAGGCGCATCGTCGTGCTCGCCACGGCGTCGCCGCTCGCGAAGACTCCGTGCACCGAGGTCATCGACGAGCTGCGCCGCGCCACGGGCATGAGCGTCGGTTGGTCCGAACCGCGCGCCGACTTCTCGCGCATCGCTCGTGCGCACCGCCGCGGCGGCGCGCGTCACCTCGTCGCGCGCCTCGATCTCGAGTGCGACGGACTCGACGCGTTCGAGCCGGGCGCGCTGTGCGAGCTGCGCGCCGCCCTCGAGCAGTCGCTCGACGAGCGGCGCATCGCTCGCTGAAGGCTGGCGCCCGTGCCCCCGCGCGCACGACGCGCACAGGCGCGGTGGTTCGCCGCGCACAGCGCGGTGCTCCGCCGCCGTCAGGGCACTTCGATCACGTACAGACCCGGCGCATCCGACGAGCGCGCGAGTGCGCGAGCACCGTCGCGCTCCATCGTCACGACCGCGATCGTGACGTGCGGGCAACGGCGCGCGAGGCGCTCCGCGGTTCCGAGTCCGAAGTCGGAGTGGAAGCGCCCGTTCCAGTGCACGACACGCGGCCACGGCCCGCCGTCCGGTGCGAACAGACGCGCGATCGACTCGGCCATCGTCTCGTCCTTCAGGACCTGAGCGGAGTACATCGGATCGAGCGACGGTCCGCCGTGGCCGGCGCCCATCCCGCCCATGACCGCGTCGAACTCCGCGCGGTAGCGACCGGGCGCGAGATCGAGATCGCTCGACGCGAAGACACTCGCCGTCGCCGGAGTGTGTTCGCCGCGTGCGATGGCGCGCGCCGCGGGGCGCGGGCAGTTGGCGGCGACGAGGTCCCAGTCGCGCTCGCGCGCCATGTCCACGACCGGACCGTAGTGCACGTCGAAGTCGCCCCACGGCCGGCTCTGTGCGAGGAACTCCTCGCGGGTGATGCGCCCGTCGACGTACGCGGTCGCGAGGTCCTGGACGTCGCGCTCGAACATCTCCATCGACAGAACCGGTGCGTGGTGGTCCGCCAGGAGCAGCGCGGTGAGCTCCGTCATGAGCACGTGGCCCTCGCGCGAGTCGTGCAACTCGCCGAGGAAGATCACGTCGTACGTCGCGAGTTCGCGCGCCGCTTCTTCGAGCGCGACCACTCGGCCGCTGCCCGCTTCGAGCAGACGCGCGTCCTGCTTCACGGGGAGGGAACCGCACGAGGCGGCGAACGAGAACAGGACGGCGGCGCACAGGGCCTGCGTGGAACTCATGGTGTGGTGAGGAAGGTGACGACGAGATCGCGGACCAGCTCCCGGTCGTGATCCCACAGGAGCACGTGGTTCGAACGTTCGACGCGCTCGAGGCGCGCGAGTCCGTGAGTGAAGTGTGCGTGCGCGCGCTCGGCGGCGCGCGGATCCGCGACCGTGTCGTGTGTGGACACGATCGTCAGCACGCGGCCGGTGTGTGCGGCGAGAACGTCCGGCGCACTCGCCGCGCGCGCGACGGCGGCCGATTCGAGAACGGCCGACAGGGGCAGCACACGCAGGAAGGGGAAGTCGGCCGCGGCCGAGGTGTCCTTCACGCCGTGGATGACCGGGCCGCTGTCGACGAAGTCGACGAAACGCGCGGCGACGCTCGCCCAGGTCTCGATCGACGGCGGCGCGTACCAACGCGGCGTGATGGCGAAGTACGGCGCGATCAAGACGAGGCGCTCTGGCGGCGAATCTGCGAGCGCGACGACGCTCGTCGCGGCGCCGAGCGAGAAGCCCACGACGTGCACCTCGGCATGTTCGCGCGCGAGCTCTGCGTAGGCGTCTTGCACGGCGGCGATCCAGTCGCCGTGGCGCGCGGCGGCGAGATCCTCGCTGCACGTGCCGTGACCGGGCAGCAGGAGCGCGACCACACGACGACCGGCGGCGACGAGCGGCTCGTCGAGACCGCAGAGGTCGGCGGGGGAGCTGCGGAAGCCGTGCACGAGGAGCACCGCCACCTCTGCGTCGCGCGGTCCGCGGTCGAAGGGTTCGAAGCCGGCGCGCACGACTCCGGGCGCGGCGCCGCTCGCGCGTTCGGCTGCGAGGACGGCGCGCGCCTCGCGTTCGAGCAGCCACACCCCGAGTGCACCGACGAGGAGTCCGAGGGCGAGCGCGAGGGTCCCGATCTTCAGCCACCACGGCCAGCGCCGGCGCCGGGCACCCGCTTCGAACAGCGGCGCGATCGAGCGCAGTTCCTTCGTCCCGGGCGGCGGGGGGCCGATGTCGTCGAGTCGGGGTGCCTCCTTCAATCCGCGGCGCAGCGTAACCGCGCTGGCAGCCCGTTGAAAAAGTCCCTGCCGCGCGTTCGCGCTGTTCGCCGATGCGTCGTCAGACTCGTCGATTCGTGCTCAGCGACCAAGTCGGGCCGACGTTCGACCGAGATGCGCCACTTGATAGCCTGCGCGGCGTGCCGGTCCACGCTCTCGCTCTGTTCGTCGCGGCCGCCGTTCTGGCGGTCGCCCTCGTCGTCGCCGTTCTCGCGCGCGTGCGCGCCGCGCGCCGCGTCGGCGTCCGCGTCGCCGCCGAACGCGGTTCGCGCTCGCCGTTGCTCCTGCTGCCGCTCGCCCTGGCCCTCGGCCTCGTGATCGTCGGCGGCGCCGAGCCGCTGCCGATCGCACTCGTTCTCGCAGCCGCCGCGTTCCACTTCATCGCTCCGCGGATCGACGATCGCGTGCTCGGTCGCGACGGCCTCCAGCGCGGCTGGTTCAGCCTGCGCTTCGAGCACATCGAGTCGTGGCGCCTGACGGGCGACCACCTGCGTGTCCACCTGCGCGGCGAGTGGGAAGCGGTGCCTGCACCGGCGCGCGACCACGCCGAACTCGCCAAGGTGCTCGAAGCGCGAGCGCCGGGGCGCAAGAGTCGCTTCACGGCCTGACGACGGGCGCGGTCCACGCGCGATCGAGCGGCGCCTTCCCGCGCCGACGGTGCGGTTCGCGCGCCTGCAGATCCGCTTCCCGCCTGTAGGCCGCGGTGACGCGCGCGGCGAAGCGCTCCGGCTCGAGCGCCGATCCTCTGCGCGAGCGCTCCGCCGAGTAGCGCGCGAGGAAGTCCTCGAGGTGGGTGCGCGAGAGCGCCGGCGCGAGATCGGTGCACAGACGGCCGATGTCGCGCGCCGCGCCGTGTGTGCGCACCCACGCTCTCTTCCACTGCGGCGCACGTCCACCGCGCCACAGGTCGAGCACGATCGTCCGCAGCGATCCGTCGGCCGACGTGTGCAGGAAGTTGCGCGCGAACGGGTCGCGATGTTCGATGCCCATGGCGTGCAGCGCCGCGAGTGTGCGCGCGAGTGAGACGAGTGCCGGTCCGCGCAGCGGCGAGTGCGGCGTCGCGAGCAGGAGTTCGTAACCGCCCGCTTCGCTCAAGCGTTCGGTGAGCAGGAACTGCGCGAGCACACGCGCACCGCGCACTCGTGCCGCCGCGAGCACGGGCACCGGCGTCGCGACGTCGAGGCCGTTCAGGAGCTTGAAGTTGTCGAACTCGCGCAGGCGCGGCGGCGCGCGCCGCAGCAGCAGACGCGCCCAGCCGTGGCGCCGCGCGGGACGCTGCGTCAGCGGCCCGCCCTTCAGGAAGTGCGTCGCCGCGAGCGGGTCGGTGTTCGCGAGGTCCGCGAGGCACACGAACTCGCCGCCGTCGCGTGCGCGTGCGGCGACGCGCTCGAGCAAGGCCGGCACGAGTTCGTGCAGCGCCTGCGGACCACGGACGAGCACGCGCTCACCGAACATCGCGCACCTTCTCCGCCAGGACGAAGGTCTGCGCCGACAGGCGCCAGACCGGCCGATGGCGCGCGACGACGCGCGCTCCGGCCGCCGCGAACGCCGTGTCGATCTCGTGCGAGCGCCGCGCGACGCGGCCCGAGTCGTCGCGGCGCGCGCCGCGCCACCAGTGCGGCCACGTCGCACGGTCCCAGAAACTCGCGACGACGAAGCGGCGCGACACACGCACGAGTTCGCTCACCGCGGCGTGGAGATGGGACTCGTCGGCGAGATGGTGGAGGAAGCGGCACGCGACGACGGCATCGAAGGCGTCGTCCGCGAAGGGCAGCGCGAGCACCGATCCGCAGACCAGTCGATCACCGTCGCGAGCGCCACGCGCCGCTCCCAACTGATCGAGCGACACGTCGATCCCGGTCCAGCGATGACCGCTGCCCGTGAGAGCGGCGCGCAGGCGACCGGTGCCGCACGCCGCGTCGAGCACGTCGAGCGACCCAGCGCCCGTGTGCGCGAGCAGCCGTACCACCGCGCGCGGGTCGCGTGTGCGTCGCCGGCGTGTGCCCCAACGCTCGTTCGACCAGCGCTCGCCGCCGTGAGCGCCGCGCCACTTCGACGCGAGCGCCTCGAGCGTCTCCTTCGACACCGGCGCGTCGAGCCGTTCTTCTCGCTTCGGCTTCGTCGTTCGAGGTTCCACCGCGCGCCATTAGACTGCGCCGTGTGAGTGCTTTGAACTGGATGGACGTCGCGCTCGAAGGCGCCGGAGAATCCGCGCTGCCGTCCGAGGCGGCGCTCCTCGAGGGCCTGAACGACGCGCAGCGCCGCGCGGTCGTGTTCGGAGACGGCGCACTCCTGATCCTGGCGGGCGCCGGCACCGGCAAGACGCGCACGATCACGCGCCGGTTGGCCTGGCTCGTCGCGACACGGCGCACGGACGCGCAAGGCGTGCTCGCGATCACGTTCACCAACAAGGCCGCGCGCGAGATGCGCGAGCGCGTCGAGGCCCTGCTGCCGACGCGCGGCATGTGGATCGCGACGTTCCACGCCGCCTGCGCGCGCGTCCTGCGCCGCGACATCGAATTGCTCGGCGGCTTCACGCGCGACTTCACGATCGTGGACTCGGCCGACCGCAAGCAGCTCGTGAAGGAGGTCGTGAAGGACCTCGGAGTGTCCGAGGAGCGCTTCCGCCCCGGCGCGATCCTCGCCGCGATCTCGCGCGCGAAGATGGACGCGCGCACACCCGACGCGTCCGAGGAGGACAGCGGCGCCGGCTTCGAGGACGAGCTGCTGCGGCGCGTGTACGCCGCGTACGACGAGCGCATGCGCGCGTCGAACCAACTCGACTTCGACGACCTGTTGCTGAAGGTGCTCGAACTGTTCGACAGGAACCTCGGTGTACGGGACACGTACGCGCACCAGTTCCGCTACGTCCTCGTCGACGAGTACCAGGACACGAACCGCGTGCAGTACCTGCTCGCGCGGCACTTCGCGAGCTTCCACGGCAACATCGCCGTGTGCGGCGATCCGGACCAGTCGATCTACGCCTGGCGTGGCGCGGACATCAAGAACATCCTCGACTTCGAGGGCGACTTCGGGCGCGCGGAGATCGTGAAGCTGGAGGAGAACTACCGCAGCTCGCCGCAGATCCTCGCGGCGGCGCAGGGCCTGATCCGCAACAACAGCGAACGCAAGGACAAGGAGCTGTGGAGTCGGCGCGCCGCCGGTCCGAAGGTGCGTGTGCTGCGCTGCGGCGACGAGGTCGAGGAGGCCGAGTGGATCGCGAGTGAAGCGCAGCGCCTCGGGCGCAGCGGCGTGCGGCGCGACCAGATGGCGATCCTGTATCGCGCGCACTTCCTGCAGCGTGTGCTCGAGCGTGCGCTGCGTGAACGCGGCGTGCCGTACCGCATCGCCGGCGGCGTCGAGTTCTACCAGCGGCGCGAGATCAAGGACCTCGTCGCGTACCTCCAGCTCTTCGTGAACCCGCGCAGCGACGTCGCGCTGCAGCGCATCGTCAACGTGCCGGCGCGCGGCATCGGAGCGACGACGATCGATCGACTCCAGGCGTTCGCGACGGATCGGCGCGTGCCGCTGATCCGGGCGCTCGAGAGTTCCGAGGCCCTCGCGAGCGTGCGCGGGCCCGCGCGCAAAGGACTGACGGCGTTCGCGCAGTTGCTGGCGCAGTTCGAAGGCGCGGCGAAGCGACCGCCGCACGAGGTGCTCGCGCGGCTCGTCGACGAACTCGAGTGGTTCGACCACGTGGCGCGCCTCGACGACGACGATCCGACCGCGCGCCAGGAGAACGTCGAGGAGTTCCTCGCGAGTGCGGAGCGCTTCCAGAACGAGAGGGGCGACGCGACGCTCGTCGACTTCCTCGCGGACATCGCCCTCGTCAGTGACGTCGACCGACTCGACGGTGCGGGCAGCGCGGACGCCGCGGATGGTCGTCTCGCCGGTGACGACGCGCCGCGCAACGACGCGACCGGCACCGTGTCGCTGATGACGCTGCACGCGGCGAAGGGCCTCGAATTCGACGCGGTGTTCGTGCCCGGCGTCGAAGAGGAACTGCTGCCGCACATGCGTTCGCTCGAAGAAGGCACGGTGGAGGAGGAGCGGCGCCTGCTCTACGTCGGCATGACTCGCGCACGCGAACACCTCGTGCTGACGCACGCGTCGACGCGCGCCTACTTCGGATCGAACTCGTGGCGCGAGCCGTCGCGATTCCTCGACGAGTTGCCGAGCGACGTCGTCGAAGGCGGCGGCGAAGAACCTCGGGAAGAAGAAGTGCTCGGTGCGTTCGAAGCCGCGACCGACGACGGCCTGTCGGAAGGCGACTGGGTCGTGCATCCGCACTTCGGCACCGGGCGTCTCGATCGGCTCGTCGGTTCGGGCGCGAACGCGCGCGCGACCGTGACTTTCACGCGGCACGGCACGAAGACGCTGCTGCTCGCCTACGCCAAGCTCGAGCACGCGCCCGGGGGGCAGGGTGCGCGATGACGGACGTCGAACGTCGCTTCGAGGAACTGTTCGACGACCTGCGCCGCGGCGCGCGCCGCGCCGTGGGTGCACGCGCGCGCGAGAGTCGCGCCGAACGCGAACATTGGCTGCGCGTGGCGGCGGACATGCGTCTCGCGGCGGACGAGTTGGAGCGCGTCGTCACTCGCGGTGATCCTGCTCCGCCGGCGGCCACCGTCGACGCGCAGACGCCGGCGATCGCGCCGGCGATCCCGACGCCCGTGCCCGTCGTCAGCGCACATGCGCAGGAGCGCTTCGCGATCGTCGGTGCGAGCGCCCCGGTCGTGCGCATGCTCGCGCTCGTCGATCGCCTCGCGGCAGCCGACGTGCCCGTACTCGTGCGCGGCGAGACGGGCAGCGGCAAGGAGGGTGTCGCGCGTCGCCTGCACAGCAAGAGCGCACGCGCGAAGGGACCTTTCGTCGCCGTCGACTGCGGCGCGATCCCGGCGACGTTGATCGAGAGCGAACTGTTCGGCCACGTCCGCGGCGCGTTCACCGGCGCCGAGCGCGACCGGCCCGGGCACTTCGTCAGCGCCCACGGCGGCACGCTGTTGCTCGACGAGATCGGCGAACTGCCGGTCGACCTCCAACCGAAGTTGCTGCGTGTGTTGCAGGACGGCGAAGTGCGCCCGGTCGGCGGGAGCAGCTCGCGCAAAGTCGACGTGCGCGTGGTCGCCGCCACGAACCGCGACCTCGAGAAGGCCTGCCGCGAGGGGCGCTTCCGCTCCGACCTCTACTACCGGCTCGCGGTGGTCGAGGTGCAGGTGCCGAGCCTGCGCGAGCGCCTCGACGACCTGCCCCTGCTGGTCGACCACTTCGTGCGCCGCATCTCGTCCGAAATGGGGCGCGAGCCGGTCGCCGTCGAACCCGACGCCCTCGCGGCCCTCGCCCGCCACCGGTGGCCGGGCAACGTGCGCGAACTCGAGAACGTGCTGCGCCGCGCGCTGGCCCTCTCGAACGGCCCGCTCACACCGGCGTCCTTCGAAGGCGCCTTCGTGTGAACCGTGCGCCCGCGTGCGGGTAGGCCCGCCGCGCAGCGACGCCGGCCCGCGGCGGCACTCGCTACCATCCCCACCCCCCGTGTGCGGCCGACGGCTCGTGCACGACCCATCCCGTGCACGGCCGACGGCCCGCGCACGTCCCATCGACCCACACCCCACGCGTTCGGTCCCGGGCGAAGAGCGTCCGCGCCGCGACGTGCCATTCCCCATGCCCAAGCTCATCGTCCAGGACGGCGAGAAGAAGCGCGCGTTCCGACTGTCGAAGGGTCGGCTGACCATCGGTTCGGCCGCCACGAACAAACTCGTGCTCGAGTCGAGCGGTGCCGCCGAACAACACGCGGTGCTCGTCGTGAAGGACGACGGCGTCGCGATCGACGCACTCGCGCCGCTCGAGATCGACGGTCGCAAGGTCTCGGGCAACGGACTCGCCGTTCCGATCGGAGCGACGCTGCGCCTCGGTGGGGCGCTGCTCTCCGTCGCCGCCGACGCGGGAGATGCGCCGGCCGCAGCCAGTGCGGCCGCGATGCCGGCCGCCAAACCGGGCGCGAAGACCGCCAAGCCGGCTGCAGGCGCGGCCAAAGGAGCCGCACCGGCGCGAGCCGGCGCGCGCGCGAAGGCCGCCGAACCCGAGAGCGCGATCGAACGCAAGAGTCGCCGCGCTGCGGCCAAGGACACGAAGCCCAAGTGGATGATGCCGACCATCATCGGTATCGGTCTCGTGCTGGTCGCCTTCGCGATCTCGCTCATGAAGGGCGGCAACCAGGAGGGCCTTCTCAACCAGGGCCTCGCGTCGCTCTCGTCGGGCGACATGCAGCACGCGCGTTCGTTGCTCGACCAAGTCGACCCGAACGATCTGAAGCCCAAAGTCCTCGAGGTCTACAACGACCTGAAGACGAAGCTCGAGAACGCCGAGAACGAAGCGGCCGTCGGGCCGGTGCGCGGCAAGGCGCTCAAGTGGATGGAGCAGCACCTGACCGGCTACCGCACCAAGTTCCTGTCGGAGGAAGCGCTCGCGAAGGCGTCGACCTTCACCCCCGAAGCGAAGAAGCGCCTGTGGCTCTCACGCTTCGACGAGTTCGCACGCCGTTATCCCGATCACGCCAGTCCTGAATGGGCGAAGAACGCCGCGTGGGCGACGGCACACGCCGAGACGATCGCCGCGCGCCAGGAGTACATGGCCGTGGCCGACACGAGTCGCGCTCCGACCGACGCCGACATCGAGTGGGCGCTCTTCTACTACACCGACCCGGGTGCGAAGCAGAACCGGCGCTTCGACCTCGCGCGCGACGAAATCGATCGTTACGCCTCGGGCGGCGGTTCGGCGGCGATGCTGC
Organism: Planctomycetota bacterium; assembly: GCA_044358925.1. Classification (GTDB taxonomy): domain Bacteria; phylum Planctomycetota; class UBA1135; order UBA1135; genus Rohdeia. The sequence goes on along the minus strand of JBIKNC010000162.1, from coordinate 538 downwards.
AGACGCACCGCGCGACGCTCGAGGAACGCGCCCTGAACTACGCCAACGCGCAGATCGAACTCGCGCGCAAGTTCTACGACAACGCCGGCAAACAGGGCGGTGAGATCAACGACGACTACCTCAAGTCGGCCGCCTACCTGATCGAGATCGCCATGGTCGTGGAAGTGCCCGAGAAGACCCAGCAGGCACTCGACATGCTCGCGCAGTTCCCGAACATCGACCGGATCATGCTCAGCTACGTCAACGGCGCCGAGAAGGACGACTCCGCCGCCGACAAGGTCGCTTTCCTCGCGACGGCGGGCGCGCGTTTCGCGATGGCGATCGACAAGGCGCGCGAGGAACTCGCGGCCCGTGCGGCCGAAGCGGCGGCCCGGGCGCAAGCGGAGCCCTGATGCGCTGACGCCGGCGCCCGAAGCGCCGCGCTCTCGGAGCGAGCTCACAGCGAGTTCACAGCGAGTTCTGCTCGCGGCACGCGCCGGACGGCACCCGAACGAAGGTGCCGTCCGGCGCGCGCCATGGTGCGGCACCGTTCTTCGGC
>JBIKNC010000018.1:0-33573 GCA_044358925.1 Planctomycetota bacterium | reverse complement strand
GTCCGTGGCCGAGCACGGGCTGCTGGCGGGCGACACACGCGCGCCGCTCGTGCCGGGCGAGGCGCGCGAAGCGGGTGCGCCGCCGACGTGGATCACGAGCGTCGCGCTCTTCGACGCCGATCGCGACGGCCGCCTCGACGTGTACCTGTGCTGCTACCTCGACCTCGATCCGGTCGCGCCGCCGATCGGCGAGCTGGGTGAAGGTGTGCTCGCGCTGCCGTGCGAGTGGAAAGGTCAGCCCGTGTTCTGCGGGCCGCGCGGCATGACGCCGCAGGCCGATCGACTCATGCTCGGGCGCGGCGACGGCACGTTCAGCGATGCGAGCGCGCGGCTGCGCGGCGCGCTGCCCGGCTTCTCGCTCGGCGTCGTGCCGTTCGACGCCGACGGCGACGGCGACACCGACGTGTTCGTCGCAGCGGACTCGTCGCCGAACCAGTTGTTCATCAACGACGGCAACGGTTGGTTCGACGAGGTCGGCATGTCCGCGAACGTCGCCGTCAGTCAGGAAGGACTCGCGGAAGCGAGCATGGGCGTCGCGGTCGCGGACGTCGATCGCGACGGTCGCATGGACCTCGCGTTCACGAACTTCTCCGACGAGCCCACGCAGTTGTTGCTGGGCGCGCCGGTCGGTTTCCGCACGCAGACCTTCCGCTCCGGATTGCAGCAGGCGACGCGGCGTCTGTTGTCGTGGGGCGTGCAGCTCGAAGACTTCGACGCCGACGGGCGCGTGGAACTCTTCACGGCGAACGGCCACGTGTATCCGCAGGCCGACGCGCCGAACACGGGCACGAGTTACGCGCAAGCCGACACGCTGTGGCGCTTCGACGACGCGCTGCGTGTCGTGGCGGTCGAGCCGGGCGGCGCGAACTCGGTCCTGGCACTGGTGCGCGGCTCGCGCGGCAGCGCCGTCGGCGACCTCGACGGCGACGGTGCGCAGGAATTGGTGCTCACGTCGATCGACGGGCCGGCCGCGCTCGGACACAACACCTTCGGGCGCAGCGAGCGTCGCATCGAACTGCGCCTCGAAGGCCGCGGTCCCGCGGCGCAGGGCGAGCGCGGTTCGAGCAAGGACGGCATCGGCGCGCGCATCCTCGTCGTGCCGCAGTTCCCGGCGAACACGCCGCCCGAGCGTCAATTCGCGCTGCTGCGCGAGGTGCAAACGGCAGGCAGTTATCAATCGGCCTCGTCGCCGTGGGTGACGGTCGGACTCGGCGAAGCGAACGGCTACAGCGAGATCCGTGTGTCGTGGCCGTCGGGAGCGGTCGACGTGCTGCCGGCCGGAGCCGGCGGTCGGCGCTTGTTCGTGCGCGAAGGCGCAGGCCTCGTGAAGTCCGAGGAGTTCGTGCGATGAGAAGCGCGTCGCTGATCAGGGTGTCGCGGGTGCTGTGGAAAACAGTGCCGTTCGCGCTGTCGCTGTCGTTCGTGTGCGCGAGTGCGTTCGCAGCACACACGGAACACGCAACTCAGGAGCAGGAACCTCCTCCGAGTCCGCAGCCCGACTCGAACGCACCGACCGCGGAGGAGACGCCCGAACGGCGCCGCTCGCTCGCACTGCTCGAACTCGCGACGCTGCTGCAACTCGGACTCTCGAATCAGGTCGTCGAGTACGGTGCGCCGCTCGTGCAGGAAGGCGCGCTGCTCGCGAGCGACGGCCGCGCGGTCGCGTGGGTCGCCCGCGCACTCTTCGACATCGGTCGCGAGAGCGAAGCCGAGAAGTTGCTGACGACCGCTCACGTCGACGCGGCGACGGGCGGCGCGATCGAACTCGAGTGGGCGCGCATGGACTTGGCGCGCGACCAGATCGATCGCGCACTCGCGCGCCTCGTCGACGAACGCGGTCGCCCGCGCCTCGTGAACGATCCGTCGGCGTGGATGCTGACCGGCCGCGCACTCGCGCGCCGCGGGCAGCTCGGCCCCGCGCTCCCCTACCTGCGCCGCTTCGTCGAACTCGCGCCGTTCGACCTCGAGACCGTCGGTGCGTTCCACCTCATGCACCTCGAAGCCGCCGAGCGCGGCGAACGCGACCAAGCCGCGCAACTGCTCGCCGAGTCGCAGCGCCGCCGGCGTGTGTTCGAGGTCATCCGCGCGCGTTCGCTGCAGGTGCGCGCCGCACCGGGCGATCCGACGCCGCTCTACGGCCTCGGACTCGCCTTCCTCGAACTCGGCGACTGCCAACTCGCGAACGCGGTGCTCACGCGCCTCCTCACCGAGCACCCCGAGTTCCACAAGGCCTATTTCCAACTCGGCGAAGCGCGCCGCCTGTGCGGCGACACCACCGGCGCCCTGGCCGCCTTCGACGAAGGCGTCGCGCGCGACGCGAACGACCACCGCTGCCGTCTCAATCGCGCGCTCCTACGCATCGCCACCAGCGAGGTCGCGTCCGCGCGCCGCGACTTCGACGAGCTGCGCAAATCCCCCGTCGCGAACGACCCGCTCTACTGCGCCATCTACTTGGGCCTCGCGCGCCTCTACCTGCTGGACGGCGACGAGAAGTCGTCGGGCGAGGCCTATGCGAAGTACCGCGAGTTGGGCGGCACCGAGAACCTCTGACTCGGCGCTGTCGGATGCCGTTCGTCGGTCAGAGCGTCTCCACTCGTCAGCACCTTCCCAACCCGCCGCCGTCTCCAGTCTCCTGCGTTGTGTTCCTTTGCGCTGACTTTGCGTCCTTTGCGGTGACGTGCAACGCCACCTGATCCCGGGACCGTTGCACTTCACCGCAAAGGCGCAAAGGACGCAAAGTCAAAGCAAAGGAACGCAGCGCCTGCGAGCTGTTGGCCGCCGACGAGTTGACGGCCTTCGACTTGGACGACGGCGGCGAACTGAAGGCGCCTTCGAATCAGAACTCCTCGATGGAGGAGCCGGCGACTCGTGCGATGTACTGCGACATGGAACGGTGGGCAGCGCAGGTGCGACCGACCTCGTGTCGGTAGGCGCTGCCGCTTTCCCGCACCATCGAGTGCCCTTCGCCCGCGATCCTCGCGTCGCCCTCCCCGCTTGCTGGTTGCAAGCGATTGTCGGACCCCGCTGCTGACGGCGCGCCGTCGGCGCTCGAGGTCGCGGACCCGGTCATCGGGCCGGCCCCGTCGGGCAGGGCGCGCTCAGCGCATCCAGCCGCGCAGCGGCCCGACCAGGGCGTTGGCCCAGGCTTCATAGCCCTGCTCGTTCGGATGGAGCAGGTCGGGCATCAACTCCTGGGAGAGCGTGCCGTCCGCGTCGCAGAAGGCGGGCGACACGTCGAGCCAGTGGATGTTCCGTTCGCGCGCCATCTCCATCAGCAGGGCGTTGGCGGCGTCGTTGTTCGTGCGCATCGGATCGTCGCGCGACTCCTCGCGCGGGAAGATCGCGAGGAGCGCCAGCTTCGCCTTCGGGAAGCGCTCGTGCAGGTCCGCCAGGATCGCGCCCACGCCGTCGGCGATCTCCTGCGGCGGATCCATGCGATGACCGGTGTTGTTGGTGCCGATCATCATCACGATCACGCGGGGGCGCAGCGCGTCGTAGGCGCCCTGCTGGAGGCGCCAGAGCACGTGCTCGGTGCGGTCGCCGCTGACGCCGAGGTTGAGTGCGTTCATGGGCGCGAATTCGCGATCCCACACGCTCCTGCCGGTGTCGTCCCAGCCGTGCGTGATCGAGTCGCCGATGAAGACGACCTCGGCCTTCGGATTGGCTTTCGCGCGCTCGACGAGTTCCAGATTGCGCTCGTGCATGCCGCTGTTCTCCTCGGGCTGGAGCGCGGCGCTCGTGGGCGCGGCAACCGCAGGGTCGGAATCCGCGGCACTCTTGCAGGCGGGCGCGGATGCGAGCATGGCCAGGAACGCGACGAGGATCAGTTTCTGCATGGCTGCACGATAGGCCGGCGAGCCTGCGGACGGCGGGGAATCTCGGCACCCAAGCACACTTGGTGGGCACTTCGCAGCACAAGGGTGCCCTGCTGACGCGGCGATCATGCCGTAGCCCAGGCTGTGCATCGCGCCCCCCACTGCAGCAGCCGCGAGCGCGCGACGTTCACCCGCCGTGGAAGCCGGCGTGGCGAACGGTTACGCCCAATCGTCAGCACCTCACCATCCCGTCGGCGTCTCCAGTCTCCTGCGTTGTGTTCCTTTGCGCTGACTTCGCGTCCTTTGCGTCCTTTGCGGTGAAGTGCAACGCCCGGGATCACGGGACCGTTGCACTTCACCGCAAAGGACGCAAAGGACGCGAAGTCAAAGCAAAGGAACACAGCGCCTGCGAGCTGATGGCCGCGGACGAGTTGATTGCCAACGTGTTGACCGCCGGCGGCAGCTGAAGGCGCCTTCGAATCAGAACTCCTCGTCGAACCCCACCTCGCCCGTCACCGAGACCTGGTAGGCGGAGACGCGGCGCTCGAAGAAGTTCGAGAGTTCCTGCACGTCCTGCAGGTCCATGAAGGCGAAGGGGTTCTTCGAACCGAAGCGCTTCTCGAGGCCGAGGTTCAAGAGGCGCTGGTCGGCGACGAACTGCAGGTACTGGCGCATGTCGCGCGTGGAGAGGCCGCTCACGCCGCCGGAGAGGATGTCTTCGGCGAAGGCCATCTCGCAGTCGACGGCCTCTTCGACCATGGCGACGACTTGGCGCTTCATGTCGGCGTCGAAGAGGTCGGGCTCCTCACGGCGCACGGTCTCGACGACTTCGAACGCGAAGGTCATGTGGCACGACTCGTCGCGGAAGACCCAGTTCGTGCCGGAGGCGAGGCCGTTGAGCAGACCGCGGCTGCGCATGAAGTAGACGTAGGCGAAGGCGGCGAAGAAGAAGAGGCCTTCGATGCAGGTCGCGAAGCAGATCAGGTTCAGCAGGAAGCGTCGGCGATCGTCCTGCGTGCGGCAGGCGTCGAGCGAGTGGATCGAGTCGATCCACTTGAAGCAGAACGCGGCCTTGCGCTGGATCGACGGGATGTTGTGGATCGCTTGGAAGGCGCGCTCGCGCTCCTTGAGGTCCGGGATGTAGGTGTCGAGCAGCGTCAGGTAGAACTGCACGTGCAGCGCTTCCTCGTAGAGCTGGCGCGACAGGTACATGCGCGCTTCGGGCGCGTTGATGTGCTTGTAGAGGTTGAGCACCAGGTTGTTCGACACGATCGAGTCGCCCGTCGCGAAGAACGCGACGAGACGGCCGACGAGGTGCTTCTCCGCGGGCGACAGGCGGCGCTCGAGGTCGACGATGTCGGTCGAGAAGTCGACCTCCTCCACCGTCCACGTGTTCTTGATGGCGTTCCGGTACATGTCGTAGAAGTCCGGATAGCGCATGGGACGCAGGGTCAGGTCCATGCCGGGGTCGAGCAGCAGCGCGCGCTGGTTCATCGCAGAGTTGGTTCGCTTCGTTCGGTCGGGGGGTCGTTCGCTCGGTCACTCACACTCGATCACACCTGCGAAGTGGCGGTCCGTCGCCAACGGGCACACACACCGCAGTCGCGTGGAGCGCGGCGCGTGAGCGATCTTCGCACACGCGCCGCGCTCCGATTCACTCCGGCCCCGCCGCAGCGAGCGGCAATGGCCTCTCGTCACTGACAGGCTTCGCAGCTCTCAGGGTTCTCGAGGCTGCACGCGACCGCCTCGGCGTCGGTGAAGTCCTTCGGTGCTTCGGGCAGCGGCTCCTGCGTCACTCGCGCTTCGGCCGTCGTCTGCGCGATGCGCGTGGCGGGGCGCGAGCGCAGGTAGTAGGTCGTCTTCAGGCCCTGCTTCCAGGCATACAGGTACATGGAGCTGAGCTTGCCGATCGTCGGCGTCTCCATGAACAGGTTGAGCGACTGGCTCTGGTCGACGAAACGTCCGCGTTCGGCCGCCATGTCGATGAGCGAGCGCATCGGCACCTCCCACGCGGTGCGGAAGACGGCCTTCAAGTCGCTCGGAATCTCCTCGATGCCCTGGATCGAACCTTCGGCGCGTTTGATCATCGCGCGCACCTCCTCGGTCCACAGGTTGCGCGCCTTCAGTTCGCGCACGAGGTACGTGTTGACCTGGATGAAGTCGCCCGAGAGCGTCTCGCGCTTGAACAGGTTCGAGACCTGCGGCTCGATGCACTCGTAGCAGCCGGCGATCGACGCGATCGTCGCCGTCGGTGCGATGGCGATCATGAGGCTGTTGCGCAGGCCGTGTTGGACCATGCGCCCGCGCAGCGCTTCCCAGCGCGCCGTGTCGCGCGACGGCAGGTCGGCGGTCGACGAGCCCCACAGCTCGAACTGGAACACGCCCTTGGCTGCGCGCGTCTCGGGGAAGCTCGGGTGCGGGCCGCTGATCTTGGCGAGCTCGACCGACGTCGTGAGCGCCGCGAAGTAGATCTCCTCGAAGACGCGGTTGCTGATCGCACGCGCTTCCGCCGAATCGAACGGCAGGCCGAGTTGGAAGAACACGTCCTGCAGGCCCATCACACCCAGGCCCACTGGACGCCAGCGCACGTTCGAGCGCCCCGCTTCGTCGGTCGGGTAGTAGTTGATGTCGATGACGCGGTCGAGGTAGCGCACCGCCAGGCCCGCGACACGACCGATGGCGTCGTAGTCGACGGACAGCTCGCCCTGTTCGTTCGCGACGACGAAGCGCCCGAGGTTGATCGAACCGAGGTTGCAGACCGCGGTCTCGTCCTTGTTCGTGACCTCGATGATCTCGGTGCACAGGTTCGACAGGTGCACGACATTGCGTTGCCCATCGGCACCGACCGGCGCGCCCGTCTGGTTGCACTTCTCGTTCGACTGGTCCTTGAACGTCATCCAGCCGTTCCCGGTCTGGGCGAGCGTGCGCATCATGCGCGCGTACAGGTCGCGCGCGCGCACCTTCGAAACGGCCAGGCCTTCGCGCTCGGCCTCTTCGTAGGCGCGGTCGAACTCCTTGCCGAAGAGATCGCACAGGTGCGGCACGACCTTGGGGTCGAACAGCGACCAGTCCGCGTCCGCTTCGACGCGGCGCATGAAGAGGTCCGGCACCCAGTTGGCGAGGTTGAGGTTGTGCGTGCGACGCGCGTCGTCACCGGTGTTGTCGCGCAGGTCGAGGAAGTCCTCGATGTCGCCGTGCCAGGTCTCGAGGTAGACACACGCCGCGCCCTTGCGTCGGCCGCCTTGATTGACGGCGGCGACGGACGAATCGAGCGTCTTCAGCCACGGCACGATGCCGTTGCTGTGGCCGTTCGTGCCGCGGATCAGCGAACCCGTGCAGCGCACGCGTGTGTACGCGAGTCCGATGCCGCCCGCGAACTTCGAGAGCTGCGCCACGTCCATGTAGCGCTGGTAGATCGACGCGAGGTCGTCCTGCGGCGAGTCGAGCAGATAGCACGAGCTGAGCTGCGTGCGCGTCGAGCCCGAGTTGAACAGCGTCGGCGACGACGGCAGGTACGCGAGGCTCGAGATCAGGCGGTAGAACTCGATCGCTTCGGTCGGGTCGTCGGCGAGGCCGCACGCGACGCGCATGAAGAAGTACTGCGGCGTCTCGATGACCTGGCGCGAGACCGGGTCCTTCAGGAGGTAGCGGTCGTAGACCGTGCGCAGGCCGAAGTACTCGAACAGCGCGACGCGCGACGGGTCGATCGCGTCGTCGAGTTTGCGGCGGTTCTGTTTGACGAAGTCGAACGTGCGCTGGCTGAGCAGGCCCGCTTCGAAGCCGTGGCGCACGGACTGCGAGAAGGACTGGATGTCCTGGTTCTGGACCTCCTTTTCGATGAACGTGCCGAGCAGGCGCGCGGCGAGGCGCGAGTACTGCGGTTCCTCGGCGATGAGCGACGCCGCGGTCTGGATCGAGAGCTCGTCGAGTTCCTGCGTCGTCGCGCCGTCGTACAGACCGCTGATCGTGCGCGTGGCGACGCGCATCGGATCGACGGCGTCGAGGCCGGCCGCGCAGCGCTGCACGGCGCGCACGATCTTGTTCAGGTCGACCGGCTCGAGCGTCCCGTTGCGCTTCTTGACCTTCATGCCGATGTCTTCGCCGATCGCGTCCGCGAACAGGGCGTCACCGCCGTGGCGAGCGTGATCGCGCGCGGCATCGTGAGCGGCCTCGCGCGACTGCCCGTGAGCCGCATCACGTGACGGCTCGTGAGCCGCATCACGTGACGGCTCGCGCGACGCGGCGCCGCTCGTGTCGCGTGCTGCGGCGAACGGCGGGGCGATTTCGAAGACCGGGGTCGATCCGGGGCGAACGGATGAAGAGTCCATGGAGCTGGATCTGGAGCTGGGGATGGCAGGGCAGGGCGAGCGGCGCGAGGGGGCGTGCGTCGGTCGCCGGGGTTGACGAGCGGTCCGGGTCACGAAACCGCGGGCCGAGGACGGGAGTCGGGAGTCGGGGACGTGTCGCTGGCTGAGGGAGCGGGTGCACAGCGCGTCGGCGACCGGCGCGCCGGCGACGACATCGATGGGCGGTGACGAAGGACGGAGCGACGCTGCGTCGTGTCGCTGGAGTCGGTGTCGCTGGATCGTCGTGAGACGCCGGCGCGGAGCCCGAGAACACACCGACGCTCGTGTCGGCCGGACCCTGCTCGCAGGGTCTCGTGCCGTCGGGCGCGGGAGCCGTCGGGCGGTGGGCTCCGGCCACACGCGGTGCCGGTGGACCTCACGGTCCGCACGGTCGTCTCACGTCTCGAGCGGGCTGATCCGCGCGGCTGCCCTGCGCGGGTTCACCGTGCACGAGAACCGAGCGGCCGTCGACCGGTTGCCCGCGGGCCACCGGACCGACACCCCCACCATATGGGGGTCGCGGGTGCGATCAACACGAAAGGTTGTGTTCGGGGGCTCGCTTCTCCCGCTCGAAAGACGAGCCCCGCCGGGGCCCGTGGAGCCCCTTCCCCGAGCCGAGAGCGCTCGTGCCGAAGGGCCGCGCACGAGCTTGACAGCGACCCGCCCGCGGCGCTTCGGCGCGACCGAAAAGCAGCGCGCGACGCGACCCGGGCGGCGTGCTCGCCGGGTGCGTCGCGCAGCGTCTCGCGCCCGCCGACTCGACGATCAGACGGTCAACGCACCGAGGCGGCGCGTGACGACGACGGTCGTGCGCTCCGAGTCGCGCGTCGACGCGCGATCGAAGTTGCAACTGACCGAGTCGGGCCCGGCGAGCACCGCCGCGACGTAGTCGGACGGTCGCGCTCCGGCGCACAGTTCGAGCGCACAACCGACCGCGCGCACGAGCGGCTCGAACTCGCACAGACGCGCACCATCGGCCGGCACACACACACGCGTGACGCCGCGTTCGGCCAGGCGCACGAGCGTCTGGGCCACGAGTTCCGGTGCGAGCGGCAGCGCCGGCAGCAGGAAGCCGCCGTCGATCGCCACGTCGAGCTCCGCGCGGTACGGCGCGAGCGCCGCGAACCAGGCGTCGTCGAGTTGGTGGTCGAGGAGCCGCACGGCGACCTGGCGCCACGGGAAGCGGAACTTCTCGACCACGCCCATCGCGCGCACGGCCGCCGACGGATCGTCGAACGTCATGCGCACGCCGCGCGAGAGTTGCGCGAACGGCCCGAGGATGTCCTCGAGATCGACCGCCACACCGCGCGCCGGGCGCGTGGCGAGGTGGCCGCAGGACGAACGCTCCAGTGCGACGTCGGCCCAGCCCACGTTCGCGGCGCCGAACAGCTCGAAGTCGCTCGCGCTCTCGAGGCCCGACCAGATCGGCGTCACCGGCCGGCTCGACGCGCGGTTGTCGACGCGCGCGAACGGCTCGACCACGAGGCACAGCACGTTCGGATCGCCGAGCACCTTCTCGATCGCACGCACCTCCTCGGCGTCGTCGTCGACGACCGCCACCGGCACGAGGCCCAGCTTCCTGAAGTGCTGCACGCCCATGGTCTTCGCGCGCACGCCGCTGCGTTCGCCGTAGGGCGACAGGTGCAGCCGCGTCTCGTCGAGCCGCATGTGGTAGTGGCGGCAGAGCGTGCGCAGAGCCTGCAGCGTCTCGTCGCGCCGCAGTTCGCAGCGCGAGCTGTTGAGCACGACCGCCACACCGGGTTGGGTCTGCATCCAGCGCAGCACTTCGAGCATGCCGAGGCACGGCTCGTGCGCGCCGATCACCGCATCCGGCGACCAGGCGTAACGGTGGCACACGCCCAGGAGTTCGTCGCGCACCGCGTACGACAGGCCGCGTGCCTCGAACAGGCGCCGCAGTCCCGCTTCACCGGGCACGATGTCGGCCGCCAGGAGTCCGGCGAAGTGCTGCGTGCCATGGGCCGCATCCCACTCGGAGAGGCGCGCCGCGAGGCCCGGCCGCAGATCGAGCAGCGATCCGTCGACGTCGATGAAGACTGCGAGCTGGTCGCCCGGCGAGCGCCGCCGCTGCGTCGCGACGTGGACCGCCAAGCGGTCGAGCCACGAAACCGCGCCTTCGCGCGCCGCCGCGCTCGAGCGCGACACCCCGGAATGGACGCCCCCACCACTGACTGTTTGCTGACGCATACGACCCGTTGCTCCGTCGATCCGTTCGCCGCGACCGCCCCTGTGGTCGGGCCCGTTGTCCCACCCCGCCGCCTCGCGAGCGGCGAGTCGCCGCTCCAGTTCGACCGCCGCACTCGGCCGACCCCCTTCGGTGGCCGGGCGCAGACGGTCTTTCGGCTCGTTGGTGAGGGCAGGGATCATGAATCGGGTGCGCAGGAAGTCGCAGGCCCCGATCGACACCCGATCCCGGCTCTCCCACGGTTGGGTGTTTCTAGGCCAAGAATTCGCATGGCCTACGCTTTTGGGGCCTCAATGATGGCCATCCGGGGGGCTGAGGTCCCGAAAGCGAGGGTTCACGCGAGTCGATGAACCCACGCAGAACCGAACTCCGCGTTCGGTCGGAGGGGAACGGCCCGAAGCCCCGGCCGCGGCGCACCCTCAGTCGAGGTCGGGACGCACGTCCGCGAGCCCGAGGCGTTCCTCGAGCGCTCGCCCGAGTGCGAGCAGCGTGCCTTCGCCGCCGCGCCGGCCCCACAGCGTGACCGAACGCGGTTCGGGCGGCGTGCCGGGGCGACCGGCGAAGCCGCAGCGCAGTGTCAGGCCAGGGGCTCCGCTCATGTTGGTGGTGAGCAGGAACTCGCCCGCGAAGCTCGGGCTCAGCACGGCGTCGACCGTCTCGAACGCGCGCGCCATGCGCTCGCACAACAGGCGCCGCAGCCGCTGCGCCTGCAGCAGCTCGATCGCCGGAACGAACCACGCGGCGCGGAACGTGTTCGGCCAGGCCTCGGGCGCCTGCCACGCCAACTGGTCGTCGGCACCGCTGCGCGTCAGGTCTTCGAAGGCCGCCGCGGCTTCGCACACGAGCAGCGTGAGCAGGCTCCCCCATGGTCCGCTCGGCTCCGCGAACGGCACGAGCTCCACACCGAGATCGCGCGCCGCATCGAGGGCCGCGCGTTCGGGCCCGCTGCCCTCGAACCAGGCCGGATCGTGGCCGAGCCGAAGTCCGGCGAGCTTGACGTCGTGCGCTGCTCCGCCGCCGAAGTCGCGCGCGGCGGGGTCGCCGGCGTCGCGACCGGCGATGGCGGCGAGCACGAGCCCGGCGTCGTCGACGTGCCGCGCGATCACACCGACCTTGTCGAGCGACCAACACAGCGCCATCGCGCCCGTGCGCGGCACACGGCCGAACGTCGGCCGCAAGCCCACCGTGCCGCAGCGCGCGGACGGGGAGATGATCGAGCCGTACGTCTCGCTGCCGATCGCGAACGGGAACAGGCCGGCTGCGACGCCGCTCGCCGAGCCGGCGCTCGAACCCGATGAACCGCGCGCGAGGTTCCACGGCGAGTTCGTGCGGCCGCCGAACCACTGGTCGCCGTAGGCCAAGGCGCCGAGCGACGTCTTCGCGACGAGCACCGCGCCCGCTTCGGCGAGGCGCCGCACGACGGCGGCGTCGCTCGACGGCACGCGTTCGCGGTACGGCTCGGCGCCGAACGTCGTCGCGATCCCGGCCGTGTCGAACAGGTCCTTCGCGCCGTACGGGATGCCGTGCAACGGACCGCGCACCCGTCCTTCGGCGCGTTCGCGATCAGCGCGTTCAGCGGCCGCGCGCGCCGCTTCCGCGGGAACGGTGATGCAGGCCAAGAGGCGCGGATCGAGCCGTTCGATGCGCGCGAGGCACGCGTCCGTGAGGCGGCGGCTCGTGAGGGCGCCGCTCGCCAGCCAGCGGCCGAGGCGCGCGACCGACGCGAAACACAACGAGGCGTCGTCGCTCGGCACCTCTCCCGCCGGGGTGGTGAGCGCGCGGTGTTCGAAACGGCCGGCGGGCGGAGACTCGCCCAGCCAGGGGTCGAAGACCTCGCTCGGTGCACGACTGTTGTCGAGCGCCACGCCGCGTCGCGACGCCGTGCGTTCGAGTTGTTCGACGAGCGTCGCCCGCATCTGCTCGCGCTCGGTCGGCGTGAACACGATCCCGGCCAAGCGCTCGGCCGCGGCGATCACCGACAGATCCGGCAGGTCGTCGTCCAGCGCTTCGACGGGCGCTCCGTCCTCTTGTTCGTTCGGCACGGGCGGAGCGTAGCGGCGCGGAAGCGATGGAGCGCGCCCCCACGCGGCGCCACAATGGCGCGATGGACGTCGCGAATCTGCGCAAGGAATACGTGCGCCACGGGCTGCTCGAACACGAGGCGCCCGCGGATCCGTTCGAACTCTTCCGACGCTGGTTCGCGGACGCGCAGAGAGCCGGCCTCGAGGACCCCAACGCGATGACACTCGCGACCGTCGGCGCCGACGGCCGTCCGCACGCGCGCATCGTGCTCCTCAAGGGCCTGGACGAACGCGGCTTCGCGTTCTTCACCAACAAGTGCAGCCCCAAAGGCGCCGAACTCGCCGCGCAGCCCTTCGCCGCCCTCGTCTTCCACTGGCACGACCTCGAACGCCAGGTGCGTGTCGAGGGTGCGGTCGAACACGTTTCGCTCGAGGAGTCGGACACGTACTTCCGGATGCGCCCGCGCGACAGCCGCTTGGGCGCGATCGCGTCTCCGCAGAGCGAAGTCGTCGCCTCGCGCGCGGAACTCGAAGAGCGCTTCGCCGCCGTGCGCGCGCTGCATGGCGATGCGGGCGACGTGCCCCGGCCGCCGAACTGGGGTGGCTACCGCGTCCTGCCCGACCGCATCGAGTTCTGGCAGGGTCGACCCGCGCGCATGCACGACCGACTCGTCCACGTGAAACACGGCGGCAGCTGGTCGCGCGCGCGCCTCGCGCCTTGATCACAGTCTGATCGAGGAGGCCCGAAGGCCTCGCACCGGGGCTGCTAGGATTGGTCGTTCCCTTTCGGACCTCGCGATTCGCCGGTCGAAAGGAGCCGTTCCGCGTGCCTCTGCGAGCGCTCTCGACGACAGTTCTCGACAACTGCCCCCCCTGGTTCATGCGACTTGCGATCATCCACCCGCCGGACGGCGCCATTCCGACCGTCCCGTACTCGTCGATTCCGCACCTGAACGGGGTGCTCAAGCAGCACGGGCACACGGTGCTCGCGTGTGATGCGGGTCTCGAACTCGTGTGGCACGTACTCGACCAGAAACGGCTCGAGAGCTGGTGGGACCGCGCCGACGCCGAGCGCGCGCGCCTCGCCGAACTGCCGCAGCGCAACGAAGCCGAAGCCCACGAACACCGCCGCCTGCAGCACCTCTTGTCGGTGCCGCGCGCCACCTTCGCCGAGATCGGCGACGCGCTCGCGGTGATGAAGGACCGCGTGCGCTTCCGCGACCCGGCGCAGTTCAGCCGCGCGTTCGACGTCGTGCGCACCTGCCACAAGTTCGCGTTCACCGTCGGACCCGACAACTACTACCAAGGGCGCCGCGTCGGGCACGCCGTGCTCGCGCCGCCGACGCCGACGCCGCTGCCGGATCCGCCGCTCGAGTTCTTCGAGCAGATGATCGACGAGCTGCTCGCGCAGAAGCCGGACACGATCGGACTCACGGTGCCGTTCGACAGCGCCGTCTACTTCGGCATCAAGATCGCGCGCATCATCCGCAAGAAGGCGCCGCACATGAAGATCCTCATGGGCGGCGCGGCGATCGACAGCCAGAGCTACCGCGTCACGAGCGACCCCTTCTACTTCCAGGTCCTCGACTACGTGATGATGGGCGAGGGCGAGGTGCAGTTCCCGCGCCTGCTCGCCGCCATGGAGAAGGGCGAGCACCCCAAACACACGACGAAGAACCTGCGCTGGCTCGAGCCGGACGGCACGGTCGGCTCGACCGAACTCGAACTCGTCTCGGACCTCAACGCGATCCCGGCGCCGGACTTCTCGAACATGCCGGTGCAGCGCTATCTGCTGCCGGATCCGGTCGCGACGTTCCAGACCTCGCGCGGCTGCTACTACGGCAAGTGCACGTTCTGCTCGGAGATGTTCCGCAAGGGCTTCCGCATCCGCAAGCCCGACTTGGTGTTCGAGGACATGGTCGCGATCTACGAGCAGACCGGTATCCGCCACTTCCAGCTCTGGGATTCACTCGCGCCGCCGAAGACGCTCAAGAAGATCGCGCAGGAAGTGAAGAAGCGCGGCCTGCCGTTCGAGTGGATGGCCGAGACGAAGTTCGAGAAGCCCTACCGCGACGAGGCGATGATCAAGACGCTGGCGGAGGGCGGCTGCACGTTCTTGCAGTTCGGCCTCGAGTCGGCGAACCCGCGTGTGCTCGACCTGATCGACAAGGGCAACAGCGTGCCGGACATCGAGATCATCCTCGATCTCATGAACAAACACGGCATCCGCGCCGGCACGACGTGGTTCATCGGCTTCCCCGGTGAGACCGAGCGCGAAGCCGACCAGACGCACGACTTCGTCGCGTCGCGCCGCGATCGCGTGATGTTCTCGAGCTACACGCGCACGATGGACATCGGCACGGACACGATCGTGCACGAGGACCGCGAGCGCTTCGGCATCGACGTGTTCCTCGCATCGGAGGGCGTGCTCGGTTGGCGCCACAAGGACGGCACGCTGAAGTGGGATCCGGACGAGCGCGACCAGGCCTACCACGTGCGCGGCGACTTCTACATGCTGCTCAACAACATCGAGCTGCACTACGCGACCGTGCCGAAGGAGACGACCTTCCTGCTCTCCGGCCAGCACCGCGTCGGTCCGGTGCTGCGCATGGTGCCCGCGCACATGCTGCGCGCGGTCAAACTCGTGAAGTCGAAGGAGTCCTGCTACCGCGTCTACGACGAGCACCCCAGCGGCGCGGCGGGCAAGCGCTACGGCGTCGCGTACCACAGCATCAGCGGCTTCTCGTTCGACCTCGAAGAAGAGGCCCTCGCCGTGCTGCGCTCGGTCGACGGCACCGAGCGCACGTTCGACGAGATCGTCAGCGCGAGCGGCGTTCCCGAGGAACGTGCGCTGCGCCTGATCGAAGAAGGCGTCAACCGCGGCATCATCAAGGTGCTGCTCGATCCGAAGGACGCCGTCTACCTGCCCGAGGCCGTGGCGCACGCGGAAGCGTCGCCGGTGGCCACGAGCGCCTGACCTTCGCGACTTTCCATCCACGGCTCCAGCGGCTCGCCAACCACCAGCGCACTCCCCCACGCTCGA
The DNA here is from genome assembly GCA_044358925.1 of Planctomycetota bacterium. Lineage (GTDB taxonomy): Bacteria > Planctomycetota > UBA1135 > UBA1135 > Rohdeia. Next base: position 18,145 of record JBIKNC010000018.1, on the reverse strand, counting down.
TGGCGGACAACATCCTCGTCCTCGCGCACGACCTCGACGTCGGCGCACGCACCGCGACTGAGACCGCACTCGCGTTCGGCGACGTGATCGGCCTCGTCGACACGCGCACACCGCCCGAAGCGGTGCGCAAGGTCGGCAGCCGCATCGAAGAAGAGCGCGACTACGGCGGCGCGAAGGTCTCGGCCTTCGACGAGCCGCTGACGGTCGGCTCGGCGCTCGCGCAACTGGCGGGCTTCGCCGATGCGATGGTCGTGGATCGCCTCGACGACTGGGCGCACAAACTCGCGGCCAAGTACGACGTCGACGAGGACGATCGCATCACGGCCGAGATCCTGGGGCTGACGACGATGATGAACGCGGACCTCGCGCACATCGTGCTCCTGTCGCGCCCGCACGGCGGCAGCGATCGCGTGGCGAGTGTGCACGCGCGCATCGTCGCGGCGATCACGCCGCACCTGTCGCGCACCGTGAGCGTGTGAGCGCGGCGCTCGCCCCGGCGCGGCGCGAAGACTAGTCTCACGCGTGTGAACGGCTCGCAGCCCACACGCACGCAGGTGTTCGACGACGTCCGCGCCGTCGAGCGCGAACTCGCACGGACGTGTGCACGGCGGAGCGATCCGGTCGGTGAACGTGTGCTCGTCCTCGTGCCCAGCGCCGCGGCGCGTGTGCACGTCGCGGGGCGACTCGTGCGCGCGTGCGGCGGAGCGCTCGTCGGTGTGCGCGTGCTGTCGCTGCTCGGGTACGCGCTCGAGACCCTCGCGGCCGCGCGTGTCGGCGTGCGCGCCAGCGGTGTCGCCGGCGCGCTGGAGCTGGAGCGCGCCCTTGCAGCGAGCCCGCGGTTGTTCGGCGTGCTGGGCAGCCTCGACGACGGCGCCCGCGTCGGTGCACGTGCGGTCGAAGAACTCGTCGCAGCGGGGCTCGACGAACACACGGTCGATGCGGCGCTCGAAGCGCTCGAGGACCTCGCACCGGGACTGGCCGGGCGCACACGCGAGCTGCTCGCGGCCGCCGTGCTGCGTGCTCCGAACGGCGCGTGCGCGGGCGGTGCGAATGTGGTGTTCGCGCGCGCTGCCGAGTGCATCGACGGTCGCGAAGCGAGTGCGAACGAAACCCGGCTCCTCCTCGGACTCGAACACGCGAGCGGTCCGCGCGCGGACTTCGCACAGGCGCTGCTGCGGCGCGGCGCCCGCTTCCTCGCGACGCGCGGCGCGCGCGGAGCATTGACCCAGCGACTCGCGCTCGAAAGCGGCGCGGCCGCGCTGCGCACGGACGGCCTCGCTCTCGTGAACGCACCCGACCCGCGTTCGGCAGCGCGCGCCGCGGCGCGAGCAGTGGCCGAAGCACTTGCGCGCGGCACGCGCCACGAGGACGTGCTGGTCGTGTGCGCCGATCCGGAGGACGGAACGCTCGCACTCGCGCGCGCCTTCGACGAACTGGGTGTGCCGTTCGCCGCGCCCGGCGCCGGTTTCGATCTCGCGTTGCACTCGCGGCCGCTCGCGGCCCTCGCGAACATGCTCGAACGCCGCGCGGACACGAGCGCGAGCACGCTCGCGGCCGCCTGCGACGACGCGCCGTTCGCGCGCGAGTTGCTGGCGCGCGGCGCGGTCGGACTCGAAGACGTGAACGACGCGCGCGGACGTGCGGCCGCAGCCTTCTGCGAGAGTCTCGGCGGAGCGCGCGCGGACGTCGCGCGTTGGAACCTGACACTCGTGCGCTTCGCCGAACGCACACTCGGCTGGCAGGCGGACGGCGCACTCGCGCGGCGGCTGGCGACGCTCCTCGCCGATCTGGCCGACGCGTTCGCGAGCGACGGTGCGGCGGACTTCGCACTCACGGGCGACGAGTGGGCGCGCCTCGTCGCACAGCGCCTCGCGGCTTCGGCGCGCGCACCGCTCGGCGGCAGCGCCGGCGTTCAGGTCGTCGCGCCGGACGCGGCGCTCGGGCGCGCCGCGGACCTGGTCGTGCTCGTGTGCTTCTCACGCGGCGTGTTCCCGCGCCGGCGCGGCGACGACGCGCTGCTCGACGAACGCGCGCGCAACGCCCTCGTGCGCGTGCTGCCCGACCTCGCCACGGCGAGCGAAGCGCGCGCCCGCGACGAAGCTCTCGTCGATCAGTTGCTCGGCGCAGGCGACGCCGTCGTCGTCGTGCACGCGGAGCACGATGCGAAAGGGCGCGAGACGCCGTTGTCGCCGGTGCTCGCGCGGCGCCTCGCCGACCGCGGCGTGAAGGGCCGCGCCGCGCCGCGCGCCGGTTCACTCGCCGACGCGGCGGCGGGTCCGTTGACGGAACTCGAGTGGGCGCGCGCCGCAGGTCTCGAACGCTCGGGCACGAACGACGCAGCGGCGGAGCGCACCTGGCGCGCCCTGCTCGAGCCGTTGCACGCGGCGCCCGAGGTCGCGCTCGCCCACGCGGCGAACGTGCTCGAACACGACAGCGAGCGCGCGGATCTCGGAGGCCTCGGCCGCCTCGCGCCGGGCAGCGTGGTCCGCAATCCGTTCGTGACGCGCCTCGAGCATTTCGCCGAATGCGCCTGGGCCGCGCACCTCGAGAACGATCTGCGGCTCGTCGAGTCGCCGAACGGGGCGCTCGCGACACCCGACACACGCGCCGTCGGCACGGCGGTGCACGCGGCACTCGACGCACTGCTGGGCGCCGCGGTGGCGAAGAGCGGCGACCTCGACGCGCACGCGGCGCACACCGTGCCGCAGCCGAGTGCGCGCGCGGTCGAAGCGGCGCTCGAACGCGGTGTGTCGGCGGCACTCGCGGACGCGGCGAAGCGCGGCATCCCGTTGGAGCGCATCGCCGGCGCGCGGGTGTGGCTCACGGCGCGTTCGCGGCCGCTGCTCGAGATCGGTGTGCGCGAGTTGTGGCAGGGCGGCGACCCGCTCGTGCTCGCGGCCGAACGCGAGTTCGTGCTGCCGCTCGCGACGCCGGCCGGGACGTTCGAGCTGAAGTTCCGCGCCGACCTCGTCACGCTCGCGAAGGAGACGGACGCGGACGGCGGCGAGGTGCACGTGCGCATCGGTACGGACTTCAAGACCGGCGCGACGAAGGAACAGTTCAAGGGCGACGCGACGCGCTCGCGGAAAGTCGAGCGCGACCTGCTGCGCGGCGTGCGCCTGCAAGCTGCGGTCTACGCCGCGGCGTTGCGCGGTCGCGGCCGCTACCTCTACCTCGGCGGCGATCTCGATTCGGCCTGGCCGCGCTCGACGACGATCGAGTGCGACGTCGCCGACGCACACCTGCCGCAAGTCGTCGCGCGCATCGAACGCGCTCGCGAAGTCGGTGCATTCCTGCCGCGCCTCGTCCAGGCGAAGCTCGACGACGAGAAGCAGCCCGACGCCTGCGGACGTTGCCGCGTCGCGGGTGCGTGTGTGCAGGGCGACACGCTGTGGCGCGAGCGGTTGCGGCGCTTCGCGCGCGAGGCGCCCGAGCGCATCGCCGAGGACGGCGACGAGTATCTGGCGCACGCGTACGGTTGGTTCACGCTCGACGATCAACAGCAGAACGAAGAGCTGCGAGGTGACGAGTGAACGCTCCGCTCGAACAACTCGCCGGTCGCCAGCACCGTGACGACCTGCGCCGCGCCGACACCCACGCGCGCGACCTCGCGGTGACGCGTTTCGACGCGCCGCTCGCGCTCGAAGCGGGTGCGGGCACGGGCAAGACCACGACGCTCGTGGCGCGCATCGTCGCGTGGTGCGTCGGCCTTGGTTGGGAACGCGCGGCCGCACAGTTCCCGCTCGAAGAGCCCGCGCGCCTCGCGCGCCGCGTCGCGAGCGGCGTGTTCGCGATCACCTTCACCGAAGCCGCGGCCGCGGAGATGGCGACGCGCGCGGCGCAGACCTTCGGCGCGCTCGTGGCCGGCGAGAAAGCTCTGGGCATGCCGATCGAGGACACGACGTCCCGCCCGAGCCGCGCGGAGCGCGCCGCCCACCTGCTGGCCGCGGTCGACCTGTTCGAGATCAGCACGATCCACGCGTTCTGCATGCGCGTGTTGCGCGACCAGGCGCTGTCGCTCGGACTGCATCCGGCCTTTCAGATCGACGCCGACGGCGAAGCCACGCAGGCGATCGCACGCCGCGTCGTCGCACGCGGTTGGCCGGCGGCGCTCGAAGCCGGCGCGTCCGGCGCCCTCGAACTCGCGCGCCGCGCGGTGAGCGGCGAACACCTCGTCGACGCGGTCGTCGACCTGTCGAAGCTCGGCGTCGACGGCGCGCTGCTGACACGCGATCCCGCGCTCGTCGTCGGGCCGGTGCTCGCGAACTTCCGCGCCGCGTGCGAAGCACTCCTCGCGACCATCGCCGGACTGCCGTTCGGCAAGGCGCTCAAGAACCCGGAGAAACTGCGCGTCGCGCTGACGGAGTGGCTCGCCGCGAAGCCCGAGCCGGAACCGCTCGGCGAACTGGAACGTGCGCGCGCCGCGTTCGAGCCGCACGCGGAGCAGGTGCGGAAGTGGAGCGAGGACGACATCCAAGTCGGCGTGGCGAAGGTCGGCGACGCGGCTGCGATCGGCGCGGCGGCGGGTGTTTGGACGACGGCCTGGGAGGTGTTCGCGGCATTCGACGCCGTCGCCTTCGGCGCGGCCGCCGCCGTGCTCGCGCCGCTGCTCGACGAGGCGCAGACGCTGCGGCAGCGCGAAGGTTGGCTCGGTTACGACGACCTCTTGGCCGAAGCGGCGCGCTGGGCGCGCGCGGGCGGCAGCGGTCTCGAACACTGGCGCGCGCGCATCCGGCAACTGCTCGTCGACGAGTTCCAGGACACCGACGTGCGCCAGTGCGACCTCGTTGCTGCACTCGCGCTCGACGGCCCGCGCGAATCGCGACCGGGTCTGTTCGTCGTCGGCGACCCGAAGCAGTCGATCTACGGCTGGCGCGCGGCCGACCTCGCGGCGTACGAGAGTCTGATCGAGCGGCTCGTGCGCGAAGGCGGCGAGAAGCACACGCTGTCGATCAACTTCCGCTCGAGCCAAGAGGTGCTCGACGAGGTCGAACGCGCGCTGACGCCGTTGCTCGTGCACGAGCCGGGCGTGCAGGCGCGATTCGAGCCGCTCGTCGTGCCCGCGGACTTCGCCGGTCGTCCGCCGCCCTTGGGCACGAGCGCCGTCGAGTACTGGACCACGTGGCGCCGCGGCGACGGCGACGCGCCGCTCAAGGTCTCGTCGCCGGCGACGACGGCTCTCGAGGCGCGCGCACTGGCCCGCGATCTCGTGGCGACACGCGCGAACGACCCCAGCCTCCTGTGGCGCGACTGCGCGGTGCTGCTGCGCAGCACGACCGACCAGGAACTGACGCTGCGCGCGCTGCGCGAAGCCGGCGTGCCGTTCACGGTCGCGAAGGAGCGCAGCTTCTGGCACCACCGCGAGGTGCAGGACCTCTCGCTGACGCTGCGCGCGATTCTCGACCCGAGCGAAGACGTTGCGCTGGTCGCGTTCCTGCGCTCACCGCACGTCGGTGTGCCCGACGGTGCGTTCGCGCTCGTGTGGAGCGCGCTCGCGCCGCTCACACGCGCGCTGAACGGCGACGACGACGACGCACGTCATGTGCAGCTCGCGGCGCTGCTCGGTGACGCTGCAGCGAGACTCGCGAGCGCGGTGCCGAACGCCGCGCCGTCGCCGCACTGGCCGCGACTCGCCAACCAGGCGCTCGTGCGGCTCGGCGCTTTGCGCGCGGCCTGGCGGCGCGCGCCGCTCCTCCGTTTCGTGCACGAGCTGCGCCACGCGTTCGCCGCCGAAGCCGGTGAAGCCGCGCGGCGCCTCGGCACGTTCCGCACGTCGAATCTCGACGCGTTCCACGCCGAGTTCGAGGCGCGCGCGCGCGCGTGCGACGCCGACACGTACGAACTGTTGCGTTGGTTGCGCGCGCGCCGCGACGAACAGAGCGACGCCGAACCGCAGCGGCCGGCCGAGGACGCGGTGCTCGTCTCGACCATCCACGGCGCGAAGGGCCTCGAGTTCAAGGTCGTGTACCTCGCGAACGGCCACAAGAAGTCCGGCCGCAGCGGCCGCAACGACACCCACGGTTCGGGCGCGCGCGCGAGCGGCGCGGACGTCGCCCTGAAACTGGTCGGATTCGAAGGTCTGGGTTGGAAGAGCGCCGCGCGTCGCGCCAAGCGCGTCGAGGAGGCGGAGCGAGCGCGGCTGCTCTACGTCGCGCTGACCCGCGCGAAGGCGCGCCTCGTGATCGCCGCGAGTGCAGCGCCCGATGCCCGGAGTCCGAGCGGCGCGCCCGAGAGTTTCGCCGTCGCCCTCCTCCACCGCCGTCCCGACGACATCCTCGAGCGCTTCGCCGCGGCGCTCTCCGGCGCTGCCGCGAGTGACGCTGCACCCGACGCCGACGGTGTGCACTGGCGCTTCCCGCGCGAGGTTCCCGCTCCGCCGAACACGGCACACGACACACGCACCGCGATCGACGCGACCCGAGCGCGCGCCGACGCGGCGCATCTCGAGCGCGCGCGCAGCGCCGCCGTGCGCCACGCCGCGCGACCGCTCGCTCTCTCGGCGTCGAGCGATTTGCCGCGCGAGGAGTTGCACGACATCGAGCGCTCCGCCGAACGCGCGTCGGCGTTCAGCGGCGCGGCGGATGCGGCGTCGACGACCGACGTGGTGGACGACTCCACGTCGTCGAGCGGCGCGGCGCCCATCGCAGCCTCGTCCCCCACCACATCGTCCGCCTCAGGTTCGTCGTCACGCACCGACGACCTGGCGCGCCGAGCCGCGAAACGCGTCGGCACACTCGTGCACGATTTGCTCGCACGCCGCGCGGTGGGCGAACGCGAACCGGCGCAGTTCGCTGCTGCGCGCGCCGTGCTCGCAGCGGAGTCGTCGAACGACGAACAGCGCCTGGCGCTCGAACGCTTCGACACACTCGCCGCCGCGCTTGCGAGCGGTCCCTTCATCGCCCGCCTCGACGCGCTCGCGGGCGACCCTTCGGTCCGCGGCCCGTACGCTGAATTGCCGATCCTGCTCGCCGCCGCGCCGACCGACACCGCCGCGAGCCACCTGACCGGCGCCGCCGACCTCGTCTTCTGCGACGCTTCGGGTTGGGTGGTCGTCGACTTCAAGACCGACCACGTCCCAACCGCCGAAGGCCGCGCCGCGCGCGCCGCCCACTACGCGCCGCAGCTCGAGCGCTACGCCGTCGCGTTGCAACGCGCGCTCGCGCTCCCCAAGCTGCCGCGCCGAGAGTTGTGGTGGCTCGCAAGCGGCTCGATCGACGTGGTCTGAACGACGACGCAAACGCGGACGTCTCGAATGACACACGAGTGCGTGGTCGTCGTCAACGCGCCAAGCCGATGGCGGCGATGAGGGCAGTTCGCTCCTTGGCGCTCACGTCGCACCGCCACTGACTCCACTCCGCATCGTCGGGCTCGATGCGCGCGTTGAGGACGAGCGCGTCGTCGAGAATGTTCAAGTGCGTGTAGCTGCAGTACACGTTGATCATTGGTGCGTGCGTGACGAAGTCGAGCTTCCAACCGTGGCGGTGGGTGCGGAGCCAAGCAACGAGAGCGTCGACCTGAACGCGCTTCAGCACGATTGAGTCGCCGCCGTCGAGTCCACCGTGGTGCTCGAAAACGGCGAACGTCTCGGTCGACCACGACGTGAGCCGCGACTCGGGAATGCTGCGCGGAGCGAAGCGACACGATGACATCGCCGTGGCGAGCAACACGAACACGGCCAGGTCCCGGAGCCAGCAGCGTGAGTGCTTCGGCATTCGAGCGCGGGTCGGCACGCGTTCAGACAGGCTTGCGCCGCGCGAACGGATACAGCGCGCGGCCGTCGAGCTTCTGGTACTTGCGCTCGAAGTTCGTGCCCACGAGTTCGCCGTCCTTCGCCGACGTCGGGCGCGTGTACTCGATCTCTTCGAGCGGCGCTCCCGGCAGCACCTCCGCGATCCACTGCGCGTACTCGGGGTGGTCGGTGACGACGCGCAGCTCGCCGCCGGGTACGAGCACACGCACCAGTTGCAGGAGGAAGTCGGGCCGGATGATGCGGCGCTTGTGGTGGCGCGCCTTCGGCCACGGATCGGGGTGGTAGACGTGCACGATGTCGAACACGGCGTCGGGCACGCGGCTCGTCACGAACGCGACGGCGTCGCCGCCCAGCACGCGCACGTTCGCGAGGCCGGCGCGCTTGCAGCGGTCGGCGGCGTACATGGCGTACTTCTTCATGTGCTCGATGCCGAAGAAGTCGGAGCCGGGGCGGGCGACGGCCTCCTGCACGAGGAACGTGCCCTTGCCGGAGCCGATCTCGAGTTCGAGCGGGCGGCGTGTGCCGGGCGAGGGTTCGAAGAGCGCTCGAAGGTCGATGCGCGCGTCGCCCGCATCGGGTTCGAAGTACGAGGATCCAGGGTCGAGGCGGCGCTTCAGTCGCATGGCGGGCGAAGAGCGTACGCGGCGGCACGCGCGCGCCGCGCCGCTTCCTATCCTGCGCGCCCATGTCGATCGAACTCGCGCGCGCCGTCCGACTCGCCGCTCCCGGCCTCCTCGCCCTCGTCTTCGCGACGGCGTGTGCGAGCACACCCGACGAGCCGCCGGCCGGGCTCGACGGCGAGTTGGAGCAGCTCGGCTGGCTCGTCGGCGTCTGGCAGGCCGGCGACGCGGAGCCGGGCGAGGAGCGCCCCGTGCAGATCGAACACTGGCAGGTGCTCGACGACGGCTCGCTCGGCGCGGCGAACTACCAGCGCGTCGGCGACGAGGTCGTGCCGCACCAGAACCTCGCGGTCCGCCACCTCGGCGACGGGCGGGTCGTGCTCGAAGTGACGGCCTACCAACTGGTCGGCGACAGCGCGGTGCCGGTGCCGCAGCCGACCTACGCCATGACCGAGTCGGGCACCGACTTCGCGCGCTTCGAGGCGCCGGGCGTCGTGCCGCGCGCGATCCTCTACCAACGCGGACCGCAGGGTCAGATGGTCATCTCGATCGTCATGCCCGGACCGGACGGCGAGCGGGAGCTGTTCGTCGCCTTCGAGCGCATCGGTCGTGGCTGAAAGCAGCGACCGACATCCGCGCATTCGTGGCTGAAAGCAGCGACCGACATCGGCGCGGTCGTAGCTGAAGGCCGCGACCGTCATCCGCGCAGTCGCGACCGAATCACTTCGCGCGCAGCCGCTCGAAGTCGAGCCCGAAGCGTGCGAGGTACTTGCGCAGTCGATCCGCGTCGTTGCTCGACGTCTTCTTCGCTCGCGACTGCGCGAACAACGCTCGTCCGGCTTCCGAGAGCGTCGTGCTGCGACGCACGACGGCCACGACCGCTTCGAGTTGCACGCGGTCGAACAGGTCGAGGTCCTGCGCCGCGGCGCCGAGCCACACCGAGAGATCCACACTCTCGTTCACGTGAGCGCGCGGCGCGGCCCAGGCCGCTTCGAGGCGGACGATCTCGGCCTCGACCGTCGCACGGTCGATACGACCCGCGTGTGCGAGTGTCGCCATGCGTGCCACGGATCCCGACAGGTCGCGGAAGTTGCGCGACCAACGCGCGGCGGGTGAATGCGCGAACGCGACGTAGCGTGCGCGCGCCTCGCTGTTGAACGCGACCTGTCGGCCGCGCGCACGGCTGGCCTCTTCGAGCGCGAAGTCGAGGTTCGGCTCGAAGTCCTCGCGCCGATCCGCGAGCGCGGGCAGGCGGAACGTCCACAGGTCGATGCGCGCCAGCAAGTCCTCGCGGAAGCGCCCGCGCGCCACTTCGTCGGACAGTTCGCGGTTCGTGCCGCACACGAGTTGGAAACGGCTCGTGACCTCGCGATCGGAGCCGAGCGGCAGGAAGACCTGCTCCTCGATCGCGCGCAACAACATGGCCTGTTCGTCGAGGCCGAGCTCCCCCACCTCGTCGAGGAACAACAGCCCGCCGTCGGCCGCGCGCAGCAGTCCCTCGCGCGCGGCTTCGGCGCCGGTGAACGCGCCGCGCACGTGACCGAACAGCGCCGACGCCGCCGCATCACCGCGCAACGTCGCGCAGTTGAGTTCGACGAAGCGGCCCTCGAGGCGCTGGCGCGTGCGTTTGAGTTCGAAGACCTGGCGTGCGAGTCGGCTCTTGCCCGCGCCGGTCGGACCGAGGAGCAGGATCGGATCCTTCGAACGCTCGGCGACCAACTCGAGCTCTTCGATGAGCCGGTTGAACGCCGCGTTGCGCGTCGCGATGCCCGACTTGAGCAGCGACTCGGCGGCGCGACGTTCTTCATCGAAGCGTCGCGCGATGGAGTCGAAGCGCTCGAGGTCGAGGTCGATCGTCGTGTACCCGCCCGCGACGTCGCCGCCCTTCTCGTGCGGACGCATCTGCAGCAGTTCGCCGGGCAGGTGCCCCGCTTCGACCAACAGGAAGAACGAGATCTGCACGACGTGCGTGCCGGTCGTGACGTGCACGAGCAGGCGTTCGGTCTCGGGGTCGACGGCGCGCTGCTTCGCGAACGCGAACAGCGCCGTGTAGACCTGCTCGAGGTCCCACGGGTCGCTGACCGCGAGTTGGTGGAGCTCGACACGCGTCGACGGCGATACGACACCGAAGTCGGCCGCGACCTCGCGCGCGAGCGCCGCGTCGGCAGGCAGGTGCAACAGGTCGAAGCGCGCGACTTCGAGGTCCTCCTGCATCCCGATCGCGACGGTCGGACGCCACGAATCCCAACGCGCGCGGCGGCTCTGGGCGTCGAGCTTCGAACCGAGCACGCCGACGACTGCGGTGGAACGACGATCCATGGAGCGCGCCTTCTATCCCAATGGATCATCGGCGAACAACCACTTCGACTGAGGTCGGCCCTTCGGGCACGCTGCCTCGCAATCGTAAAGAATTTCCTGCAAACGCTTTGTGCGCTCACACCCGCACCATTCGACGAGGCCGGCCCGGCCCGGCACCGTTGGTGCCTTGGGAGGCGCGCCGTGGAGATCGGCTCCCGGCCCGTCCCCGCCCGTCCGGCTGCGAGGCTCACGACCGTCGTCGTGTGCCCCACCCTCGGGCGGGGACGGTGCCGCCCAGGAAGCGGCGACACGCACCACCGCAGCAGCACGCGAACATGCCCGCCCCCACCACTTCGACCATGAGCGGACCGCAACACTTCGACACTCCCGGCGTGCCCGTGAAGGCCTGGGTCAACGGCGTCGACCTCGACGTCAAGGCGCTCGAGCAGTTGCGCCAGACGGCCATGCTGCCGTTCGTGCACCGCTGGGTGGCCGCGATGCCGGACGTGCACTTCGGCCTGGGCGCGACGGTCGGATCCGTCGTGCCGACGAAGGGCGCGATCGTGCCGGCCGCGGTCGGCGTCGACATCGGCTGCGGCATGTGCGCGGCGCGCACGAGCCTGACCGCGGCCGACCTGCCCGAATCACTGTCGGAGCTGCGCGCGAACATCGAGAAACACGTGCCGCACGGCTCCACGAAGGGCACGCGCGACAAGGGTTCGTGGGGCGACGTGCCCAAGGACGTCGCGCGTCGTTGGAAGAAGCTCGAAGAGGGCTACGACGCGATCGCGGAGAAACACCACCGCGCGTTGCCGAAGCGCCACCCGTCCGAACAACTCGGCACGCTCGGCGGCGGCAACCACTTCGTCGAGATCTGCATCGACGAGGAGGAGCGCGTCTGGATCATGCTGCACTCCGGCTCGCGCGGCGTGGGCAACCACATCGGCTCGTACTTCATCGAGAAGGCGAAACACGCACTGGGTGACAAGCTGGGCTCGCTCCCGAACAAGGACCTCGCGTACTTCGAGGAGGGCTCGCCGGCCTTCGACGACTACGTCGAAGCGGTCGGTTGGGCGCAGGACTTCGCGGCGACGAACCGTGAGGTCATGCTCGCCGCGATCGTCGAAGCTCTGCGCCGCACGAAGGGCATCCGCGCCTTCACGGCCGACACGTTCGTCGTGAACTGCCACCACAACTACGTGGAGCGCGAGATGCACTTCGGCGAAGAGGTGCTCGTGACCCGCAAAGGTGCGGTGCGTGCACGCGCAGGCGACCTCGGCATCATTCCGGGCTCGATGGGTACCCGCAGCTACATCGTGCGCGGCCTCGGCAATCCGGACAGCTTCCACTCGTGCAGCCACGGCGCCGGCCGTGTCATGTCGCGCGCGGAAGCGAAGCGCCGCTTCACGCTCGACGACCACGTGCGCGCCACGGCGGGCGTCGAGTGCCGCAAGGACGAAGCGGTGATCGACGAGACGCCCATGGCGTACAAGGACATCGACGCGGTCATGGCCGCGCAGACGGACCTCGTGGAAGTGCTGCACACGCTGCGGCAGGTCGTGTGTGTGAAAGGCTGAACGAGTGAGACGAACGTGAGCGAACACCTCGAGATCGATGGCCGCGAAGGCGAGGGCGGTGGGCAGGTCCTGCGCACCGCCCTCGCGCTGTCGTGCCACACGGGTCGCTCCGTGCGGCTCGTGAACATCCGTGCGGGGCGCGAGAAACCGGGCCTCATGCGGCAACACCGCACGAGCGTGCTGGCGGCGGCGCGCGTCGCGAACGCCCACGTCGCGGGCGCCGAACTCGGCAGCACCGAACTCGTGTTCGAGCCGGGGCCCGTGACACCGGGCGTGTTCGAGTTCGACATCGGCTCGGCGGGCGCGACCGGTCTCGTGTTCCAGACCGTGCTCTGGCCGCTGCTGTTCGCGACGGGCCCCAGCACGTTGATGCTCACCGGCGGCACGCACGTGCTCGCCGCGCCGAGTTTCACGTTCCTCGCGCGCACGTTCCTGCCGTGCCTCGAGCGCATGGGCGCGCGCGTCACACTCGCACTCGAACGCTCCGGCTACCACCCGGTCGGCGGCGGGCGTGTGCAGGCCGTGATCGAGCCCACCTCGGCGCTGGGTGCCCTCGTGCTCGACGCCGAGCCGCTCGCGAAGGACTTGTCGGCCGTCGCCACGGTCTCACAACTCCCCCACGACGTCGCCGCTCGTGAACTGTCGACGCTGGCCGGCATGCTCGCGGTCGGCAAGCGACAGCTCTTCGACCGCGTCGACCGGGACGCCCGCGGCCCGGGCAACGTCGTCCACGTCGAGGTGCCGCTGTCGGACGGCCGCATCGAGGTCTTCACCGGCTTCGGCCGCCGCGGCGCCGCCGCGGAGAAGGTGGCCCACGACCTCGCGCTCGAGGTGCGTGCGTTCCTCGCCGCGCGCGTCGCGGTCGGTGAGCATCTCGCGGATCAACTGCTGCTGCCGCTGGCCCTCGGCGCGGGCGGGAGCTTCACGACGACTGCGCCGTCGCTCCACACGCGCACGAACGCGGCGCTGATCGAGCGTTTCCTGCCCGTCGCGTTCCGCTTCGAAGACCTGGGCGAAGGTCGGCACCACGTGGTCGTCGCGCGCCGCGAACGCTCAGGGAAGTGACACTTCGATGACGAAGTGGTGATGGACGGCGACACCTGGTCGTCGGGGCGTGGCTAGACTCCGCCCCGGCTCGCCGCCGCATCACCACCGTGTCACCCGAACTCCTCCTCGGCCTCACATTGCTGGCCACCTTCGGCCTCCTGATCGGCAACGTCGTGCGCATCGAGATCCTCTCGCTGGCGCTCATCGCGTTCCTCGGGATCAGCGGCATCGTCACGCCGAGCGAGGCCATGTCGGGCTTCGCGAGCCAAGCCACGCTCGCGGTCGCCGCGATGCTCGTGCTCTCGGCCGGCCTCGAACGTACCGGCGTCGTCGAGTACCTGGCCGGACTGATCGGCCGCAATGCAGGCAAGAGCCCGCGCGCCGTCCTCGTCGCTCTCGCGATCCCGGGCGTCGGCCTCTCGGCCTTCATGAACAACACCGCCATCGTCGCGCTGATGATGCCGGTGGCTCTCGAACTCGCGCGGCGGCGCGACATGAAACCGTCGAAGCTGCTGTTGCCGGTCAGCTACTTCGCGATCCTCGGCGGCACGTGCACGCTCATCGGCACGAGCACGAACCTGCTCGTCGACGGTCTCGCGCGCGACGCGGGGCACGACGGGTTCGGCATGTTCGAGTTCACGCCGCTGGGCATCCTCTACGCAGCGGTCGGCACGCTCTACATCGTGTTCGTCGGCGAGAAGCTGCTGCCGAGCCGCGCCGGCTTCACCGACATGCTGGCCGTGCGCACGCCGGGCAGCTTCATCACCGAGATCCGCATCAAGCCCGGCGGCCGCTACGCCGGGAGAAAGATCGTCGACGCGTTCGACGAAGGGCGGCGCATCAAGGTCATCGAGGTCGTGCGCGGCGAGGAGCCGATCCTCGCGCCGCCGCCGGAGTTCAGGTTGGTGCCGGGCGACGTGCTGTACGTCGAGTCGAGCGCGCAGAGCCTGCACAAGCTGCTCGCCGAACCGGACGTCGAACGTGGTTCGGCAGTCGCCGACGACGAGCGCGTGCCGCTGTCCGAGTTGCTCGCGGGCGAGATGATGGAGGGCGGGAACAAGCTCTTCATGGAGGCCGCGGCTCAGAGCGAAGCGGCGGAAGCGAGCGTCGCCGGCGGCACACGCGCGACGCGCGTCGACCTGCGCCTCGCCGAGGCCGTGGTCACACCCAATTCGCGCTTCGTCGGTCGACGGGTGGCCGAACTCGGACTCAGTCGGAGGCACGGCATCGCAGTGCTCGCGATCCGGCGCCTCGGCAAACAGCACCACAAGAATCTGCGCGTGCAGCGCCTCGACCCGGGCGACGTGCTCCTGGTGCAAGGCGAGCCGCGCTCGCTGCGCCAGGTGCACGAGGACGGCGACTTCCTCCTGATGGAAGGCGTCGACAAAGGTCTGACGGTGCCGAAGAAGGCGCCGCTCGCGATCGGGATCCTGTTGGCGGTCGTCGCACTCGGCACGTTCGACGTCGCGCCGTTCGCATTGCTCGCGATCGCCGGCGTCGCGCTCATGCTGCTCACGGGTTGCATGACGGTGCGCAACTCCACGCGTGCGCTCGATCCGTCGGTGCTGTTCCTGCTGGCCGGCATGATTCCGCTCGGCGTCGCGATGGAGAGCAGCGGCCTGGCCGAAATGCTGGCGACCTCCGTCGTCGATCTCGTCGGCGGCTCGGGTCCGTGGGTGATGGTCTGCGTCTTCTATCTGCTGACGAGCATCCTGACCGAGTTCTTCTCGAACAACGCCACGGCCGTGTTGCTGACGCCGATCTGCCTCGGAATCGCGCCGCGCATCGGCATGGATCCCGAGCCGCTGCTCGTGTCCGTCATGTTCGCCGCGAGCGCATGTTTCGCGACGCCGATCGGCTATCAGACCAACATGATGGTCATGGGTCCGGGCGGATACACGTTCATGGACTACGTGCGCGTGGGCGTGCCGATGAACGTGCTGCTGTGGATCGTGGCGTCGATCGCGATCCCGCTCATGTGGGGTTTGTAGAGGCGCGTGTCGCACGCGGCGCGACGATCGACATGCGGCGGCCGCGTGCGTCGAGTGGCGCGGGTTGCGGCAGGTGTTCGAGCCGCTCGGCCGGCAGCGCTGCACTCACGGCGAGCACGAGCGCGTCGACGTGGTCGTCGATACCCGCGTCACGCGCCGAGTGAGCGGCGCGTGCGTTGGTGATGATCTGCGCGGCGCCGGGTGCGAGGCGCTCGAGCAACGCGAGCCGTTCGGCGCGGCCGAGGGCTGTGCGTTTGCCGTGGGCGCACGGCGCGCCGAACAGGCGCGCGAAACACAACTCCGGGTGGCTCTCGAACGTGCGCGCGGCGAGCGCGGCGTCGCGTGCGAGTGCCTCGTCGAGGTCGGTGATGCGCGGCACGAGGTGCCAGGTCTGGAGCGACAACCCGCGGCCCGTCGTCTCGCGCGCGAGTGCGTTCGCCGTGGCGTGGTCGTGTGCGGCGAGCACCACACGCGGCGGCGCCGCGAAGACGCTGGCGCGGCGCGGGCCGAGCGCTCGGCGTGCGAGATCGTCGCAGGCGCGTGTGGCCGTGCCGTCCGCGAGTCCGATCGGCATGTCGACGAGGATGCGCGAGCCGATTGCGCTCGGCGCGCATGTCTCGAGTCGCGCCACGACCTCGACGAAACGCGGCGCGAGTGCGAAGTGAAGCGCGCCGTTCGCGGCGAACACGGCGCCGCACCAACCACCACGGCAACCGTCGACGCCGATCACGGCGCGGCGACTTTCTCGATCGCCACGACGGCGGAACCGTTCCACGAGAGGCCGTCCTTGCGCGCGTCGACCATCAGCGCCTCGTACGCGCGGCGGCGCGCGTCGTCCGGTCCGAGGGCCGCGAGCCACGGCGCCGCATCCGCCTCGAAGTCCTCCAGCGCGCGCAACCGCAGACACAGTTGGTGCGTCACGTCGACGGTGTGGTGCGCCGCGCCGACCAGTGCAACGCCTGCGAAGCGCAGCAGGTCGCCGGCCGTGTGGTTGTCGTCGTGCACGCGACCGGTGCGGCGCTCCTGTTCCTTCGTCCAGCGTTCCGCGGCGAGCGCGGCGCGTTGACTCGCGATCGAGACGTCGTACCAAGGCTCGGCGACGAGCAGTCCGCGCCGCGCGACGCGCAGCGCCTCGGCCACGCCGCGCGCCGGATCGGCCAGATGGTGAGGCACGTGGCGCATGGCGACCCAGTCGAACGCTCCGTCCTCGAAGGGCAACGCCACGGCGTCGGCACACACGGCGTCGAAGCCGTCGCGCACGAGAGTGCGCACACGCTCCGCGTCGGCCTCGGTCGCGCGGCACGCGATGCCGGCGGCGCGCAGGATGCCGAGCAGTGCCCCGGCCCCCGCTCCCACGTCGAGCACGTCCTTCGGCCTCGCCGCGAGCAGCCGCGCCGCGAAGCGCGTCCGCAACCAGGAGGTGTTCTCGTCGCCGGTCGTGAACATCGTCGGCCGACCTCGGGGCGGCGTGTCGGGTAGTCTCGCACGCCCATGTGCGGCGGCTACACGACTCCGGACGGCTGGCAGGAACTGAAGATCGACTTCGCGACGGGTGTGTTCCAGCTCGAGCGCAGTTTCGCCGTGCGCCCGTTCGACGCGGCGGCGATCGTGATCGCGCGACCGGAAGGTGTGGCGGCGCTGCGCGCGGACCAGTGGTCGTTGATCCCGCCGTTCGCCAAGGAGCGGCGCCTCGCGTACAGCACGTTCAACGCGCGGCTCGACAAACTCGTGAGCGGCCCGGTGTGGCGTTCGGTGTTTCCGAAGCGCAGGTGTCTGGTGCCGGCCGACGGCTTCTTCGAACGCGTGCCCGAGGCGGGCTCCGACAAGAAGCGACCGTTCTACGTGCGGCGGCGCGACCGCGCGCCGTTCTGTTTCGCGGGCCTGTGGAGTGAGTGGACGAATCCCGCGACGGGCGAGATCGTGACGTCGTTCACGATCGTGACCACGGACAACAATGCGCTGATGGCGAAGATCGGCCACGAGCGCATGCCGTGTGTCGTGGCGCCGGAGCAGTACGGGCTGTGGCTCGATCCGGCGTGTGTCGACAAGGAGCTGCTGACGCGCATGATCGCGGCGCCGCTCGCTGCCGAGCATCTCGACGCCGTGCCGGTGAGCCACGCCGTGAACTTCCGCCACGAGCACGGCCCGAACGTGATCGAGCCGCTCGGGCCGCCGGTGGTGGCCGCGTAGCTCGGTTGACGGGTACGGTGTCAGACACGGATCCGCCAACAGCTCCGACATGCCTCAGGACACGCTGCCGCCGCGCGCCGCACACTCGCCCGTTCGGCTCGAAACACCGACGCGCGATCACAGGCGAGCGTTCCTCGTCGCGGTCGCTCGCAGCACGAGCCTCCACCATCCGTGGACCTCGCCGCCGGCGACGCGCGCTGCGTTCGCGACGTACCTCGCGCGCGTCGAACGCGGAGAGGTGATCGGCTTCCTGATCATCGAGCGTTCGAGCGGCGTCCTCGTCGGCGGCGCGAACGCGAGCGGCATCGTGCGCGGCGCGTTCCGAAGCGCGTACCTCGGTTACCAGGCCTTCGCGCCGCTCGCGGGGCGCGGTTTGATGCGTGCGGGACTGGCGCTCGTGCTCGATGCACTCTTCGCCAAGTACGGACTGCACCGCGTCGAAGCCAACATCCAGCCGGAGAACGAGCGCAGCAAACACGTCGCCAAGAGCCTGCGCTTTGCGCTCGAGGGCTTCAGCCCGCGCTACCTGAAGATCAACGGCCGTTGGCGCGACCACGAGCGCTACGCGCTGCTGAAGGAGGAGTGGCGGGTGGCGCGTTGACGCGTACGGTGTCAGACACCGGATCCGCCACGGCGGGAGCGAAGTGCGGAAGCGCAGCGCGGCGAGCGAAC
>JBIKNC010000161.1:0-10280 GCA_044358925.1 Planctomycetota bacterium | reverse complement strand
TGATCGGGTTTCGCAACTACGTCGACGGGTGGCGCTCGGAGCCGGCGGCGCGGCAGAAGACGAGTGCCGGTGAAGTGCTCGGTGCGACGACGCGCAAGCTCACGGCGCCGGAGTACTTGGTGTGGGGGGATCCTCTGTGCGCTCCGGCGTGAGACACCAATGAGCGAGGACAGTACTCACAGTCGGGCCCAGCCCTCGCGGAGGACGCCCTCGTCGATCCCCCGCCCGATCACCACCACCACCGACCTCTCCGGCCCCGCCCCCTTCCCCGGCCCCAACTCCAAGTACTGGTGCACCGCCTGCACCACCACCGCCTCCCGCACTCCGCCCACCCGCACGATCCCCTTCATGCGCATGACCTCCCAGTCCCGCCGCGCCGCGACGAACTGCAACCAGATCTTCAACCGGTGCAGGTCGAGAGCACGGTCCGCGACGAGGCTGTGACTCGCGACGCCGCTCGTGTGAACAGCCGTCGGCGAAACCGCCGCAAGCCGCCAACCTTCCGGACGTGGCTCGACGTCGTCGAGGAAGCGGTCGATCTCGACAGCCCCGCGAACAGTCGTGTGGACGTGAGCCGTGGGCGCGAGCGAGTGCAGCGCAGCACGCACCTCCTCCAACCGAGCCGACGACACCGCATCCGCGTGGTTCAGCACGAGCACGTCGGCATACGCGATCTGCTCGGCAGCCTCGCGATAGCGGGCCGTCTGGTCGAGCACGAATCCCGCATGACACAGCGCCGCGATCCCACACGGCCGTGTGGCGCGCCGCAAGTCGTCGTCGAGGCGGAACGACTGGTGCACCGGTCCCGGCGACGCGAGTCCCGACGCCTCGATCACGAGTCGTTGGAAGTCGACACGACCGCGCGCGCGCCTCTCGAAGAGGTCTTTCGCCGTGCGCACGAGGTCCCCGCGCACCGTGCAACAGATGCAACCGTTGGCGAGTTCGAGCACCTCGTCGTCCGCCGCGACGATCAGGCGCCCGTCGATCGGCAGTTCGCCGAACTCGTTGACGATGACGGCCGAACCTCGTCCGGCGGGCGCGGCGAGCAAACGGTTGAGGAGCGTCGTCTTTCCCGCGCCGAGGAAGCCCGTCAGCAAGGTGACGGGCACGGCACGGAACGTCTCAGACACGCGCCGGAGTCGGATGCGGATAGATCGGCCGCGCAGCCACGAGTTCGGCGACCTCGGCGCGCACACGCTCGGCGATCTTCGCATCGCTCGGAGCGTGCAACACGTCGGCGATCCAGTGCCCCAGGCGACGCACGTCGTCGCGATCGAGACCGCGCGTCGTGATCGCGGGCGTACCCAGGCGGATGCCGCTGGTGCGCACGGGCGGCTCGCGATCGAACGGCACGAGGTTCTTGTTGCACGTCAGATCGACGGCGTGCAGTGCGTTCTCCGCGACATCGCCGGTGAGCCCGACCGACGAGACGTCGACGAGCATGAGGTGCGTGTCGGTGCCGCCGGAGACGATCCGCAACCCGCGGCCGGCGAGTGTCTCGGCCAGCACCTTGGCGTTCGCGACGACGTTGGCCGCGTAACGCTCGAAGCTCGGCGTCGCGGCCTCGCGGAAGCCGATCGCCTTCGCGGCGATCACGTGCATCAACGGGCCGCCCTGCGATCCGGGGAACACGGCGGAGTTCACGCGTTTGGCGATCTCCTTGTCGTTGGTCAGCACGAAACCCGCGCGCGGACCGCGCAGCGTCTTGTGCGTACTCGACGAGACGAGGTGCGCGTGCGGCACGGGGCTCGGGTGTTGGCGGCCGGCGACGAGACCGCTGATGTGTGCCATGTCCACCAGGAGCACGGCGCCGACCTCGTCCGCGATGGCACGGAAGGCTGCGAAGTCGATCGTGCGCGGATAGGCGGAGCCGCCGGCGACGATGACCTTCGGCTTCACCTCGAGCGCCCGCGCGCGCACGACGTCCATGTCGAGTCGCTCGGAGCCGCGCTCCACCCCGTAGTGCTGGAAGCGGTAGAAGATGCCGGAGGCGTTCTTCGGGTGACCGTGCGAAAGGTGGCCGCCGTGGTCGAGCGACATCGCGAGCACCGAGTCGCCCGGCTCCGCGACCGCCATCAGCGCGCCCATCGTCGCCTGCGTGCCGCTGTGCGGCTGCACGTTCGCGTACTGCGCGCCGAACAGGCTCTTCGCGCGTTCGCGCGCCAGGACCTCGACCTCGTCGACGTACTCGCAGCCCCCGTAGTAGCGCTTGCCCGGGTAGCCCTCGGCGTACTTGTTCGTCAGCACCGTGCCCATCGCCGCCATCACCTCGAGCGAGGCGTGGTTCTCGGACGCGATGAGTTCGAGCTGCGCTTCCTGACGCTGCGCCTCGCGATCGATCGCGAGCCAGACGTCCATGTCGGTCCTTTGGGTGTGCATGTCGGGCTCGTTCGGCGGTGGTCGTCGGCGTGACGCCGCTCCGAGGATAACGACGCCCGTGCTCGCGCCACGCAACGGACACGACAAGGTGCACACCGAGCCACACCTCGAGTCCGGCATCCGCCATCGAGCGCTTCGTTCCGCCACGCCGCGGCTCGGCCGCGCCACCGGTCTCGAAGGCGTGCGTGTCGACCGCGCTTCGAAGCGCGGCTCACGACGCGCTTCCTCGGGCGCACCGGCGGCGCGCCGACGCAACCGGGCGGCCGAGGTGAGGAGCCCTCCGCGCGGAGGGCCCGCCCTTCGAAGTCGGGCCCGTGAACGACAGAAGCCGCCTTGCGGCGGCTTCTCGCGCAGCGCTCTCGCGCCGAAGTGTGTCCGATGGATCAGTCGTTGCTCGACGGCTGTTCGACCGGCGGAGTGGCCGGGGCCTTCTTCTTCTTGCCCTTCTTGCCTTGGCCGCCCTTCGCGGACTTGGCCTGATCGGCCTGGTCGAGCTTGCCGAGCAGCTCGTCCATTTCCTCGTCCGACTGGGGCATCTGGGGCAGACCGTCCTCGCCGACGTTGCCGTTCTCGATCTGCTCGTTGGCCCACTGCGTCAGGAGGCGTGCCTTCTGCGTCCGTGCACGCGACTCCTCCAGGTGCTTGCGAACGGCCGGGTCGTTGATGTTGACCTGCGGGCCCGAGTAGGTGCCGACCTGTTCGCGGTCGATCGGCTTCTGATCCAGCTTGTTGAGCGTCGTCGGCTCGAGCGGGCTGTAGCTCGGGCGCGTGATCACCGGGTTGCCGTTGCGGTCGGTCGAGACGAAGACCGTCTTGGCGCGGTAGAGCGGGCGACCTTCGAGCGTGCGGTCCGGCGCGCTCAGGATCTGGCCGCCCTGCTCTTCGCCCCAACGCTTCTTCAGGTACTCGGCGACGGTGCTGTCGGCGAGCTCGGCGTCGTTCGAAGCCACGAGGGTTTCGGGCGCAGCGGTGACGGTTTCGGGCGCCTTGGTCGTTTCGCGGGGCTGCGGGGCCTCGGGCGACTGCGTCAGCCAGGCGAAGAGGCCGCCGACCAGAAGCGCAACGAGGACGAGGACGACAGCGAGCGTGTTCGAGGAGTTCTTCATCGGGTTCGGACGGGGACGCGGAGTCCCTGCGGGATCGCACGAGCGGCGTTCGAGCGGCTCGATCGACCCGAGGGTGAGGATATCCTTCGCGACGCTCCCGGCGGGTCACGCATGGGTCACGGCTGAACGTGAACCCTCGCGCGCGACGCCGGAAGTGCTTCGGACTAGTTCGGCCTGCGTCGGCTCCGAAGTGGAACCGAAACTCGGGCCACGCCCTGGTGGGTGGACGTCGGCGCGGCCCGGCAGGTGCCCCAATCACGTCCTTCGAACCGTTCGACATGCAACTTCCTTCCCGGGTCGCCGCGCGGACCCTCGCCCGTCTTCTGGGTACCGTCGCCGCGGCCGGACTGCTGCACGCCTGCAACGGCGCGCCCCTCCCTGCGCTCGTCGTTCGCCAGGGATCGACGCCGGCCCCGATCGAGCGCACCCGAGCCGACCCGATCGAACGCCCCGAGTACCACTGGTTCGGCGAGGTCCCGATGGGCGAAGTGGTGCACCACACCTTCGTGCTCGACAACACGAGCCAGAGGACGATCTCGATCCAGCGCGCCCTGCCGTCGTGCACGTGCCTGAAGCTCGAGGTGCGCGCCAAAGACGCCGCCGGAGCGGTCGTCGGGCGCCTGCACGAGGGCGGCGCGCGCACGGCCGACGTACCGCCGGGCGGGACCCTCGAAGTCGAGTTCGTGGTCGACACGCGCGACGAACGTCTGCCCAACAGCCCGCGCCTGCTCCAGGCCAGCGTGCACACGAGCGATCCGTCCGTGCCGAGGGTGTCGTTGGAAGGCACCGTGATCGCGACCGCGCCATTCGTGCTGCCGCGCGGTGAGTTCAATGCCGGCACCGTGGCGGCAGAGGCGCCGGCGACCGTGCGGATGTCGCTCGCGCAGACGGGCACGACGGGCACCCAGCTGACCGGCGACGTCGTCGCGAGCCCGCCGGACTGGATCGTGCGCGTCTTCGAAGACACCTCCACGCCCGGACCTGTGCGCGTGTGGACGCTGCAGATCACGCTTCCGGCCGGCAACGAAGGACGGGTCGAAGGGCGGGTCGAACTCGCCACGGCGGACGCGAACGGAGTGTCGGGACCGGCGTTCCTGGTCCCGGTGCGCGCAGTGCGCGGCCCGACGATCTATGCGGCCCAGAACAGCGTCTTCTTCCGCGGGGGAGCCACGACCGCGACGCTGCGTGTGTCGAGTCGGCTGCCGGCCGACGACGCGCGCATCGCGAGCGTGACAGTCGAAGGCCCGCTGGCGGAGCGACTCACGCACACGGTCACGACCGGAGCGGGCGTCGCGACGACCGGCCCGTCGTGGACGATCGAGCTGGCGATCGAGGGCGACGCTCCGGCCGAGTGTTCGGGTAGGTTGACGGTGGCGTTCGAGAACGAGCGCTGGCCGCCGCTCGTCGTCCCCTACCTGCGCTTCCCTTGATCCGAAACCGCGCTGCCCTCGCTGCGTCGCTCGCACTCCCCCTGCTGCTCGCCGCGTGCGGCGGCAAGGCGCAGAGCACGGCGCGCACCATCGTCCTCGTGTCGATCGACACGGCGCGCGCCGACACGGTGCGCTTCGACGACCCCACGACGATTCCGAACCTTGCCGAGCTGGCCGAGCGCGGCGTCGTCTTCGAACAAGCGGTCAGCGGCACCTCGTGGACGCTGCCGACGCACGTGCAGATGTTCACGGGCCAACCGCCGGCGCTGCACGGCGTGAACTTCGACGACGTGCGCATCGATCCGCGCACGCCGCTGCTCGCGGAGTTGTTGTCCGAAGCCGGTTGGTTCACCGCCGGCTACTTCTCGGGCTGGTACCTCGTGAAGGAGTACGGCTTCGACAAGGGCTTCGACGTCTACGAGAACGCGATGCCGGGCGGCTCCAAGTTCGAACGCGAACTGCGCGAAGCCTCGAAAGACGAGAACCCCGACGCCCAGGCCGCCGTGTGGGACCGCGCCGACCAGGTCTCGCACCAAGCGATCTCGTCGCCCGAACTCGTGAAGAAGGCGCTCGACGCGATCTCACGCGCCGGCGAAGAAGACCTGTTCCTGTTCCTGCACTTCTTCGACCCGCACTACGACTACGTGCCGCCCGACGACGTGGTCGAGCGCTTCGATCCCGGCTACACGGGCACGATCGACGGCAAGAACTTCTACCGCAACCCGCGCATCTTCGACGGCCAGCGGCGGATCAACGCGCGCGACCTCGAACACATCAAGGCGCTCTACCGCGGCGAGGTCTACTTCACCGATCAGCACCTCGGCCAGATCTTCGACGCACTGGACGACGCCGGCCGCCTCGACGGCGCGTTCGTCACCGTCGTCGGCGACCACGGCGAGGAGTTCTTCGAGCACGGCGGGCGCGGCCACCGCAACACGCTCTACGACGAACAACTGCGCGTGCCGATGTTGATGGTGCCGCCGAAGGGTTCCGACTTCGCCGTCGGCCGCACGGTCGGCGAGCAGACGTCGCTCTCCGACGTCGCACCGACGCTGCTCGAATACGCGGGCCTCGACCGCGACCACTGCTTCGGCACGTCGCTCGTTCCGGCCATGAAGGGCGAAGCGCTCGCCGAGCGCGCGCTCTACTCGAACCTGCGTGCGTTCCCGATGGTCAAGAAGTCGGACGCCGCGAACATCACCCACGTCTACACGGACGTCTGGCGCCGCAAGGACCTCAAGCTGATCCGCGGTTGGACGTACCACGTGGGCCGCGAGGAGTTCCGCTTCGGCGACATCGCCCTCTACGACCTCGCGGCGGATCCGCTCGAAGCAGCGCCGTTGGTCGCGTTCGCAGCCGCGTCGAACACGGCGATCGGAACGCTCGACGACCCGCGCCTCGGCGAGGCTTGGAGCGGCATCGAAGCCCTGAAGGCCGAGCTGCGCGAGGCGCACGCCGGCGGCGACAACGCTCCCGTCGAGGAACGGGTCTCCGCGGCCGCATCGATGCTCGCGAACGTGCTCGGCCAACTGGGCTACGGCCCCGAGGGCGAAGCGGGCACGACGGAGAGCGGCTCCGAGGCGAGCTACGAGGTCCCGTGGGAACTCGCTCCGCCGCCCGCGCTCACACTCGAAGCTCTGCGTGCGCAGCTCGAGAAGCGCTGACGCGCAGCGCGAGCGCTGGTGATTCTCCGGCGCCGTCAGGCGCGCGGAACGAGGCGCACGAAGCGGCGCTTGCCCACCTGAACGAGCAGCGGCGCGCCTGGCGGCGAGACGGCGAACTTCGGGTCCTTGCAGACCGCGCCGTCGAGCTTGACGCCGCCCTGTTCGATCACGCGGCGCGCGTCCGAAGAACTCTCCGCGAGACCGAGGTCGCGCAGCAGCACGGGCAGGGCGACCGGAGCGTCCCAGGTGAACGCGACCGCCGGCACGTCCTGCGGCACCTCGCCTTGGCTGAACTGGCGATCGAACGCAGCGAGCGCTTCGTCGGCCGCGGCAGCGCCGTGGAAGACCGCCGTGATCTCGCGTGCGAGGCGCGCCTTCGCCGCGCGCGGGTGGCCCGCGAGCAGCGCCGCGACCTCGTCGTCCGGAAGACGCGTCAGCAAGCGGTAGAGCGGCGGCATCGCCGTGTCCGGGAAGGCCATCACGCCGCCGAACATGTCCTTGGGCGGCGCAGTGATGCCGATCGCGTTGCCGTAGGACTTGCTCATCTTGCGGCCGTCGGAGCCGTCGATGAGCGGCGTGGTGATGCAGACCTGCGGCGCCTGGCCCTCCTGCTCCTGGAACTGGCGCCCCGCGAGCAGGTTGAAGAGCTGGTCCGTGCCACCGAACTCCACGTCCGCACGCACGACGACGGAGTCCCAGCCCTGCAGCAGCGGGTAGAGGAACTCGTGGATGCCGATGGGCTCGCCGCTCGCGATGCGTTTCTCGAACGTGTCGCGCTCGAGCATGCGCGCGACGGTCATGCGGCCCGCGAGCTTCAAGAGGTCCGCGAAGCCGAAGCGGTCGAACCACTCCGAGTTGCGGCGCACTTCCGTGCGCGACATGTCGAGCACACGCCCGACCTGATCGACGTACGTCGTGAGGTTCGCCTCGACGGACTCGCGCGTCAGCACCGGGCGCAGCTTGTTGCGCCCCGACGGGTCGCCGACCATCGCGGTCGCGTCGCCGACGATGATCACGATCTGGTGGCCCAGTTGCTGCAGGTCGCGCAGCTCGAGCAGCACGACCGCGTGCCCGATGTGCAGGTCCGGCGAGCTCGGATCCATGCCGAACTTGATGCGTAGCGGGCGGCCGGTCGCGAGGCGCTTCTCGAGGTCGCGACGCTCGATCAGGTCGACGGAGCCGCGTTGGAAGGCGCGAAGGTGGTGCGCGACGTCGATGGTCATGGGTTCTTCGGCAGGCGCAACTCGTCCGCAGCCGCCGCCTCGGCTCGGGCCTCGAGAGCTCGGCCGTGAGCGAGCGCGGCGCGCCAAGCCGCGGCGTCTCGACCGATGTCGGCCTGTGACGTCCAGCGCAGCGCGGGCACCAGCCGTTCGAAGCGTACGTCGTCGAGGTCCGCGGCGAGCGCCGCCAACGAGCGTCGCAGTTCCTGGCGGCGCGCGATCGGTACACGCAACAGGCGCTCGAGCATGCGCGCCGTGAAGACCTCGTGGTCGAGTTCGTACGAGGCCGGGTCGCTCACGAAGCGCATGAACTCCTCGGGCGCGAGCACGCCGCGATCGAGGTAGGCGGCGAGCCACTCCTTGCGCGGCGACTCGACCTCGAAGGCGCGCATCGGCAGGCGGCGGCCCTCGAAGCGCACGTGTCCGCTCTTCACCTCGAGGCGCCACGACTCGCGGAGGGCGACGGCATCCGTGCGCGGCAGCGGTTGGGAAGTGACGCGCAGACGCACGGGCGCTCCGCCGGCCGGCAGCCCCATGTCGCCGCCCGGCTCCCACAGGATCGTCGTCGAATCGGTGCGTTCGACGCCGAGCCGATCGATCGCGACGAAGGTGCGTGTCAGGACGAACGGCGGGCACTCGAGCCGCGCACCGCTGCGCAACTGCGACGTGAGCACGAGGTCGACCGCCGTCGCGCCGGGTTCGGACGGATCGTCGTCGATCACGAGATCGAACTGGCAGGCCGCCATGACGGCGCGCCCGTCGACCACGTCGACCCAGCGCAGAGCGACCTCGCGTGTCGCTGCGTCACTCGCGCGAGCGAGGACCGACGCGAGCAGCAGCCGCGCCGTGCGATCGTCGCCGTCCTCGAGGGCCAGGCGCACGAACTCGAAGCTCTGCGTGAAGCGCTCGTCGATCGCGGGGGCGGGAGCCGTCTCCACGACGCGCACGTTCGCCGCCGCGACGTCGTCGGAACGCACACCGGCGCACCCCACGGCCAGGAGGCCGAGGAGCACGCCGGTCATCGAGCGCGGACTGTTCATGAAGCTCTGTTCACGAAGAGGCTCTCATGGAGTCGTATCGCGCGGGGCGGCTTCTCGTCACCGCCCCGCGCTCTCCGTCACGACGGGTCTTCCGAACGCTCGATCGTGATCGTGCCGTCCGCGTACGTCTCGTCGTGCACCGGCTTCGGCGTGCGTTCGATGTTCGCGTTCTCCTCGAAGTCCGCGTGCACGAACGACAGTCCGATCTTGCGGTCCTCGACGTCGACGCGGATCACGCGCACTTCGATCTTCATGCCGGGGTGCACGATCTCTTCGGGCGAAGCGATCTTGTGGTCCGACAGTTCGGAGATGTGGAGCAGACCCTCGAGGTCCTCCTCGAGCTTCACGAACACACCGAAGTTGGTGATCTTCGTGACGTAGCCCGAGAGCAGGTCGCCGACGTGGAACTTGCCCGGGATCTCTTCGTGCCACGGGTCGGGCGTGAGTTGCTTCGCACCGAGTGCGATGCGCTTCTTGCCGGTGTCGACCGAGAGCACGACGCACTGCAGGCGATCGCCCTTCTTCACGACTTCCGACGGGTGGCTGACCTTCTTGGTCCAGCTCATGTCGGAGACGTGCAGGAGGCCGTCGATGCCCTCTTCGATCTCGACGAACGCGCCGTACGAGGTGAGGTTGCGGACCACGCCCTCGATGACGGTGCCGACCGGGTAGTTGCGCTCGGCCAGGTCCCAGGGGTTCGCTTCGGCTTGCTTCATGCCGAGCGAGATCTCCTGCTTCTCCTTGTCGATCTCGAGCACGACCACTTCGACCGGATCGCCGATCTTGACGAGCTCGGACGGGTGGTTGATGCGGCGCGTCCACGACATCTCGGAGATGTGGACGAGGCCCTCGACGCCGTCTTCGAGTTTGACGAAGGCGCCGTACGACATGAGGTTGACGACCGCGCCCTTGTGCTTGCTGCCGATCGGGTAGCGCGTGTCGATGCCCTCCCAGGGCGACATCGACTTCTGCTTGAGGCCGAGAGCGATGCGCTCGCGGTCGAAGTCGACGCGCAGAACCTTGACCTCGATCTCCTGACCGAGTTCGACCATCTGCGAGGGGTGGTTGATGCGCCCCCACGACATGTCGGTGATGTGCAGGAGACCGTCGATGCCGCCCAGGTCGACGAACACACCGAAGTCGGCGATGTTCTTGACGATGCCCTTGCGGGTCTGGCTCTCGGTGATGTCCTTGAGCAGGATCTCCTTCTGGCGCTGACGCTCTTCTTCGAGGAGCTTGCGGCGCGAGATCACGACGTTCATGCGCTCCGCGTCGATCTTGATGATGCGCGCGCGAATCGGTTCGCCGATGAAGTCGGAGATGTCGTGCGTGCGGCGCAGGTTGACCTGGCTCGCGGGCAGGAAGACCGGCACGCCCTCGACGTCGACCAGGAGACCGCCCTTGATCTTGCGCTGGACGATGCCGTGGACCTCGTCGCCTT
>JBIKNC010000360.1:0-2742 GCA_044358925.1 Planctomycetota bacterium | reverse complement strand
CGCTTCATGCGGCACACGGGGTGTGCAACTTCTGGTGCGGCACCGTACGTGTTCGTGACGGATCCGGTGTCTGACACCGTACGCGTCAACCGAGCAGGCTCACAGGCGCACGTCGCGCAGCTCTTGGATCGCGAAGTCCATCGAGGTCTCGCTCTCGACGTTGATCAGGCGACCCGTGCCCTTGAAATGATTGAACAGCAGCGAGCCCTGGAAGATCCGTCCGTCGCGGAACAGCAGCGTGACGCGGTCGGCCGTGCGCGCGCTCATGAGCAGGTCGTAGAGGGCCTCGGTGTCGAGCGCGCGGAGCGGTGCGGAGCGTGTGGCGGTGGGCACGTGGGTCTCTTGGCTGGGGGTGGGGTGACCCGTCGCACGACCACATGGTCATCGCGACGGGCGTTGGGCTTGGGAGGTGTGGAAGTGGAGTGATCAGCGACCGGCGCCGTGCGGCAGCCAGGTGTCGATCGTTTCGACGAAGAAGCGCGACCAGGTCTCGAAGTTCGCGTTGGCGGCGACGAGTTGCTTCAACTCGGCGCGACTCGCATAGCGCCCGACCAAGAGGTCGGCTTCGCGCACACGCACCTCTTCGGACAGCGCGAGCGTCTGCACCAGTCCGACGTGCACGGCACCGACCTCGGTGTCGTCGTCGTTGATGATCGCGAAGGGCTGCGGCGCGACGGAGAGGCCGGGGACGAACAGTTCTTCGGAGAGCTCGCGCAGCGTGCCGCGCTCGACGATGCGCGCGCGTTCGCCGCCCACGAGGTCGACGAGGTCGAGGTGGCCGCCGACGCCGATCGAGAGTTTGTTCGCGAGGCGCGCCTCGCCGCCCTTCTTGGTGCGCTCGAGCAGCAGCACGCGCTCGCCGCACGTGACGGCGGTGTACGGGATGACCTGCTTCCAGAGCGGCTGCGTCTCCGCGACGGAGCGCTCGACGAAGAAGCCCTTCGTCGCGATGCACTCGAGAACCGCGCGCGCGTCGAGGTCCGCGCCGAACGGCACGAAGCCGCGCGGATAGCGGCGCGGGAACAGGTCCGCACGCGGCACCACGTAGACGCACTCGACGGTCGGTTGGGCGGAGGCCGAATGGGCGGACATGAGGGCGGCTTCCAAGTCCCAAGGAGCGACTCCCGGGAGTTTGGGGGCGAAGAGTCTAGCAGTGGCTGCAAGCACGCCACCGGGCCGGTTGCCTCGCCGCGCTGCAACACACACGTTCACCCGCACGACGCCCCAACATCCGGGGCCGCTCGTCCACGGAGTCCACCACGGATCGCGCGTGCCCGCTCGCGCCTCGGCGCCGGGAACGCGCGTCCCACGCGGCCATGACGGAAGCGACAGGGCCCGCGGAGTGGATGCGAGAGGCCCTCGTGAGCCGGATTCTGTTCCCGCACACCGAAGTGCGCAGGGGCGACCATTTCTCTGGGACCGCACTCGCGTGCGGCCTCGAACGACCTACCCGGGAGCGGCGCGGGCCTCGCCATGAGCTCCCCTATTTGGTCTTTCTCCGGGTGGGGTTTGCCGTGCCGGGCCTGTCACCAGGACCCGCGGTGCGCTCTTACCGCACCGTTTCACCCTTACCGGCCGTGGCTCTTTCGAGTCGCGGTCGGCGGTCTGTTCTCTGTGGCACTTTCCCTGGCCTCGCGACCGGTTGTCGTTGACAACCACCCTGGCCCGAGGAGTCCGGACTTTCCTCACGCCCACCGCGAACGGCGCGCGCGCGGCCGCCCGGGCCTCTCGCATCCGCGGGCGAGCGTAGCCCCCGGGGCGCTCGACCGCGACCGCAACGTGTAGCCTTCCGCGCCCACCATGAGCGTCAAGTCCACCGTCACCAACCTCGAACTGCGCGAGTCGAACCCCGACGGCACCGAAGGCGCGGGGCTCTCGCACACACAGAAAGGTCTGTTCCTGCTGCACGTGCTGGAGCTTGCGGGCGTGGGGGAGCCGACGGGCTCACTCACGATCGTGCACGGCGCGGGCGGGCACGGGGCGCTCTACCGCGCAGCGGGTGAGTACTTCGCCGAGCGCGGCTGGGCCGTGGCGTTGCCCGACCTGCGCGGTCACGGTGCGAGCGAGGGCCCGCGCGGCCACTCGTGGGGCATCGCGGAACCCGTCCGCGATCTCGAATCGATCAACGACCACTTGGCCTACCGGCTGCCCGATGCGCCGAAGGTGGTCGTGGCGACGGGCCTCGGTGCGCTCTACGCACTCGCCCATGCGACGGCGCACGTCGGTCGGCTGGCGGCCCTCGTGTTGATCTCGCCGCATCTCGCGCCGCGCTTCGAAGCACCGCCCAAGGCGGGCGGCTTGAAGGCGCTGTTCAAGAAGGCGCTGCCGACGGACGCGGGAGCGCTCGGCTTCACGGCCGACGATCTGACGAACGACGCGGCCGCGCGTGCGGCGTACCGCGCCGACGCCCACGTGCACGGCGTGGTGACGCGCCACGTCGCGGAGCGGTTGCCCGAGGAAGCACGTGCCGTCGTCGCGCGTGCGAAGAGCCTCGCGACGCCGACGCTCGTGTTGCACGGCGCCGACGACAAGGTCGGTGACGTCGCGGCGAGTCGTGCGCTCGCCGGCCCGCACGTCGACGTGCGTGTGATCGACGGCCGGCGCGGCGACCTGTTGCGCGAGAGCGACTGGCAGACGCGTTGCGACGAGATCGCCGCGTGGCTGGCAACGCGCGTGGCTCGTTGACGCGTACGGTGTCAGACACCGGATCCGTCACGGCGGTGTGGAAGTGCGGAATCGCAA